>NZ_JBIAQL010000004.1:761818-806025 GCF_042889045.1 Streptomyces sp. NPDC002701
CCCGCCGCGGGGCGCGCCCCCCCCCGGCGGGGGGGGGGGGGGGGGGGGGGGGGGGGGGGGGGCGGCGGCCCCCCCCCCCCCCCCCCCGCGTCCCCGCGTGTCCTACTTGCTCGCGGCGAAGCGCATCAGGGCCTGCTCGTCGCCCTGCTTGATCTTGCCGGTCTCATTGATGACCTGCAGCTTCCAGGCCCCGCCGACCCGGATCGCCTTGGCCACGGCGCAGCCGTTGTCGTTGCTGAGCAGGCTCGGCCAGATGTCCGCGACCTGCTGCGTGCTGCCCCCGCTGGCGTCGTACACCTTGAAGCTGATGTTGCGCGCCTTCTGGAAGGAGCTGCTCTTCTTGTAGGCCGCGGCGACGAAGACGATCGCGGTGATGTTCTGCGGGACGCGGGCGAACTCGACGGTCACCGTCTCGTCGTCACCGGCGCCCTTGCCGGTCTGGTTGTCGCCGGTGTGCACCAACGAGCCGTTGCCCAGCGGGTCCAGCGAGTCGAGACCCGCCAGGCGCACCGGGTCCGAGCCCTGCATCGCGATGGCGATCAGGTCGAGGTCCGTGCCCGTCTTCTGGCGCAGCTTGCCGATCAGTCCGCCGCTGGCGCCGACGGTCGGGTCCCAGGACACCCCGATCGACAGATGGGTCACTCCGTCGAGATCCGCCGGGCCGTCTTCCTTCGTGAGCGTGATCATGCCTGTTCCTTGTGATCGTGAGATTGCCTGTATGCAGTGTGCCTCCCGCAAGCCACACCACATAGTCCGGGACCCACACGAATCACCAGAACCCCGCCTCGCTCGGGCCACACATGCCCCAAGGCACCCAAGGCACCGCCGGCCAGGGGCCGTCACGGAGCCGACTGGATGTCCCCCCGCGTGGAGGACGCGATGGTCTCGCGGTGGGCGAAGTCGCCCGGGGGGATGCCGGGGTGATGTCCGAGCCGGGCCGGCGGGGCCGCCGCGGACGGGTCGAGGGTGAGCCGGGAGACGATGCGGTAGCGGTCCCCGCGGTAGATCGAGTGCACGTACTCGACGGGCTGCCCGGTGGTGTCCGAGGTGAGCCGCTCGAAGAGCAGGGCCGGCGACAGTTCGGGGACGTCGAGCAGTTCGGCCTCGGCCCGCGTGACGACGGTCGGCTCGATCGCCTGGACGGCCTCCTGGACGTGCACGCCGTGCTGCTCACGCAGGTGCTCGTACAGGTCGCCGGCCTCCAGTTCCCCGGCGGACAGGGTGGGGACCAGGTCCGCCCTGATGTGCAGGTGCTCGATGGCCATCGGGGCGCCGTCGACCAGGCGCAGCCGGGCCACGTACACGATGTCGGCGGCGGGTGACATGCGCAGTTTGCGGCCCACGCGCGCGCCGGCCGCGAAGGTGGTGAACTCCAGCAGGCGGCTCGACCAGGTCCCGGACGCCTGCGGCGCCGTCATGGCCTGCTGTCCGGACACGAGTTCCTGGGTGATCTTCTCCGGTGCCACGAACATGCCGCGGCCGTGTTCCCGCACCAGCAGCCCCGCGGCGACGAGTTCGTCGACGGCGGCGCGCAGGGTCGGGCGGGACACCTCCAGCCGGGCGCACAGGGAGCGTTCGGAGGGGATCGCGTCGCCCGGGCTGCGCGACTCGACGAGGTCGAGGATGAAGTCGCGCACCCGCTCCCGCTTGAGCACCGCCCCCGGTGCGACGTCCTTCATGCTGTGCCCCCTCATGCACGACTTCCCCTTTACCAGTTGACCAGTGGTTACGTGCTGCCACGCTCCTGGTCGGGGCGAAGTGTAACCGCTTCCTGGCGGTGATCGTCCGCGTCTTGGCTCATCGAGGCGCCAAAACCCGTTGCCGCCAAGGGGGTTGACGTCCCCGATTGGTCTATGCCAGTTTCATCCCCGCATCGAGAGGTGAGCTGTCCAGTGGGCTTCACTGGTCAGGTGGTCGGCTCCTGTCCTCCAGAGGTGAACCGTGAAGCTCCGCTTGTTCGCCGGTGTGTCCGCACTTGTCGTGACCGCCGGGCTGAGTGCCTGCAGCAGTTCCTCCGACACGTCGGACGGGAGCACCACGATCGACGTCTGGCTGATGCGCGACAGCGTCTCGCAGCAGTTCCAGAAGGACTTCGTCGGAGCCTTCGAGGCCGCGCACCCCGACATCGACGTCAAGGTGCAGATCCAGGAGTGGGACGGCATCGGTGAGAAGGTGACGGCGGCCCTCGCCGGCACCGACGCGCCGGACGTCATCGAGACCGGCAACACCCAGGTCGCCCAGTTCGCACAGAGCGGGGGCCTGCTCGACCTCAGCGACAAGGTCGGCGAACTCGGCGGCAAGGACTGGCTCAAGGGCCTCGCCGAGCCGGGCGCCTACGAGGGAAAGCAGTACGGCATCCCGTACTACGCGGCCAACCGGGTCGTCATCCACCGCACCGACCTCTTCGAGAAGGCGGGCATCGACCCGGCCGCCCTGAAGACCCGCGACCAGTGGATCGCCGCCACCAGGAAGCTCGACACGGGCGGTACGCAGGGCATCTACCTGCCCGGCCAGAACTGGTACACCCTCGCGGGCTTCGTCTGGGACGAGGGCGGCGACCTCGCCACCGAGTCCGGAGGGAAGTGGAAGGGCAGCCTCGACACCCCGCAGGCGCTGCGCGGCATGGAGTTCTACCGGAAGCTCCAGGCCCTCGGCAGGGGCCCGAAGGACTCCGACGAGGCCAGTCCCCCGCAGGCGGACGTCATGGCCAAGGGGAACGTCGCACAGATCATCTCGTCCCCCGGCGGCGCCGGCACGGTCATCGAGAACAACCCCGCGCTGAAGGGCAAGCTCGGGTTCTTCCCGATCCCGGGCAAGACCGCCGACGCCCCCGGCGCGGTCTTCACCGGCGGCTCCGACCTGGTCATCCCCACGGCCTCCGCCAAGCAGGACGCGGCCTACACCTTCATCAAGGAACTCACCGGCGACACCTGGCAGAAGAAGCTCGCCGTCGCCATGAGCTACGTCCCGAACAAGACCACCCTGGCCGGCGCGGTCGCCTCCGACCCCGGCGCCTCGGCCATGGCGGTGGGCGCCGCCGAGGGCCACGCCACACCCAACACGCCCGGCTGGGCCGCCGTCGAGGCCAAGAACCCGATCAAGGACTACCTGACCGCCGTGCTCACCGGGGGCGACATGCGGAAGGAGGCCCGCACGGCCTCGGAGGCCATCACCGAGGCCATGAACACCGGCTCCTGAACCGTCCGCCGCACACCGTCCCCACCCACCGGAGGGAGAGTGCCGTGACGGACGTCCGAGAGCAGAGCCCACACCGCCCCGCACCGAGCGCCCGGCGAACCCCGCGAACCCGGCGCCCGGCCACCTCTGGACCGCGGCGCGCGTCCGGGGACGGCCGCCGCGGGGTCTGGCCGTACGTCCTGATCGCGCCCGCCGTCCTCGGCACGCTCTACCTGCTCGTCTACCCCCTGGGCCGAGCCGTGGTCATCTCGCTGCAGGACTTCGGTCTGCGCCAGCTCATCCTGGGCGACGCACGGTTCGTCGGCTTCGAGAACTACCGGACGCTCCTCGGCGACGACCGCTTCTGGGAGGTCGTGCGCCGCACGTTCCTCTTCATGGCGGTCAACGTCGTACTGATCATGACGCTCTCCACCCTGGTCGCGCTGATGGTCGAGCGGCTCGGCCGGTTCGGCCGGACCGCGGTCCTCAGCGCGCTCGTGCTCACCTGGGCCATGCCGGTCATCGCGGCGACCACCGTCTTCCAGTGGCTGTTCCACTCGGAGTTCGGCATCGTCAACGCGGTCCTCACCGACCTGGGGTTCTCGTCCTTCGAGCGCTACGCCTGGTTCGCGCACGGACCGGCCGCCTTCGCCATCCTGATCGCTCTCGTCGTGTGGCAGTCCGTGCCGTTCGCAGCGATCACCCTCTACTCGGCCCTCACCACCGTCCCCACCGAGCTGTACGAGGCGGCGCGGCTCGACGGGGCGTCGGGCCCGCGCATCTTCCGGTCCCTCACCTTCCCCGTGATCCGGCCGATCTTCCTGCTGGTGCTGTCGCTCGAGGTGATCTGGACGTTCAAGGCGTTCGTCCAGATCTGGGTGATGACCAACGGCGGGCCGGGCGACGCGACCACCATCCTGCCCGTGTACGCGGTGCAGACCGCCCTGTCGAGCCAGCGCTACGACCTCGGATCGGCGGCCTCCATGGTCACCGTCGTGCTGATGTCCGGCGTGCTGGTCCTCTACTTCCGCCAGATGTTCCGCCAGGAGGACGAGCTCGCATGAGCACGACCCGGCCCCGCATCCGCCGCATACCGCTGAACGCCGCCGCCTTCGTCACGGTCGTGCTGTGCCTGTTCCCGGTCTACTGGATGGCCGCCACCGCGTTCACCCCGACCCGTGACATCCAGTCCGACGACCCCGGTCTCCTCCCGGACACCTGGACGCTCGACCACTTCCGTACCGCCGTGGGCGCCGACGGCTTCGGACTGTTCTGGCGCAACAGCGTCCTCGTCACCCTGAGCGCCGTACTGCTCTCCCTCGTCATCGCGCTCGGCGCCGCCTACGCGGTGGCCCGGATGAGGTGGCGGGGCCGCCGGCAGTTCATGCTCATGGTCTTCATCGCCCAGATGGCGCCCTGGGAGTCGCTGATCATCCCGGTCTACATCATCTCCCGGGACACCGACATGCTCGACCGGCTGCCGACCCTGACCCTCGTCTACTTCATGATGACGCTGCCCTTCACCGTCATCGTCCTGCGCGGCTTCATCGGCACCATCCCGCCGGAACTGGAGGAGTCCGCCCAGGTCGACGGCTGCACCCGGCTCGGCGCGTTCCGGCACATCGCGTTCCCGCTGCTGGCACCGGGCCTCATGGCCACCTCGCTGTTCGGCTACATCACCGCCTGGAACGAGTTCGCCTACGCCAACTTCCTCATCATCAAACAGCAGGACAACCGCACCCTGCCCGTGTGGCTGTCCTCCTTCCAGAACGTCTTCGGCACCGACTGGGGCGCCACCATGGCCGCCTCGGCCCTCTTCGCCGCCCCCGCCCTCGTGGTGTTCCTGCTGCTCCAACGCCACGTCACCTCGGGCTTCGCCGCCGGCGCGGTCAAGGGCTGACTCCTCGCGCACCGCCCGCACCCCCCACGTACTCCCCCGCGACCGCAGTTCCGGAGGCGATCCGTGCCCGCACAGCCATCCGTACTCACCCTCGTCCCCCGCCCCACCGAGGCCGTGCTCCGGCCGGGACACTTCACGCTCGACGCCGGCACCACGCTGCACATCGGCGAAGGCGCCGGACCGGCCGCGGAACTGCTCCGCGTGCTGCTGGCCCCCGCCACCGGGCTGCCCCTGCCGGCGTCCCCGGACGGACGGTTCGCCCTCGCCCTCGACCCGGGGCTCGGCGGCGACCTGGGCGACGAGGGATACGTACTCGTCATCGGCCCGGACCGCGTGCTGCTGCGCGCCGCCCACCGCACCGGCCTGCTGCACGGTGTCCAGTCGATCCGCCAGCTCCTGCCCGCCCAGGCCCTGTCGCCCACCGCGCAGCGCGGCACACCGTGGCTGCTGCCGTGCGCCGAGATCACCGACGTGCCACGCCACCCCTGGCGCGGCGCCATGCTCGATGTGGCCCGCCACTTCCAGCCCGTCTCCTACCTGCGCCGGTACGTCGACCTCCTCGCCCTGCACAAGATCAGCGTGTTCCACCTGCACCTCACGGACGACCAGGGCTGGCGCATGCCGGTGGCCGCCCACCCCGAGCTCACCGAGGTCGGCGGCCACCGCGCCGAGTCCCAGCGGGGCCCGGACGGCAGCGGCGCGTACGACGGCATTCCGCACGGTGGCTCGTACACGCGGAGCGAACTCGCCGGCCTGGTCCGGTACGCGGCCGACCGCGGGGTCACCGTGATGCCGGAGATCGAGATGCCCGGGCACGTACGCGCCGCCCTCGCCGCCTGTCCCTCCCTGGGCAACCACCCGGAACGCACCCTCGACGTCTGGACGCGCTGGGGAGTGTGCGACACCGTCCTCGGCGTCCACGACGAGGTCCTCGACTTCTGCCGCACCGTCCTCGACGAGGTCATGGACGTCTTCCCGTCGCCGTACATCCACGTCGGCGGCGAGGAGTGCCCCACCACCGAGTGGACGCACAGCGCCGCCGCTCGTGAACGGGCGGCCGCGGAGGGCCTGCCGGGCCCCGAGGCGCTGCACGGCTGGTTCCTCGGCAAGGTCGGCGACCACCTCGTCCGGCACGGCCGCCGCCCGGTCGGCTGGGCCGAGACCGGCGCGGAACTGCCCACCGACTTCACCGTGATGACCTGGCGCGACCCGGCCCACACCCTGACGGCGGCCCGTCGCGGACACCCCGTGATCAACGCCCACCACCGGGCCACCTATCTCGACTACGCCCGAAGCGACGGCCCGCACGAGCCGCCCGCCCAGCCCGGCGCCGTCGTCGGCCTGCGCGCCGTCCACGCCCACGACCCCGTGCCCGAGAAGGCGGACGACGAGACGGCCGGGCGCGTCCTGGGCACCCAGGCCCAGCTGTGGACCGAGTTCGTCACCACGCCCGCCCACATCGAGTACCTCACCTACCCGCGGCTGTGCGCCCTCGCCGAACGCGGCTGGAGCGGCACGACCGACTGGACCGACTTCCGCACCCGCCTCGACGGGCACACCGCCCGGCTCGACGCGCTCGGCGTCCCCCGCCACCTCTGACCCGTCCGTCCCCCCCACTCCGGAAGGAACATTCATGAGACTCGCCAAGAACCGGCTGCGCGCCACCGCACACACCGCCGTCGCGGTGGCCATGGGCGCCGCCGCACTCACCGCTCTCCCGGGCACCGCGAGCGCGGCCGCCGACGGACTGAGCGTCCAGTACCGTACGAGCGCCAGCGGAGCCGGTGCCGACCAGGCCGAACCCTGGTTCAAGGTGAAGAACACCGGTGGCGCCGCCGTGCAGTTGAGCGGGGTCAAGGTCCGCTACTACTTCAAGGCGGACTCGGCGGGCGCGAACTACCGCTTCGCCTGCTCCTGGGCCGTCAAGGGCTGCGCCAACGTCACGGGCACCTTCGGCACGCTCGCCACCCCCACCGCCACGGCCGACCGCTACCTGGAGATCGGCTTCACCTCCGGCGCCGGTTCGCTCGCGCCCGGCGCCGACACCGGCGACCTGCAACTGCGCTTCCACCAGGCGAACTGGGCGTCGCTGAACCAGAGCGACGACTACTCCTTCGGCGCCGCCCAGACGTCGTACGGCGACTGGTCCAAGGTCACGGCGCACCTGGCCGGTGCCACCCTGTGGGGCCAGGCCCCGGGAGGCAACGGGCCGACGGACCCGCCGACCGACCCGCCGGCGGACGCCGCCACGCTGTTCGACGACTTCAACTACAGCGGCCACACGGACCCGAGGATCTCGGCGAACGGCTGGAACGTGCGGTCCAACTCCGGCGGTCCCGGCGTGCCGGGCGCCACCTGGGCACCCGAGAAGGTCACCTTCGCCAGCACCGGCGGCAACTCCATCATGAACCTGGAGACCTCCACCGCCGGCACCGCGGCGAGCACCAAGCAGACCGAGATCCTCACCAGGGCGATGAAGTTCAAGAACGGCACGTACGCGGCGCGGGTCAGGTTCAGTGACGCGCCCAAGTACGGCCCCGACGGCGACCGCCTCGTCCAGACGTTCTTCACCATCAACGACCTCAAGGCGCCGATGGCGGACGACTACGCCGAGTACGACTTCGAGTACCTGCCCAACGGCGGCTGGGGCGAGCCGGCCAACATCCTCTACACGACGTCGTGGGAGACCTACCAGGCCGACCCGTGGGTCGCGGTCAACCAGCACAGCGAGGTCCGGCAGAGCTACAGCGGCTGGCACGACCTGGTGCTGACCATCGACAACAGCACCATCAGGTACTACGTCGACGGACAGCACTTCGGCACCCATGACGCCGCCTACCTGCCGGAACGGCCGATGTCGATCAACTTCAACCAGTGGCTGATCGACCTCGCGGGCCAGACCAGCACCACCGCGCGGGCCTACGACCAGCAGGTCGACTACGTCCTGCACGTCAAGGACCAGGTCCTCACGCCGGCCCAGGTGACCGCCAGGCTGAACGCGTACCGCAGCGCGGGCACCACCTTCCAGGACACCGTCCCGGGCAGCTGACCGACCCGCCGTACGAGGTCCGCGGCGCCGCAGGGCGCCGCGGACCGGACGCCGGTCACGGGGCGGGGCGCGGGGTGGCGCGGAAGGTGCGGCGGTAGGCGTCCGGCGGCACGCCCAGCGTGTGGTTGAAGTGACGGCGCAGCGTCGTGGCGGTACCCATGCCGGCGGCCTGCGCGATGGCGTCGACGCCGCTGTCGGTGGTCTCCAGCAACTCCTGGGCGCGGCGGATGCGCTGGGCCAGCAGCCATTGCAGTGGGGTGGTGCCGGTGGCCGCCCTGAAGTGGCGTCCGAGGGTGCGTGAGCTCACCTGCGCCTGGCGTGCCAGGTCCTCCACGGTCAGTGGCCGGTCGAGGCGTTCCATCACCCAGGGCAGCAGTGCGGCGACCGGGTGGTCGTCCCGGGCCGGCACCGGGGCGGTGACGAACTGGGCCTGGCCGCCCGCCCGGTGGGGCGGTACGACCAGGCGGCGGGCGGCGGCGTTGGCGACCGACGAGCCGTGGTCGAGGCGGACGAGGTGGAGGCACAGGTCGAGTGCGGCGGCCTTGCCGGCGGAGGTGAGCACGCTGCCGTCGTCCACGTACAGCACGTCCGGATCGACCTCCACGCGGGGATGGCGGGCGGCGAGCACCCCGGTGTGCGCCCAGTGCGTGGTGGCGCGTCTGCCGTCCAGCAGGCCGGCGGCGGCCAGCACGAACGCGCCCGTGCACAGGGACGCCACCCGCGCCCCTGCCTCGTGTGCGGCCCGCACCGCGTCGACCAGGTCGTCGGGAGGGGCCACGTCGACGTCGGCCCAGGCGGGGACGACCACCGTGTCGGCGTGCGGCAGCCGGTCGAGCCCGCGGTCCGGCTCCAGCAGGAACCGTCCCACCCGCACGGCGGCGGACCCGCAGATCTCCAGGTCGTACCAGCCGGCCCGCGCCCCCTGCGGCGCGTTGCCGAACACCTCGCAGGCCACCGACAGTTCGAAGTGCAGCATTCCCTCGGTGGCGACCACCGCGACGGACCCCATGTCCGTAATTGTACGTGGCATGGCGTTCCGGACACTCACGGTCGGCCGGCCGGCCGCGGCACGATGACCGCAATGGATCACGGGCACGTGGTCGTCGGAGCACGGGGAGCATGCATGAGACCGGGTCACACGGTGGCGGTGTACGGCGCGTACGGGCACACCGGGCGGTTCGTGGTGGCGGAGCTGCTGGCACGCGGGGCGGTCCCGGTGCTCTGCGGCCGCGACGAAGGCAGACTGCGGGGCCTGGCGGCCGCCAGGCCCGGCCTCGACGTCAGGCCCGCGTCGGTCGACGACCCGGCCGCACTGGACCGCGCCCTGGCCGGCGCGGCGGCGGTCGTCAACTGCGCCGGCCCCTTCGCCACGACGGCCGCCCCCGTCATCGAGGCCGCCCTGCGTGCCGGGATCCCGTATGTCGACGTGGCCGCCGAGATCGAGGCCAACGCCGACACCCTCGCGCACTTCGCGGACCGTGCGCGGGCCGCGGGCACGGTGGTCGTCCCCGCGATGGCCTTCTACGGCGGCCTGGGCGACCTGCTGGTCACCGCGGCCATGGGTGACCGGACCGCGGCCGACGAAGCACACATCGCCTACGGGCTGAGCAGTTGGCACCCCACCGCCGGGACGCGCACCGCGGGGAGTGTCTCCCACGCACGGCGCGACGGCCGGCGCGTCCGCCTCAGGAACGGCCGGCTGGAGTACCACCGGGACGAACTGCCCACCCTCACCTGGCACTTCCCCGACCCGCTGGGCACCCGGGCCGTCATCGGGGAGTTCACGATGGCCGATGTCGTCACCGTCCCCAGTCACCTGTCCATCCCCGAGGTGCGCACCTACATGGACGCCGGGGCGGCGAGTGACCTCGCCACCGCGGACACCCCGGCGCCCACCGCGGTCGACGAGCGCGGGCGGTCCGCGCAGACCTTCCTCGTCGATGTCGTCGTGCGCTCCGGCGCCGTCGAACGCCGCGCCACCGCGCGGGGGCAGGACATCTACGCCGTCACCGCGCCACTGGTCGTGGAGGCCGTCGACCGGATCCTCGACGGGCGGGCGAGCGGGGTCGGTGTCCTGTTCGCGGGCGCGGCGTTCGACGCCCCCGACTTCCTCGACGCGCTCGCGCCGCACATCACGTACTCGACCGCCGGGTAGCCGGGGCGTCCGGGCGGTCCTCGGCACTGCCCTCCCGGGTCAACTACCCAGCGGCGTAGGAAGATCGGACTTATGCATAGGGTGTGGGCTGCGACTGCCGCCCACACCGCGGCAGCGGTCGCGCACGGGACCGCAGCTGAGGGGAAAACCGCCGTCCGATGAACCAGATCCTGTTTGCCGGGGCCATGGGCCTGTTCCTGACTCTCGGCGGCACACCACTGCTGATCAAGCTGCTGGCCCGCAAGGGCTACGGCCAGTTCATCCGTGACGACGGCCCCCGCGGCCACCACGGCAAGCGCGGCACACCCACCATGGGCGGCATCGCCTTCATCCTGGCCACCCTCACCGCGTACGTCCTGACCAAGGTCATCACCGGTGAGAGCCCGACGTTCCCCGGTGTCCTGGTGCTGTTCCTGATGGCGGGCATGGGCGCCGTCGGCTTCCTCGACGACTACATCAAGATCGTCAAACGGCGTTCGCTGGGACTGCGGGCCGGCGCGAAGATGGCCGGCCAACTGGTCGTCGGCAGCCTGTTCGCGGTACTGGCCATCCGCTTCGCGGACGACCGCGGTCAGACACCGGCGTCCCTGAAGCTGTCGTTCCTCACCGACTTCGGCTGGACCATCGGGCCGGTGCTGTTCGTCGTGTGGGCCCTGTTCATGATCCTGGCCATGTCCAACGGCGTGAACCTGACCGACGGTCTGGACGGACTGGCGACCGGCGCCTCGGCCATGGTCCTCGGCGGCTACACCTTCATCGGCCTGTGGCAGTTCCAGAACTCGTGCGCCAACGCGATGAACCTCACCGACCCGGGTTCGTGCATCGAGGTACGTGATCCGCTCGACCTCGCCGTCGTGGCGTCCGCCCTCATGGGGTCCTGCATCGGGTTCCTCTGGTGGAACACCTCACCCGCCAAGATCTTCATGGGTGACACCGGGTCCCTCGCACTCGGCGGCGCCCTGGCGGGCCTGGCCATCTGTTCGCGCACCCAGCTCCTGCTCGCCCTGCTGGGCGGCCTGTTCGTCCTGATCACCCTGTCCGTGGTCATCCAGGTCGGCTCGTTCAAGCTGACCGGCAAGCGGGTCTTCAGGATGGCCCCGCTGCAGCACCACTTCGAGCTCAAGGGCTGGTCCGAGGTCCTGGTCGTGGTGCGCTTCTGGACGATCCAGGGCATCTGCGTGATCGTCGGTGTGGGCCTCTTCTACACGGGCTGGGCGACGGGCTGACCTCGAAGCTCCCTGCCGCGCGGGCTCCGGGCGCGTCGCCGTCCGCTCAGGTCGCGGCAGGCAGCAGGGCGGGTACGGCGCCGTGACGCTGCGCCGCGAGGTCGCCACCTGTTCTGCTCACTGGCGCCTCTGACGTGCACGAACGGGTCGGACGCGGCACTGTTCACGACCCCTCCTCGCGCGCCACCGCCCGGGCCGCCGTGACGGCGGCCCGGGCGGTGAGGGCCGGGCCCGTCCGGCAGTGAGCAGAGGTGGGGGACGGGCACGGGGCACCGTGACGACGGTCGGCCCCTGCACCTCCAGCCTGACCCCTCCCGCCCGCTTCGGCATCCGCAGCGGAGGGAGGGCGGTGGGGCACACCTGGGCCGCCCGGCGCGCGGCGGGGAGGCGTCGCGCCGGCGGCCCAGGTGTCGTACGGGGCCGGTGTCAGACGCAGCCCACGGGGGTCGCCCGGGACACGTCGTCGATCAGGGCCTCGTGCGCCGCCCTGACCCGCTGGACATCGGGTTTGACGACCGCGCGGTCGTACGTGAGCAGCCCGTTGAGCTCGCCCTCGACGTCCGCGATCTGGGTGTACACCGCGCCGTTGCCGCCCTTGCAGGCCAGCGCGCGCACCTCGTCGAGCTTGGTGAGGTAGTCGTCGGTGTACGTGGCCGGGTCGACGTCGACGTAGGACTGCTGGACCGACCAGGCGTGCCCGGGCACGGCCAGGCCGAGGCCGCCGTACTCACCCATGACCAGGGCCCGTCTGCCGTCCGGGTGAGGTGGCAGTGCGGGGCTCGGGTAGCCGTGCTCGTCCATGATGTCGCCGGTGCCGCCGTCGGCTCCGAGGTTGAGGCCCGACTGGTTGTTGACCAGCCGTGTCGGGTCCCATGCCTTGGCCTGCTCGGCGATGCGGCCCACGTCGTACTGGCCCCACCCTTCGTTGAAGGTGACCCACATGATGATCGAGGGGCTGCTGATGTGTTCGTCGATCATCTCCTTCATCTCGCGCTCGTAGGTGGCGCGGGCGGCGGCGGAGGGGTTCACGCCCGCCGTCATGGCCGGCATGTCCTGCCACACGAGCAGGCCGAGCCTGTCGGCCCAGTAGAACCACCGGTCGGGCTCGACCTTGATGTGTTTGCGGACCGAGTTGAAGCCCATCGCCTTGTGCATCCTCAGGTCGTACGCGAGCGCCTTGTCGCTCGGGGCGGTGTGCAGGCCGTCGGGCCAGAAGCCCTGGTCGAGGGTGGCCATCATGAAGACCGGCTCGCCGTTGAGGACGGTGCGCGGGGTGCCCCCGACGTTCTCCACCTCGATGGACCGCATGCCGAAGTAGCTCTCGACGCGGTCCTTGCCGACGGTGACCTTCAGGTCGTAGAGGAACGGGTCGTCCGGCGACCACAGGCGTGCGTCGCGGATCCTGAGGGTGAGCGGGCTGCCCGTGCGGCCGGAGACGGTGGCCACCTTGCGCTTGCCCTCGTACGCGGTCGCGGTGACCGGCACCCCGTCCCGCACGCCCTTCGGCGCGAGGGTCAGCGTGCCCGCGTCGACGTCCGGCGTGAGGGCGAGCGAGTCGACGTGGTCGGCGGCGACGGGCTCCATCCACACGGTCTGCCAGATGCCGGAGGACGGGGTGTACCAGATGCCGCTCGGGTCGAGGCGCTGCTTGCCCAGCGGCGGGTTCTCGCCGTCCGCCGCGTCCGTCGGGTCGTAGACGCCGACGATCAGCTCCTGGGTGCGGCCGGGCTTCAGCGCGTCGGTGACGTCGGCGCTGAACTTGTCGTAGCCGCCCTGGTGTTCGGTGACCTTCGTGCCGTTGACGTAGACCTCGGAACGCCAGTCGACCGCGCCGAAGTTGAGCCGCAGGCGCTGCTTCGAGCCGATCTTCCAGTCCTCGGGCACGGTGAAGGTGCGCCGGTACCACATCCGGTCCTCGTGCCGCTCGATGCCCGACAGCTGGGACTCGACGGGGTACGGGACGAGGATCCTCTCGGCGAGTTTCCGGCCGACCGGGGGCTGCTCCCCCTCCTCGGCGGCCGCGAACTGCCAGCTGCCGTTGAGGTTCTTCCAGTCGTCGCGGGTGAGCTGGGGCCGCGGGTACTCGCGGTGCGCGTCGGACGGGGTGACGTCCTCGGCCCAGCGGGTGCGCAGCTGGTGGGTCGACGTGTTGGTGCCGCTGCTCCAGAAGGACTTGACAACGTTGCCGTCCTTGCCGGAGAGACCTCCGGACCCGTCGTAGCGCACATCGGCGGTGCCGCGCGCGGTGCCGGTCTTGTTGCCGACCACGGGTTCCCTGAGCGCGATCAGCAGGGACCTGGAGTCGGCCGGATCGAGCTTCACCCGCCCGAGCGGCCAGGTCGCCCCGCCGATCACCGCGTCCAGGTGGTCGAGGAGGCCGGCCGGGGGCGCCTTGAGCTGCTGGGCGAAGTCGAGGCGCAGGGTGCGGCCGTCCCGCAGGACCGTGGTGGCGATCGCGCCGTCGTAGTCGTAGCCCGCGGGCAGCAGGAACGCCGACTGCGGGATGGCGGTCTTGGTGCCGCCAGGCGGTGTCCAGCGCACGTGGAGGTTGGAGCCACCCCAGTGCTCGAAGTACTCGACCTTGATGTCGTACGCCTGCCCGGCGGTCAACTCCAGGGGTTCGGCGCTCTGTTCGCGGTCCCAGTCGTCGACCCAGTGGTCGATGGCGAGCTTTCCGTCCACCCAGAGCCGGAAGCCGTTGTCCCCGGTGACCGAGAAGGTGGTGGGGCCGGTCTTCTCCGGCACGATCCGGCCGGTCCAGCGGACGCTGACGTCGTCCGACCTGCCGGTCGCGGAGCGCAGGCGCGGCTCCAGGGTGTCGAAGTCGAGCTTCGCGTCGAAGGCGGTGGCCTTGAGCTCGTGGAAGTCGAAGGCGCCGGGGGCGGACTGGGTGTAGTACTCACCCTTGAGGCCGTGGACCTCAGGGGGATCGTCCAGGGCCGTGGCGGCGGGCGCGGCGGCCAGTCCCGCGGCGCCCAGCACCGCCGCGACTAACAGGGCGAGTCGGTCTCTGAGTGGTCTGATGCGCACGAATCCTCCTGGAGGGCCTGTGCAGGGGTCCCCACGCCCTTCTTGCCGTGGGGAAGCACCGGACGCCGGTCCTTCACCCACGGAGATGCAGCACAAGCCCCTAGGGTGAGGAAGGGTGGCGACGCGGAGCTTCAGTCTGTACAACGTTGGAAGCACACAGCAGTTGGCATGAGAGCACGGGCTCCCGGCCGCTGTCCAGGTCCATGACAATGCTCCGGTCGTGCGGAGCCACCGTCGATGCCGAGGAGATCCCTTGCGGGTCAGTCTGAAGGATGTGGCCGAACGGGCCGGCGTCTCGATCAAGACCGTTTCCAATGTCGTGAACAACTATCCGCACATCACACCGGCGATGCGCGCACGGGTCCAGGAGGCCATCGACGAACTCGGTTACCGGCCGAACCTCACCGCACGGCATCTGCGCAAAGGCCGTACGGGCATCATCGCGCTCGCCGTCCCCGAGCTCGGGAACCCCTACTTCGCCGAACTGGCCGGCGCGGTGATCGACGCGGCGGCCGAGCACGAGTTCACGGTCCTGCTCGACCACACCAGGGGCGAGCGCGAGCAGGAACTGCTGGTCAGCCAGGGCTTCCGGGCCCGGGTGATCGACGGCCTGATCCTCAGTCCGCTGGAGCTGGAGGCCGAGGATCTGCAGGGCCGGGCCGACGACGTACCCCTGGTGCTCCTCGGCGAGCGGGAGTACGGTCTGCCCTTCGACCACATCGCGATCGACAACGTGGCCGCCGCACGGACGGCGGTGCGCCACCTGCTCGACCGCGGACGGACCCGGATCGCCTACCTCGGCACCCGGACGGACTCCGCGAACCGTCCCGCCCACCTGCGGCTCGACGGCTGGCGCGCGGAGCTGGCGGCCGCGGGCCTGCCGGTCGACGAGGAGCTGATCGTGCCCGTCGGCGGCTGGGACCGCGACGACGGCGCCCGCGCCATGGCCGGACTGCTGGACGCGGGCCTGCGCCCCGACGCGGTCTTCGCCTTCAACGACCTGATCGCGATCGGCGCCATGCGCGTGCTGCACGAGCGGGGACTCAGGGTGCCGTGGGACATCGCCGTGGTGGGTTTCGACGACATCGCCGAGAGCCGTTTCGGAGCCGTCTCACTGACCACCATCGCGCCGGACAAACAGGCGATCGCGCGCCTCGCGGTGGCCTCCCTGCTGCGCAGTCTGTCGGGCCGCCAGGAACCCGGCGGACGGGAACTCACGGCGGAATATCGCCTGGTGGAGCGGGAGAGCACCCTGGGTCGCCGCTGACGACGGGCCGAAGCGGCGGGTCGAGATTTCGGACGGAGGGGTTTACACGGTCTCTCCAACGATGTAAAAACCTCCCCTGAACGACGTGCACGCCGTGTTGACCGTCATGTGCCGAACTACCCCAGGAGCGCTCTCAGCTCCGGGGCCGCGCTGTTTGGGGACCTCCATGAAGCCGATCGCTCCTCCTCGCCGCATCACCGCACGCGCCCTTCTCGCCACCGGCCTCCTCACGAGCCTGGCCCTGACCGGATGCACCAAGTCCGAGGACTCCTCCGACGACAAGGCCACCGAACAGCAGGCCGACGCCGGCCAGGAGGTCGCCTCCCCGAGTGCCGGCTCCGGGCCCGCCTGCACCCTGGAGACGTACGGGGGCGAGAAGCTCGACCTGAAGAACGCCACCGTCGGCTTCTCCCAGTCCGAGAAGGAGGCCAACCCCTTCCGGATCGCCGAGACCGCCTCGATCGAGGCGGAGGCGAAGAAGCGCGGCGTCAAGCTCCTCACCGCCAACGCCCAGTCGCAGTTCTCCAAGCAGATCAGCGACGTGCAGGACCTCATCGCCAAGGGCGCCGACGTGCTGGTCATCGCCCCGCTCAACTCTGACGGCTGGGAGCCCGTGCTGCGCACGGCGGCGGCCAAGCACATCCCGATCGTCACGGTGGACCGCAAGATCAACGCGGAGCCCTGCAAGGACTACGTGAGCTTCATCGGCTCCGACTTCGTGGAGCAGGGCAAGCGGGCCGCCGACCAGATGATCGAGGCGACCGGCGGCAAGGGCGAGATCGCCATCCTGCTCGGCGCGGCGGGCAACAACGTCACCACGGAACGCACCAAGGGCTTCGTGGACCAGATCAAGGCGGAGGCGCCCGGGCTCAAGGTGGTGTTCCAGCAGACCGGTGAGTTCGCCCGCGAGAAGGGCCAGTCGGTCACGGAGAACCTCATCCAGTCCAAGCCCGGCATCAAGGGCATCTACGCCGAGAACGACGAGATGGGCCTCGGCGCCGTCAACGCCCTCAAGGGCGCGGGCAAGAAGCCGGGCGACGTCAAGATCGTCACGATCGACGGCACGCGCAACGCCGTCCAGGGCATCGTGGACGGCTGGATCAGCGGCGTCGTCGAGTCCAACCCGCGCTTCGGGCCACTCGCCTTCCAGACCCTCGACAGCTTCACCAAGGGCGAGGAAGTCGCGCAGGACATCGTCATCAAGGACACCGAGTACACCGAGTCCAACGCCAAGTCGGACATCAGCAAGGCGTACTGAGATGCTCTCCGTCACCGGCGTGTCCAAGCTCTTCCCCGGCGTGAAGGCGTTGTCCGACGTGGACTTCACCGCCCGCGCCGGGGAGGTGCACGCCCTCGTCGGCGAGAACGGCGCGGGCAAGTCGACCCTGATCAAAGTACTCACCGGCGTCTACCAGCCGGACGCGGGCGAGGTCGTCCACGACGGCACGCCGGTCCGCTTCAGCACACCGCTGCAGGCCCAGCAGGCGGGCATCTCCACCATCTACCAGGAGGTCAACCTCGTCCCGCTGATGAGCGTGGCCCGCAACCTCCTCCTCGGCCGCGAACCCCGCAACCGGCTCGGTCTGATCGACTTCCGCCGGATGCACCAGGAGGCCCGGGAGGCGCTGCACGGCCTCGGCATCCGCGTCGACGTGCGCCGCCCGCTGCGCGAACTCGGCGTCGGCGCCCAGCAGATGGTGGCCCTCGCGCGGGCCGTCGCCATCGACGCGCGGGTCGTCATCATGGACGAGCCGACCTCGTCACTCGAACCGCGCGAGGTGCGCACCCTGTTCGACGTGATCGGCATGCTGCGCGAACGCGGCATCGCCGTGGTCTACGTGAGCCACCGCATGGACGAGCTGTACGAGATCTGCGACGCCGTCACCGTGCTGCGCGACGGCCGTGTGGTGCACACGGGGCGGCTCGCCGACCTCGACCGGCTGCGGCTCGTCTCGCTGATGCTGGGCCGGGAGATCGGCGAGGTCCGCAGTGAGGGCCTGACCAAGTTCAGCGGCTCGCACCGGGCGGCGGCCGAACCGGTGCTGGTCGCCGACGACCTGACGATCCGCCACCAGCTTCGGGGGGTGTCGCTCGCCATCCGTCCGGGCGAGGTGGTGGGCCTGGGCGGGCTGCTCGGCTCGGGCCGCAGCGAGACCGCCAAGGCGATCGCCGGAGCGCTGCCGACGGACGCGGGCCGGGTCTCCGTCGGCGGTGTGCCCGTGCGCACCGGATCCACCCCGGCCGCGATCCGCGCCGGCATCAGCCTGCTGCCGGAGGACCGCAAGGCCGAGGGCATCTCACCCGGTCTCTCGGTGCGCGAGAACATCGCGCTCGCCGCCCTTCCGGGACTGTCCCGGTTCGGTCTGGTGGACAACGCCCGCGTCGACCGGATCGTCGACACCTTCGTGAAGCGGCTGCGCATCAAGTCCGCGGGACCGCACCAGAAGGTCGGCGAGCTCTCCGGCGGCAACCAGCAGAAGGTGCTGCTGGCCCGCTGGCTCGCCCTGCATCCGAAGGTGCTGCTGCTCGACGAGCCCACCCGGGGCATCGACGTCGGCGCCAAGGCGGAGGTCCAGGCCCTCATCGACGAACTCGCCGAGGACGGGCTCGCCGTGCTGCTGATCTCCTCCGACACCGAGGAGCTGATCGAGGGCAGCGACCGGATCGTCGTCCTCAAGGACGGCGCGGTCGTCGACGAGCTGACCGGTGACGCCGTCACCGAGGACGCCCTGATGCGCGCCATCGCCGCCGAACCCGAACCCTCCGCAGAACCCGCGAGATCCGCTGGGAGCACCCATGACTAGCCTGACGCTCACCCGCGGCCAGGTGGACCGAGAACGGCTGCTGCGCCTGCTGCAGGAGTACGGCGTCTACGCGGGCGTCGTCGTACTCCTGCTCTTCAACTTCGCCTTCACCGACCACTTCGTCTCGGCGGAGAACTTCCGCACCCAGGCCGTCCAGGTCGCGCCGGTGCTCATCGTCGCCCTGGGCATGGCGCTGGCGATCGGCACCGAGGGCGTGGACCTGGCGGTGGGCTCGGTGATGGCCCTGTCCACCTCGCTGCTCTCCCTCTACCTGGGCTACGGCATCTGGCCGGCCATCCTCATGGCGGTGGCGGGCGGCATCGCGGTCGGGCTCGCGAACGGGTCGCTGATCGCCTTCCTGGGCGTCCAGCCCATCGTCGCCACGCTCGCCCTCATGGTCGCCGCACGCGGGCTCGCCCTGGTGCTGCTCCCCCAGCTCGAGGACGTACGCGACCCCGGCATGGCGGCGCTCGGCTCCGGCGACGTGCTGGGCGTGCCGTACCTCGTCCTCATCGCCGCGGGCCTGGCGCTGCTGGTGGCCTTCGTGGTGCGCCGTACCACCTTCGGACGGCAGCTGCTCGCCATCGGCGACAGCCGGCCCGCCGCCCGGCTGGCCGGTCTGCCGGTCCGCCGGGTCCTCGTCATCGTGTACGCGGCCTCCGGCGCCCTGGCCGCGATCGCGGGCGTCCTGGCCACCGCCCGGCTGACGGCCAGCGACCCCACCTCACTGGGCACCCTGATGGAACTGTCGGCGATCACAGCCGTGGTCGTCGGCGGCACTCCCCTGTCGGGCGGCCGGATACGCATCGGCGGCACCGTCGCCGGAGCCGTCCTGATCCAGTTGCTGACCACCACGCTCATCAAGCACGACCTGCAGCCGTCGTGGACGCAGATGGCCCAGGCCGTGGTGATCATCGCCGCCGTCTACGCGGCCCGGGAACGGGGGAAGCGATGACCACCGACACCACGGAGGCCGCGATGAAGACGGCCGCCGTCCAGCAGGACGCCGGGAAGGACGCACCGGCGCGGAGCGAGCGCTTCAGCGCCCTGGCCCAGCAGCACGGCGCCCTCGTCACCCTCCTGGTGGCCATGGTCGCGGCGTCGCTGAGCTTCGACACCTTCCTGACCGGCGACAACCTGGAGAACATGGCGCTGTCCTCCGCCTTCCTCGCGGTGGTCGCGCTCGGCATGACGTTCGTCATCGTCACCGGCGGGATCGACCTGTCGGTCGGTTCGCTCTTCGCCCTCGGCGGCGTACTGGCCGCCTGGGGCTCGCAGTACGGCACCGTGGTGGCCCTGCTGCTGCCGCTCGCGGTGTGCGGGCTGATCGGCCTGGTCAACGGACTGCTCATCGCACGGTCGGGGCTGGCTCCGTTCATCGTCACCCTCGCCGCCATGCTCGGTGCCCGCGGCATCCTGCTGGCGGTCACCGACGAGGGCTCGCGCACGTACCTGGTCGACAAGGACTCGTTCTTCGCGACGCTCGGGCAGGGTTCGCTGCTCGGCATCGGCGTGCCGATCTGGATCACGGTGGTGCTGTTCGTGGCCGGTGCCGTCGTCCTGCGGCGCACCCGGTTCGGGCAGTACGTGTACGCGGTCGGCGGCAACGAGGACGCGGCGGCGCTCATGGGCGCCCCCGTGGCACGGACGAAGATCGCCGTGTACACCCTGTCCGGACTGTGCGCCGGCCTCGCGGGCGCGCTCAACGCGGCCTGGCTGGTGTCCGGCGTGACGATCCTCGGGTCGGGCATGGAGCTGGAGGCCATCTCGGCGGTCGTCATCGGCGGCACGCTGCTCTCCGGCGGCTTCGGCTTCGTCAGCGGCGCGCTGGTCGGCGTGCTGCTGCTGAAGGTGATCCAGAACGTCATCAACCAGATCGGCTCCCTGGACTCCGCCTACCAGCAGGTCGTCAGCGGCGCCTTCCTCGCCGTCGTGGTGGTGGCGCAGACCTGGCTGGGGCGCAGACGACGGGTGTTGTAGAAGGTCCCCCGGATCCGCCCCGGGTGGCGCCGACGCCACCCGGGCGGCCCCGTGCCCCCCGGCGCGGACCACGGCCCCGCGACGCGTGCGCAGGAGTCACGTGCACCGGAGTAACGTACACAGAAGTCGGCGGGGCGCGCGCCGCGCCGCCTCGCGCTCGCCTCCATGCGCCGTGCGCCCCACATCGCAAGCAGTTGTCGCGGGCCGGCGCACCACCAGGTGGTGCCGGACACCGCTCCCGGTCGCGCGGGCGGGATGACGGCCCCGGGAGACCTGGACCGGGACCGGCAGCGGTCCTGTCTGCACCTCGACGCGCCCACCTGGGGATGACACCCGGTCTTTCCCGTGGTGTCGACCGGGTGTCCGAGCACCGTTCCAGGGCATTCGGACTTCCGGGAGGACAGCCGCGGCGCAGGAACGTCGGGCGACGTCTCCCATATGAACCCGTATGAGAGGCTTTATCACGTGCGTACCGTGGGAGTGGAAGAAGAACTTCTCCTGGTCGATCCCGAGACCGGGGAGCCCCAGGCCCTGTCCGCTGCGGTACTGGCGCGTGCCGCCAGGGACGAGCCGACGGAGGAGACGTTCGAGAAGGAGCTGCACAACCAGCAGCTCGAGTTCGCCACCCATCCGCAGGCGGACATGGCCGACCTCGGCGCGGAGATCGTCCGCTGCCGCAAGGAGGCGGCGCGCATCGCCGGGGACATCGGGACCACCGTCGTGGCGCTCGCCACCTCGCCCCTGCCGGTCAGGCCGTCGGTCAGCATGAACTCCCGGTACCAGTGGATGGCCCAGGAGTTCGGTCTGCCGGCCCTGGAGCAACTCGTGTGCGGCTGCCACATCCATGTGTCGGTCGAATCCGACGAAGAGGGCGCCGCGGTGCTCGACCGGATCCGCCCCTGGCTGTCCGTACTGACGGCGCTCGGCGCGAACTCCCCGTTCTGGCAGGGCAAGGACAGCCTCTACAGCAGCTACCGCAGCCGGGTGTGGGTGCGCTGGCCGATGGCCGGACCCACCGAACTCTTCGGTTCCGCCGACGCGTACCACCGGCGGGTCGACGACATGGTGGCCACCGGGGTGCTGCGGGACAGGGGCATGGTCTACTTCGACGCGCGCATCGCCGAGCGGTACCCCACGGTCGAGATCCGCGTCTCGGACGTCTGCCTGGAGGCGAGCACCGCCACCCTGCTCGCCACCCTCACCCGTGGACTCGTCGAGACGGCGGCGCGCGAGTGGCGGGCGGGCCTGCCCCCGGCGGCGCACACCGTGGACCTGCTGCGGCTGGCCGCCTGGCGGGCCGCCCGGTCGGGGCTGGAGGAGGACCTCCTGCACCCCGTGTCCATGACGCCGGCGCCCGCCGAGGACGTGGTTCGCGCGCTCCTGGAGCACGTCGGTCCCGCTCTGGACGACAGCAAGGACACCGACTTCGTGCACCGGACCACCGCGGAACTGCTGCGCCACGGCAACGGCGCCCGGATCCAGCGGGAGATCCTGGAGGAGACCGGAAGCCTGGGCGACGTGGTCCTGGAGTGCGTACGCCGCACCCAGTCGTGAGCGCCGACGGGTCACCTCCGGCCGCTCCGCTCCTCCCGCCTCCTCAGCGCACGTCGGCTCCTGCGGGGTCGTCGTCGAGGAAGCCTCCCGACTGGTGCTGCCAGAGCTTCGCGTAGGCGCCCGCCGAGGCCAGCAACTCCTGGTGCGTGCCCTGCTCGACGATCCGTCCGCGGTCCAGGACGACGAGCCGGTCCATGGTGGCGACCGTGCTCAGCCGGTGCGCCACGACGAGCGCGGTCCGCCCCTCCATGAGCCGCCACAGCGCTTCCTGGACGAGGACCTCGCTCTCCGAGTCCAGGGCGCTGGTGGCCTCGTCGAGCAGCAGGATCGGCGCGTCGCGCAGGATCGCCCTGGCGAGGGCGACCCGCTGGCGCTGCCCGCCGGACAGCTTCACACCGCGCTCCCCCACCATGGTGTCGAAGCCGTCCGGCAACGTGTCGGCGAACTCCGTGACATGCGCGATCCCGGCCGCACGGCGGATCTCACCCTCGGTGGCGTCGGGCCGGGCGAACGCGATGTTCTCCCGCAGCGTGCGGTGGAACATCGCCGGGTCCTGCGGCACATAGGCGATGAGGCTGCGCAGGTCCGCCTGGCGCAGCCTGCTGATGTCCTGTCCCCCGATCAGGATGCGGCCGGCGTCGAGGTCCGTCATCCGCAGCAGCAGCCGGCTGAGCGTGGTCTTGCCTCCGCCGGACCGGCCGACGAGACCGATCTTCGTGCCGTCGGGCACCACCAGGTCGAGTCCTTCGAAGAGAGGGCCGGCCCCCGCGTGGGCGAAGGTCACCTTCTCGAAGCGGATGTCGGCCCGCCGGGGACACAGGGGCTCCGGCGGCACCGGGTCGAGGACGGTGGGCGGTGTCAGCAGCAGTTCGGTGAACTGCGCGGCCTCCGTCATCGAGCTCTCCAGGCGCCGGTAGGTCTGGTTGAACTCGAACATGATCCGGGTGGCGTTCGTGTAGTAGGTGAACGCCACCACGACCGCCTCCACACCGTTCCCGCCGCCACCGAGCGCGACGGCCAGCAGCAGACCCAGCGCGTTGGTGAGGACGGACATGGGTGCGACGAGTGTGTCGATGCGCAGGTTGCCGTAGTCCCAGGCCCGCAGCATGAGATGCCGCGACTCGGCGACGCGGGAGCGGTGCTCCGCGGCCTCGCGTTCCTCCGCCGCGAACGCCCGGACCGTGTCCATGTTCATCAGGCTGTCGGCGACATGGCCCGACACCCGGGCGATCGCCTCCTCGCGTGCGTCGACCAGTACCTGACGGCGGCGGATGAGGGGCACCACGCACGACGCGGTCAGCGCGATCATCGTCAACAGGCCGGCCACGAGCAGCGGTTCGTAGCGCCACAGCACCACCGACCCGAACACCAGCGGCACCAGGCGGCCCAGTACCTGGAACGTCAGTGTGTCGACGAACTCCTCGAACCGGGAGGCGAAGCTCAGCACCCGCTTGGTCAGCGATCCGGCGAAGTTGTCGTGGAAGAAGGCGGCGTCCTTGGCGAACAACTCGTCCATGCCGATCACGTACAGGCTCTCGATGCCCCGGGCGTCCAGCCGGTTCAGACAGTGCAGGCCCAGGCGCCACAGCGTCTCCGCGAGCAGCAGGACTCCGGTGAAGGCGAGCACGTAGGGCAGTGCCGCGGCGACGGTGACACCGCCTTCGGCGGCGATCCGTCCGACGAGTTTGGCGACGATCAGCGGCGCGATGTAGTTGATGCCGATGTTGCCCAGCGCCGGAAGCGACATGGCGGGCACCGAGAACCACCGGAACCGGGCCAACTCCCGTGCGTAGTACCGAAGAGCGAGGACGACCGCGCCCTTCCTCGGCTGGGCCCTGCGCGATCCGGGCGATCCCATCCCCACCCCGCGTCGTCGTACGGCGGCCCGTCGCCCGCTTCCGCGGGGATGCCGTTGGCTCGGTGCCCCGGCGGAGTTCCGGTCCGGGTGGGCCGGAACGTCGATTGTCCCGCGCCGACGGCCGGGGAGTCCAAGCGTTTTCCCGCCGGAGGCGCACTGCCATGGCACCTCGGCCGCCGCCGTCCGGACGTTCCCCGGATACGTGTGCGACCGTGGGGGCCTGTCAGCACCCGGCACGAGTGGGGAGACACGACGTGGCGCACATACTTGTCATCGGCGGCGGGATCGCCGGTACGGCGGCCGCGCTGGCCCTGCACAAGGCAGGGTCGGACGTCGCCGTGTACGAGGCGCACCCCGACTCCGCCGAGGACATCGGCGCGTTCCTCACCCTCGCGAGCAACGGCATGCGGGCCCTCGCCCAGATCGACGCCTCCGCGGCGGTCACGGCGGTCGGCTTCCCGCTGCGTTCGATGCGGGTCCTCGACGACACGGGCGCGGCGGTGGCCGACGTGCCGCTCGGCGAGGCCGGCGACCCGCTCCTGCGGTACCGCTGCCTGCATCGCGGCGAACTCGCCGCCGCTCTGCAGGCGGAGGCCGCCCGCCGGGGCATCGGCATCCGGCACGGAGCCCGCCTCGCGTCCGTCCGGGACACGGCGGACGGTGTCACCGCGCACTTCACCGACGGCAGCACCGCGACGGGTGACCTGCTCGTCGGGGCCGACGGCCTCAACTCCGTCGTACGGCGGGGGATCGCGCCCGCCGTGACACCCCGCCACGCGGGACAGCGCGTCTTCTACGGCTACACCCGTGACGCGAGCCCGGCCGGGGCGGGCACCGGCGGGAGCGAGCGCATCACGATGGTGCGGGGCAGCGCGGCGGCCTTCGGCTACACGGTGTCTCCGGACGGGGAGACGTACTGGTTCGCGCGTGTGCCGGGTGAACCCCTGACCCCTGACGACATCGCCCGGGGCACACCGGCCCAGTGGCGCGCGCGACTCCTGTCACTGCTGCGCGAGGACACCACCCCGGCCGCGGACATCGTCGCGGCCACCGCCGGCCGGATCCTGGTCACCGACGCCACCGAGATACCCACCGGCACACCATGGCGTTCGGGCCGCGCCCTGACCATCGGTGACGCGGCCCACGCGGCCTCACCCGCGACCGGGCAGGGGGCGTCGATGGCACTGGAGGACGCCGTCGTCCTCGCGAAGTCCCTGCGCGACGCACCGGACACCGACACCGCCCTCCGCCTCTACGAGTCACTACGGCGCCCGCGCGTGGAGGAGAACGTCACCGTCAGCGGAAACATCTCCCGCGGCACACCACCCTCCCGCCCCGGCCGGGGGTCACCCGGGGCTCCCGGCCGCCGCGGTGACGACACCCTCGTCCGACACCTGGAGTGGCACACGAACCTCTGGTCCGAGGCCGGCGGCGGTACACCGGAAGCGCAGCCATGACCCATGTCGTGGCGGCCGGCACGTCTGCGCGTGATTGCAGGGGCAACAGCTGTTCGAGGGGTGGAGAGGGCTTGTGCGGGTGGTGATCGGAGTCGATGGGGCATGCACAGGCAACACCCCCTTCCCCCCGTGCGTACTATCTCTACACTGGCGCAAACCGCGCAGTTGTGTCCTTCGGACGGACCAGCCCTGACAGACACCATCCCGCTCACCACGCGTGCAGGGACATGTCCCTCCTTCCCGCACATGTGCCGGCGGATCGAGAAAGGCTCCAGACATGCCTGAGAACCAGACCTCCACCACGGAACTCACCTCGCAGTACATCGCGCAGGTGACCAGCGACCTCGAGCGCAACACCAAGGAACAGGACCGTATCGCCGCGGACATCACGGCCCTGCAGGAGCAGTTGCTCGCCCTGCAGCACGACCACACCGTCCTGGTGACCATGCAGGACGCGCTCGGTGGCGCGCGCCCCGCCGCCGGGACCACCAAGACCGCGCCCTCCGTCCCGGGTCAGGCTTCCGCCCCGGCGAAGCAGCCCAAGCAGCCCAAGCAGGCCAGGCAGCAGGCCAAGGAGACCAAGGAGGCCACCAAGAAGGCCCCCGCCGCGACGGCGAAGAAGACGGTCGCCAAGAAGCCGGTCACCAAGAAGCCCGCTGCCAGGAAGCCCGCGGCGAAGGCACCCAATACGACCGCTCAGCCGAGCCTCGTCGACCTGATCCGCACGCACCTGGAACAGCAGAAGGAACCGCGTTCGGCCGCCGAGATCACCACCGCGCTCACCGCGGCCCACCCCGACCGCACCATCAAGACGACCGTGGTGCGTACCACGTTGGAGAACCTGGTCGCCAGGAGCAGCGCGCACCGCAACAAGCAGGGCACCTCGGTCTTCTACACGGCCACCACCGGATCCGCCGCCGAGCCCGAGCCCGCGGCGACCGCCTGACCGGCCCCGCGGCGCCACCGCCCCGGGCCACCGGCACGCCGACGGACACATGTTCCCTGCGGCGCCCTTTCATGTTCAGGTGAGGTGGACGGGAATGCGGTGGTCGGGGCTGCCGTCCTTGGCGAGGATCCAGTGTTCGTGGGCCACCGCCCGGTACAGGCGCAGGCCGGCTGTGTCTCCCACGTCGTCGGCCGTCCACGCCATGCCGCCGTGCCACAGGGAGCGACGGGAGAAGACCTCGATCGTGTCCTCCACGTCCGGGCCGGCCACCGCCCGTGCGACGGCGGACATGTACACCCCCTGGCCGGTGCCGATCCGTACCGACGAGTCGAAGACCGCGATGCCCACCTGCGGACGCACCTCGATGTTGCGCGAGTGGGTGGCCCGCGGCGAGGAGAGCCAGAACAACTCGCGGTACTCCCGATGGGCGAAGTACACCGGTGAACTCCACGGCAGACCCGTGCGGTCGGCGGTGGCCAGCACCATGTACCTGTTCGTGTCGATGATGCCGCGCACGGTCCCGGCCGGTGATTCGCTGACCTGCATCTGAGCCGCTCCCACGGTAGGTGACGTTCGTGAGCGCCGACGCGCTCCGTGGAGGGACTCCCGCGGGCGCGGGAACTCATCGGTCGGACGGCGGTGCGCGGACCGCCGCCACGGGGGCCGTTGTCAGTGGTGGCAGGCAGGATGACGGCATGACGACACCAGTTGCAGTGATCGCCGACGCCGCCGCCTACGCACAGGCGGTCGAGGACGCCGTGAAGGCATCGGCCGCCTACTACACGGGCGGCACCTCGTCGATGGACGACGACACCTACGACCGGCTGGTGCGCGCCGTCGCCGCGTGGGAGACGGACCATCCCGACCAGGTGCTGCCCGACTCGCCGACCGGGAAGGTCGCGGGCGGCGCCGTGGAGGGCGATGTGCCGCACACGGTGGCCATGCTCAGCCTGGACAACGTGTTCTCGCCCGACGAGTTCACCGCCTGGACGGCGTCGCTGACCCGGCGCGTCGGCCACGAGGTGGAGCGGTTCAGCGTCGAGCCGAAGCTCGACGGCCTGGCGATCGCCGCCCGTTACACCGAGGGGCGCCTGGACCGTCTGATCACCCGCGGCGACGGGACGGCCGGGGAGGACGTCTCGCACGCGATCGGTACCGTCGAGGGCCTGCCCGCCAGGCTGACCGAGCCCGTCACGGTGGAGGTGCGCGGTGAAGTCCTGATGACCACGGCCCAGTTCGAGCACGCCAACGAGGTGCGCACCGCGCACGGCGGCCAGCCGTTCGCGAATCCGCGCGGCGCCTCGGCCGGCACCCTGAGAGCCAGGGAGCGCGCCTACACCGTGCCGATGACGTTCTTCGGCTACGGCCTGCTGCCCCTGCCGGACACGGACGCCGAGCTCGCCGCACGGCTGCGCGAACTGTCCCACAGCGAGCTGATGGCCCGCACCGCCGGGCTCGGGGTGAACACCACCGCGGGCACCGCCGTCCCCGGCACCACCGCCGGCACGGCCGAGCAGGTCCTGGCACGGGTGCGGGAGATCGCCGCGCTGCGCGCCACGCTGCCGTTCGGGATCGACGGGATCGTCGTCAAGGCGGACCTCGCCGCCGACCAGCAGGCCGCCGGATCCGGTTCGCGCGCCCCGCGCTGGGCCATCGCCTACAAGCTGCCCGCGGTGGAGAAGATCACGCGGCTGCTGGAGGTGGAGTGGAACGTGGGCCGTACCGGCATCATCGCCCCCCGTGCCGTACTCGAACCGGTCGTCATCGACGGGGCCACCATCACCTACGCGACCCTCCACAACCCGGCCGACATCACCCGGCGCGACCTGCGGCTGGGCGACCATGTCATGGTGCACCGCGCCGGCGACGTCATCCCCCGTGTCGAGGCCCCCGTCGCCCACCTGCGCACCGGCACCGAGCAGCCGATCGCCTTCCCCGAGGTGTGCCCACGGTGCGGGAGCGGCATCGACACCGGCGAG
Source organism: Streptomyces sp. NPDC002701 (assembly GCF_042889045.1). Classification (NCBI taxonomy): domain Bacteria; kingdom Bacillati; phylum Actinomycetota; class Actinomycetes; order Kitasatosporales; family Streptomycetaceae; genus Streptomyces; species Streptomyces sp. NPDC002701. The sequence continues at coordinate 790,201 of NZ_JBIAQL010000004.1, forward strand.
CAGCGCTGGCGCTGCGAGAACGGCCGCAACTGCCATCTGGTCGCCTCCCTGTCGTACGCCGCCGGCCGCGACCAGCTCGACATCGAGGGCCTCGGCCACACCCGCGTCGTCCAGCTCGTCGAGGCGGGTCTGGTGACCGATCTGGCGGATCTGTTCACCCTCACCCGCGACCAGCTCCTGTCCCTGGACCGGATGGGCGGGACCAGCACCGACAACCTCCTCGCGGCACTGGCCACGGCCAAGGGACGGCCGCTGTCGCGGGTCCTGTGCGCGCTGGGTGTCCAGGGCACGGGCCGTTCGATGTCCCGCCGTATCGCCCGTCACTTCGCCACGATGGAGCACGTCCGCGCGGCCGACACCGCGTCGATGCAGTGTGTCGAGGGCATCGGCACCGAGAAGGCCCCCTCCATCGTCGCCGAACTCGCCGAGTTGGCTCCGCTCATCGACAAACTCGTCGCGGCCGGGGTGAACATGACCGAGCCCGGCGCCACCCCGCCGGACCCGACGGCCACCGACGCCCCTGAGGGCCTCTCCGAAGGCTCGGCGGACACAGAGGGCTCGCAGGGCCGGGCGGATTCCCCACGACCGGCGGGCGGGCCGTTGACCGGGATGACGGTGGTCGTGACGGGCGCGATGACCGGTGCGCTGGAGAAGCTCAGCCGCAACGAGATGAACGAACTCGTCGAACGTGCCGGAGGCCGCTCCTCCTCCAGCGTCAGCAAGAAGACCGCGCTGGTGGTGGCCGGCGAGGGCGCCGGCTCCAAGCGCGCCAAGGCCGAGACCCTCGGCATCCGCCTGGCCGGACCCGACGAGTTCGCCGCGCTCGTCGCGGACTACCTCGCCTGACCGGCTCCGTAGGTCCGCCCGACCGATGAGTTTCACCGGGACCGGCGGTCAGTCAGGGAAGACCCGCCGGTCCGGAACCACCGGGAGCCGGCTCGCACGACACCATGGAGATTGTGATGCGCACCCTCATCAGCACCGCCTTCGTCTCGCTCGACGGCGTGGTGGAGGCACCGGGCGGCGAGCCCGGTTACCGGAACTCGGGCTGGACCTTCAAGGACGTGGAGTTCCTCCCGGAGGCATACGAGATCAAGGGCCGGGAGCAGGAGGAAGCCGCCGCCCTGCTGCTGGGCCGGACCAGCTACGAGGCGTTCAGTCCGGTCTGGCCGGACATGGAGGAGTTCACCGACTACAGGTCGATGCCGAAGTACGTCGTCTCCACCACCCTCACCGAGGACGACCTGGTGTCGAACTGGGGACCGACCACGATCCTGCGGTCGCTCGACGAGATCGCCGCGCTCAAGGAGACCGAGGGCGGGCCGATCATCGTCCACGGCAGCGCCACCCTCAACCACGGCCTGTCGGACGCGGGTCTGATCGACCGCTACCACCTGCTCGTCTTCCCGCTCCTGCTGGGCGCGGGCAAGCGGCTGTTCAGTGACACGGACAAGGACACCCAGAAGCTCCGGCTCGTCGAGCACGAGGTGTACGCCAACGGCCTGCAGAAGAATGTCTTCGACGTCGTCCGCTGACGCCGCCGGTACGCCCCGGACGCGCCCGGTGGGGCGCGGGCGAGGAGTGCCCCAGTTCACACCTGGTACGGCGCGACGGGCGGAACAAGCATGGATGGTTGACCGTTCATATGAGTGTGGCTGCGGAGGGGACAGTGTCCCCGGGCCCTACCTACAGCCCATGGGGAAGATCGTTCGGCTGAAGCCCCATGGAGCCCCCCGCCGAGAGGCGACCGCCCTCCGCAGCCCACCTCGTACCGCCCCGGCTGGTCTCCCCCGTCCAGTCGGGGCTTTCCCGTGTGCGGGGTCCCTCGCGCCCCGGCCCTCGGCCGCTGGCGCGGGACCGGGCCGCCGTGACAGGCTCTGCGTCGCTCGTGCACAGGCTGTTGCTGAGGGGAAAACCGTGGACACGCAGACGTGGGACGCGCTGGTCGCATCGATGAAGAACGCGTACACCGCGGATCTGGCGCAGGGAACGGCACCCCGCCCCGTCATCATGCCGCTGGTACGCGGCGAACTGGTCGGACTCGTCTGGCTGCGCCCCACCAAGGGCGGCGAAGACGCCCTGACCGCGATCGTCGAGCTCTCGAACGTCGCCGCCGCGGCGGGTGCCGACGAGGTCGTCCTCGCCTGGGAGACCGGCGAGGTGGCCACGGCGTGCGGGCTTGCGGCCATCGGCCCGACGCCCTGCCTGAACCTGGTGCACGCCACCCGGGACGGCCACGTGCTGCACCAGTTCCCCTTCACCCGCGAGCCGCTGGACGCCTCCTCCGGCGGTGAGGGCACGGCCGAACCCCTGTGGCTGCCCGCTCCGGGCCCGCGGCCGGGCGGCGAAGTCACCCCGCCGGTCCAGGCGGCCCTCACGTACTCCTTCACCCCGCTGGAGCTCGACCACCCCTCCCCCTTCGGTGTCACCGTCCTCCTGATGGAGGACGACGGCTACATCGTGCACCTGACCGACACCTTCACCCCCTGAACCGGGGCGGGGCGGCAATCGGGGCCCGAACGGTGGCGAAAGCCGGTTCCGCCGTTGTGGTCCCGCCGCAGCGGGGTACACGGAGCTGTGCAGGGACCGCGGTACCGCGTCCGTCCACAGCACAGGATCGAAGGAGAAGAGCCATGGCAGGCATCCTGAACAAGATCAAGCAGTTCGCCGGCAGCCCGCAGGGCCGGCGCACGATCGACCAGGCCCGCCGCGCCTCGGCCGATCCGCGGCGCCGCGCCCAGGCGCAGCGCCTGTTCGGCAAGTTGCGCGGCGGCCGACGCTGATTCCAGCCGGCCCGCCTCGTGCGCGTCGGCCTTCTGCCACCGCGAAGACCTGACACGAAGGACCGGCACCAGGAACCAACGCGAAGACCCCACCCGGAGAAATATCCGGGTGGGGTCTTTGTCGAGCGCCGGGCAGGTCTTGCACCTGCATTTCCCCGCAGGAAGCGGGGCGTCTTGACTTGGACCACCGACGCGAGGAGAAGCAGCTCTCCGCCGCGCTCTCAAGATCAAGCCTACCAGCTCCGGAGACCGCCGATGACACACCGCCCAACCGCCGCACGGCGCCGCCGACTTGCACGCAAACCGCGCATTCCGAGGCCCGTGTGAAGACGAGGCGAACAATTCCTGTTTGCCGAACGCTGAGCCGGATACCCGGAGTTCATGGCTGGAGCGAACAACAAAACGACGAACGGACAGTCGCCTGCCGCGCATGCGCGGGCGGCCAAGACCACCGTGACCGAAGGTGCCGCAGCGCCGGCTAAGGAGTCACAGAAGGCCGCCACCGAGGCGGTGAAGAACGCCGGGGACGCCGCCGGGGCCGTAGGCCGTGGCAGCAGGGAAGCCCTGGTGAACCTCGGCGGTACCGCGTCGCAGAAGGCCAAGGAGACGGCCAAAACCGTGCAGGGCACCGTTTCCACTGCTGCCCAGCAGACGGCCGGCAAGGCCGGTCTGGTCTGGACCCTCCTGAAGGCCAGGAAGATCGTGGCAGCCGCCGCCGGTGCGGGGACCGCGACCGTGGTCCTCTGCTCCTACGCGGTGGGACGCCGTGCCGGTCTGCGTCAGCGCGGCCCGCTCTCCCGTCTCAGCGGCGGCCGTCTCTGAGGCAGGACGCCGTAGGGCACCTGCCGAAAGGCCCCCGGAGCTATCCGCTCCGGGGGCCTTTCGGTGTCCGGCCGTCGTGGAGTGCGGAACCCGGTCACCGCGTCGTGCGTCGTCACGGGCAGATCGCGCCCAGGACGGGCGGCGGCTCACCTCGCCGTCGGCATCAGGGCCGACCGCGCCCCCGGCGGCTCACCGGCGGCCCGCTGACGTCGGGCAGGGCACCGTCAGGTCTGCCGCAACGGCTCGTACGCCTCCTCGCTGACGCCGAACGTCCAGGCCACGCCCTCGCGGGCGGTACGGGTCGACGGAGGCACCCTCAGCCAGTACGTGCGGCTCGTGCCGTCAGGTTCCGGTGTGGAGTTGACGACCTCGACCATCACCACGTCCTCGTCCCCGACCAACTGGACCCGCCACAGCACCCCCGTCTCGTCCCGGTGGACGGGGACGGCGCCGGACTCGTCCAGGTACCGGTCGTACCCGTAGTACTCCAGCATCACGCGGCGCAGTTCGGCGTTCTCCTCGCCCCGGATCCGCTCGGGAGTCAGCCGGGTCAGTTCGTCGAGGAAGTCGCGCGGCACGGGCATGCCCCGCCAGGCGTACAGCTCGAACCCGTCCGCGTAACCGAGCGCCGGGCCGTCGCCGCGGTCCAGGCGTCCGGCCTCGTCGCGGTGCAGGGTCAGGGGGCGCTCGCTGACGATCGCGACCTTCTCGTAGGGCCACCACCAGCCCGCTTCGCGCGCCACCGCGGCCAGGCCGGCCAGCGGCCCGGCGGCGCCGGAGTCGAACGCGCAGAGCCAGGCCGCGTCGTGCTGTCCCAGTGCCGCGTCCAGCAGGAGCAGGCGGACCTGTGTCTCCTCCCGCCGGTCGGCGGCGAGTTCGTCGACGATCCCCGCCCGCACCCGGTCGACGAGGGTACGGGTCGACTCCCACAGGCCCGCTCCCGTGGCACGCCAGTGGCCGCTCCACCCCTCCGGGCCCAGTCGCCCGTGCAGCAGGGCCCGCTCGGCGGCCCAGGGCGCCCCGAGCACGGCCTCACGCACACTCGCGCCGAAGACGTCGGACGCGTCGGACGCGTCGGACGCACCGGATCGCGAACTGTCCGCCTCTGTGACTGCCGCCTCTGTGAGGGCCGGCTCCGTACCGGCCGGCTCCGCACTGTCCGGCCGCGCCGCCGCCATGAGCATCCGTACCGCCTCACGGGGTGAGTGCGTCCACACGATGCGGTCGGGTTCGTCGAGGCCGGCCAGCCGGTAGGCCAGCCGTACGCCCTCCTCGGCCGCCGCCCGGTCCCCCGGTCCCGTCGCCGCTGCCGCCGCCCGCCAACTGCCCTGGTCCATCACGGTCGTTCCTCTCCCCACTGAATGCCGGGCCGCACCCCCGTGCCGCCCGGTACCGCGCTTGTCCCTGTCCGCCGAGGCGGTGTGCCCCGGCGCCCCCGGTCTCGTCAGTCGGCGACGACGCGCACCGAGCCCGGCACGTACTCCCGCTGCCTGATCACCCGGTACCAGCCCTTGGGGAGCGAGATCGCCGCGTGCTCCTCGTGCACGACGCGGGCTCCGTCGGGCACGTGCAGCAGCATCGGCCCGAACAGGCCGCCCTCCCGGATCAGCCGTCCCGGACCGACCACCGCGTGGGCGTGGCCGGTGACCTCACCCAGTGCCAGGACGAGCCTGCCGCGGCCGTCGCGCGGTTCGGACGACGCGCCCACCGCGTGCTCGGGAACCGCGCTCTCCGCCAGTCCCACGATCAGGACGTCTCCTTGCCGGTACATGGGTCTCCTCCCGGTGCGGCACACCCTGTGCCATGGGAAAACCGTAGGGGCGGGCACTGACAATCGCCCTCGTCCGCAGGTCGTCCGGCCTTCGTCGGACGGAGTGGCACCACCCGCGTCCGGGCGCCGGGCCGCGGTCGGGCGGCGCGGGGCGACCCCTGTTCACGGCGTTGTCAGTGAGGCTTGGTAGAACTCCGTTACCCGGATGCGGTCGGCGCGCGCCGGGGGGCAGGACCGGACGGCCGATCCACGGACCTCGACCTCAGTACGAAGGAGCGGGCGCGCATGACCATCGGTAGCCACCTCAAGGAGTTCCACGGCCTGCCGGCCTTCGACTTTCCGGGCGTCGACGACGCGACGCCCGACGCGTCCTCGCTGCCCGCACCCGACTCCGTGGCCTGGCGCGTCGCGGTGGACTCCTACGACGCCGAGGAGCAGTGGGAGGAGGCGTTCGCCCGGTTCCTGGAGGCCGTCGACACCACGCAGGTGCGGGCGCTGATCGTGGGAGCGTGGAGCGATGTGTACGAGAGCGCTCCGGACGAGGTGATCGGGGCACTGGTGGCGGCCCGTGACCGGCTGCCGGCCCTGCGCGGCCTGTTCGTCGGCGACATCGTGATGGAGGAGGCCGAGATCTCCTGGATCACCCAGGGCGACATGGGCCCGCTCCTCGAAGCCTTCCCCGGTCTGGAGGAGTTCGCGGTCCGCGGCGGCAACGGACTGGTCTTCCCCGCCGTCCGCCACGAGCGGCTGCGCAGGCTCACCGTCGAGACCGGCGGCATGCCCGCCGCGGTGGTGCGCGGCATCGCCGGCTGCGACCTGCCCGCCCTCGTCGACCTCGACCTGTGGCTGGGCACGTCCGAGTACGGCGGTGACGCCGACATCGCCGACCTCGAGCCGTTCTTCGCGGGCACCAGGCTGCCCGCCCTCAAGCGGCTGGCCCTGCGCAACAGCGAGATCCAGGACGGCATCTGCGCGGCGCTCGCGTCCGCCCCCGTGGTGGCACGCCTGGAGGAACTCGACGTCTCCATGGGCGTGCTCACCGACGACGGTGCGACAGCCCTGCTGACCGGCCAGCCCCTGACCCACCTCAAGAAGCTCGACCTGCACCACAACTACCTCAGCGCGGCCCTGCGCACCCGGCTGCTGGAGATGTTGGAGCCCGCGGGCGTGCAGGTCGACACCGACCAGGACGACGCCGAGGCCGACGAGGACGACGACGGCGAGGTGTGGCGTTTCGTCGCGGTGGGCGAGTAGCGCGCGGCGGGGACCGGACAAGGGGAGGGGAGCGGCATGCGCCGTGACGGACCGGCGGACGCACCGCCGAAGTGGGTGGTGGTCGCCAACGGGGACAACCGCAGGGTCGGTCTGTTCGCCGCCGCGGCCGAGGCCGCCGGTCACGGCACGCCCCGGGTCGTCGAGTGGCTCGACGTACTGCGCGACGGCGGACACGACTTCGCCGACGACGAGTTCGTCCGCCTCGACTCCCCCGGCGAGAACGCCGGCGTGGACGCTCTGCTGCGGGATGTGGCCGATCCGACGCGGGTGGAGGGTTCCGCGCGCTGGTACGCGCGGTTCCTCGACTGCGTGGCCTCGTTGCGCGGGGGCCGGCGCCTCGACGATCCGGCGGACCTGGCCGTGCTCTTCGACAAACGGCGGTGCCACGGCCGGCTCGCCGGCGCGGACGTGCCGGTGCCGCCGTCCCCCACGTCCGGCGCTCGTACGCCGGTCGCGGGATGGGCGGACGTGCGGGGCCTCATGGCGGAGGCGGGCATGCGGCGCGTCTTCGTCAAACTCGCCCACGGTTCGTCCGCCTCCGGTGTCCTGGCCGTGGAGACCGGCGGTCCTGGCCGGATCCGTGCGACGACGTCGGTGGAGCTCACCGAGGACGGCCGGCTGCACAACTCGCTGCGGGTGCGCCGCTACACGCGGGAGGAGGAGATCGCCGCGATCGTCGACACCCTGGCTCCCGACGGGCTGCATGTCGAGCGCTGGCTGCCGAAGGCATCGCTCGGCGGCCGCTCCGCCGACCTGCGCGTCGTGGTCGTGGGCGGCCGGGCCACGCATGCCGTGGTCCGCACCAGCCGCTCGCCCCTGACCAATCTCCATCTCGGCGGGACGCGTGGTGATCTGGCGGCCGTTCGGGCGCTGGCCGGTGACCGGTGGGCCACGGCGGTCGAGACCGCCGAGCGAGCCGCCGCCTGCTTCCCCGGCACGCTGTGCGTCGGCGTGGACCTGCTGCCGGCCATCGGCTGGCGCCGTTTCGCCGTCGGGGAGGTCAACGCGTTCGGCGACCTGCTCCCCCGCCTGACCGGGCTGCCGGGCAGCGGGGCGGAGCGCCGGGACACGTACGCGGCGCAGGTCGCCGCGGCCACCTCCTTCCGCCCGCCCGACCACGGCGGCCGTCCCGACCACGGCTGCCCCGACCGCGGCGGCCGGTGCGGCCACGGCGACCACCGCCCCGGCCGGTCCACGCCCTCCGGGCCGCCCGGCACGACCGTCCCGCCCGCATCGCCGCACGACCTGCCAAGGACAGCCCATGCCACAGTCTGACCCCGGCCCCGTACCGCCCCCGGCCGCCCCGGTCCCGCCGGACGCCCCGGACATGAACGAGGTGGTGGGCCGGGACGACCTGCTGTTCCTCACCCTGGACACGCTCCGCCACGACGTGGCGGTCGAGCTCGCGGCCGCCGGCCGGCTGCCCAACCTCACCGCGCGTCTCCCCGGCGGCGTCTGGGAGAAGCGGCACGCCCCCGGGAACTTCACCTACGCCTCCCATCAGGCGATGTTCGCGGGCTTCCTTCCCACACCCGCCGCACCCGGCCCGCATCCGCGCCTGTTCGCGGCCCGGTTCGCGGGCAGCGAGACGACGGCGGACGGCACGTTCGTCTTCGAGACGCCCGACCTCGTGTCCGCCCTGGCGGCGCGCGGCTACCGCACGGTGTGCATCGGGGGTGTCGGCTTCTTCAACAAGCAGGGCGCCCTGGGTGGTGTGCTGCCCGGCTACTTCCAGGAGAGTCACTGGGAGCCCGAGTTCTCCGTGGCCTCCCCCACCTCCTTCGAGGCGCAGGTGGCGCACGCCGAGCGGACGGTCGCCGAACTGCCCGCCGAGCAGCGGCTGTTCCTCTTCCTGAACGCGTCCGCACTGCACCAGCCGAACTGGTTCCACCTGCCCGGCGCGACCCGTGAGGCGGGCGACAGCCGCCACACCCACGCGGCGGCGCTGGAGTACATCGACCGGCACGTCGGGCGCCTGTTCGACGCGATGAGCTCGCGCCGCCGCTGCTTCGCGATCGTCTGCTCCGACCACGGCACCGCCTACGGTGACGACGGTCACACCGGCCACCGCCTCGGCCACGAATCCGTGTGGACCGTGCCCTACGGCCACTTCTTCCTGGAGCCGCCCGCATGACCGTCACCTCTGCCGGCGCCCCCACGGGCGCCTCCGCGACCGCGGGCACCGGCGCGGACGCCTCCGTCGCTCCGCCGCGCCCGTACCAGAGCTATACGTACGCGTATCCGCACAAGACCGCCTACCGGCCGCTCGCCCCGCAGCCCCGGCTCGCGGACCTGTGGGCCGGTGAGTCCCGGCAGGCGCTCTCGCTGTACCTGCACATCCCGTTCTGCGAGATCCGCTGCGGGTTCTGCAACCTCTTCACCCGGATCGGCGCGCCGGACGGTCTCACGGGCCGCTACCTGGACGCCGTGCAGCGGCAGGCCGCGGCCGTCCGGGAGGCCCTGGGTGACGCGGAGCCGCCGCGTTTCGCCAACGCCGCGTTCGGCGGCGGCACCCCGACCTATCTGGAGGCCGCGGAGCTGGCGCGGCTGTGCGACATCGCGGAGCGGGAGACGGGGGTGGACCTGCGCGCCGTCCCGCTGTCCGTGGAGGCTTCACCGTCGACGGCCACGGCGGACCGGCTGGCCGTGCTGGCCGAGCGGGGCACCACGCGCCTCAGCCTCGGCGTGCAGAGCTTCGTCGAGGAGGAGTCCCGCGCCGCCGTACGCCCGCAGCGCAGGGCCGAGGTCGAGTCGGCACTGGCGCGCATCCGCGAGGCCGCCGTCCCGGTCCTGAACATCGACCTGATCTACGGCATCGACGGGCAGACAGCGGTCAGCTGGCGGTACTCCCTCGACGCGGCCCTGGCCTGGCGCCCCGAGGAGATCTACCTCTATCCCCTCTACATCCGTCCGCTCACCGGTCTCGGCCGCCACACCGACGCGCGCGCCGCCGACCGGGAGTGGGACGAGCTGCGCCTGCGCCGCTACCGGGAGGGCCGCGACCACCTCCTGTCGAACGGCTACGAGCAGGTTTCGATGCGCATGTTCCGGCGGACGGACGCGCCGCCGCAGGGCCCGGACGACTACGCCTGCCAGACCGACGGCATGATCGGCCTCGGCTGCGGTGCCCGCTCGTACACCTCGCGACTTCACTACTCCTTCGACTACGCCGTGTCGATGCGGGAGATCCGCGGCATCATCGACGACTACACCGCCACGGAGGACTTCTCGCGCGCCCTGCACGGGAGGTGGGTCGACGAGGACGAGGCCCGGCGCCGGCACCTGCTGCAGTCCCTGCTCCAGGCGGCGGGCCTGCCCGTCACCGACTACCGCCTGCGGTTCGGTGCGGAGCCGTACGACGACTTCCCGGCGGAACTGGACACCCTCGCCGCGCGCGGCTGGCTCGACGGCACCCGGCCGGGGCTGCTCCGTCTCTCCCCCGAAGGGCTCGCCCACTCGGACGCGATCGGCCCGGAGTTCTTCTCGCCGGCCGTGCGCGCCGCCATGGCCGCCTACGAGACGAAGTGAGGGCCGGTGGACCTGACGCTGCTGTACCGCGGCCCGCTCGCCTCCTGCGACTACGACTGCCCCTACTGCCCGTTCGCGAAGCGCCGGGACACCACGGCCCAACTGCGCGCGGACCGTGCGGCGTTGGAGCGTTTCACCCGCTGGGCGCACGAGCAGCGGGACGACCGGCTCTCGGTGCTCTTCACCCCGTGGGGGGAAGGGCTGGTGCGCTCCTGGTACCGGCGCGCCCTCGTGGAGCTCTCGCACCGGCCGCACGTACGGCGGGTCGCCATCCAGACGAATCTGAGCTGCCGCACCGACTGGCTGCGGGACGCGGACCTCGACACCGTCGCGCTGTGGTGCACGTACCACCCGGGGCAGACACCGTACGAGCGCTTCCTGGCGAAGACGCACGCCCTGTCCGGCCTGGGTGTCCGGTTCAGCGTCGGGATCGTCGGGGTTCCCGGTCATCTGGAGCATGCGCGGCGGCTGCGCGCGGAGCTGCCGCCGCACGTCTATCTGTGGGTGAACGCCGCCGAGGGACACACCTACACGGACGAGCAGGCCGCCGAGTGGACCGCGCTGGACGCGCTCTTCCCGTTCAGCCGGGACCCGCACCGCTCCGCGGGCATGCCGTGCCGCACGGGTGAGTCGGTGGTCTCGGTCGACGGCGAGGGCACGGTCCGGCGCTGCCACTTCGTGCCCACCGCGCTGGGCAACCTCTACGACGGCTCGTACCGCGCCGCGCTCCGCCCCCGGGCCTGCCCCCGGGCACTGTGCGACTGCCACATCGGGTACGTCCACCTGGAGACACTTCCGCTGTACGACGTGTTCGCGGGCGGCATCCTGGAGCGCGTTCCGCACAGGACCGGCGTCCGTGACATAGGAGGCCCGTAGGCCGGGCACCCCGTCGTGCACGAGACTGTGTCCCGTGAGCGCACTCCCCCGCACTCCGGCACCGCGCCCCGGGCACAGCCGGCACCGAAAGGAACCAACCGCATGATCATCTTCGGCACCAAGGGCTACCTCTACCAGATCGCCATACTGACGCTGCTGTGCGGCCAGTGCGGCAATCCCGCCGCCCACACACTCAGCAGGCGCGTCACGAAGTTCACCCTGTTCTTCGTCCCGCTGTTCCCCGTCTCGACGAAGTACGTGACGCAGTGCACGTTCTGCGGTGCCCAGCAGAAGATCACCAAGGAGCAGGCAGAGCAGTTGCAGGTGCAGGCCGCGGGCGGGCAGTCGCACGGTCAGCCCCAGCAGCAGCCCTACCAGGGCTGACCGGGACCGCACGGGGCCCACGACAGCTCGGCAGACCCCTCCGGTCCCGCCCGCGCCGCACGCCGCCGCGGCCCCGCGACGGCCCTGGTTCCGTGGGCGGTTCCCGGAGGGGCAATAATGGACGGGAACAGGCGGCACTCCAGGGGTGGTCAGCGTGGACAGAGCGTCGGAGGCGGATCCGCCGGACGTGTGGCCGGAACAGTCCGGGGGCACCCTTCAGGTGCGCCCGCTGGCGGACCGTACGGGCTGGCAGGCCGTGGGCGAGGTCAGTCTGACCACACGCCCCGCCTGGGAACGGGCACTGGGGTGCCTGGCCCAGCAGGAAGCGGAGGTGTGCCACTTGGAGCTCTCGGCGGTCACCTTCGTCGACGTCGCCGGTGTCTCCGCCCTCGCGGTGGCGGCCCAGGGTCTTCCCGAAGGACATCGCATCATGCTCGAACAGCCGCCTGCCGCTCTGGGACGGGTGCTGGACATGTTCTGGCCCGGCCTGCGCGGAGTCGAGGTGGTGTCGCGATGACCACCCCGATCGTGGAGCCCTTCGTCCACCCCGCGCTGTTCTACCGGGGCGAGGACGAGTACGTGGACGGCACCGTGCCGTTCATCCGTGACGGCCTGGAGGCCGGCGAGCCGGTGGCGGTCGCCGTGCCCGGCCCGAAGCTGGGCGTCCTGCAGGAGGCCCTCGGCGGGGCGGCGGCGGACGTGCGCTTCATCGACATGACGCAGGCGGGACGCAATCCCGGGCGGATCATCCCCAGGGTGCTGCGCGTCTTCGCCGACGCCCACCCGACGACGCGGGTACGGATCATCGGCGAGCCCATCTGGCCCGACCGCTCCGGCGTGGAGTACCCGGCCTGCGCCCAGCACGAGGCGCTGATCAACTCGGCGTTCGAGGGCCGGGACGCGACGATCCTGTGTCCGTACGACGCCGAGGGGCTCAGCGAGCAGGTGCTGACCGACGCGTACGCGACGCATCCCCTGGTGATCTCCGGGGGGCGGCAGCAGAGCAGTCCGTCCTACGCGCCCGAGCGGGTGGTCGAGCGGTACAACGAACCGTTGACGGCCGCGGAGGCGGCGGAAGGTTACGTCTTCGGCGCGGGCGAGCTGCCGATGGCGCGGCACTTCGTGGTCGAGCGGGCCGCGGGGTTCGGTCTGGCCGGTGTGCGGCTGGAGGACCTGGCGCTGGTCGCGGCCGAGCTGACCACCAACAGCGTGGTGCACGGCGGGGGTTCGGGCACGGTGCATGTGTGGGCCGAGGACGGTCAGGTGGTGTGCGAGGTCCGCGACCGGGGGTACCTCAAGGATCCGCTCGCCGGGCGGCGGCCGTCTCCGCCCGCGCAGGTGGGGGGCCGGGGGCTGCTGCTGGTGAACTTCCTCACCGATCTGGTGCGTGTGCACACCGGGCCCGACGGGACGGTCATCCGCTGTTACGTGGACGTCTGATGCCACGTGGACGTCCGAGCGGGCGCGGGCCGTCGGGACCGCGGTTCTGAGACCGCGGGTCGTCCGCGGCCGGGCGCGCAGTTCCCCGCGCCCCCTCGAAAGGGCGGCCGGCCCCGGAACCGGCACATCGGGGCGGGACCGGGCGGGTCACCCGAAGAAGTCGGTCAGTGCGTCGGCCAGGGGTCCGGGGGCCTGTTCCGCCATGTGGTGGCCGGAGTCGATGCCGTGGCCCCGTATGCCGGGGGCCCAGTCGGACCAGATCTTCAGCGGGTCGCCGTAGAGGTCCTCCAGGTCGTCGCGGAGTGACCACAGCGCCAGCGCGGGACACGTGATCCGTGTCCCGGCGGCGCGGTCCGCCTCCTCGTGACGCCTGTCGATCGTCAGACCCGCCCGGTAGTCCTCCAGCATCGCCCGCACGACGTCCGGGTTCCGCACGGCTTCGCGCCACTCGTCGTGGTTCTCCTGGCCCATGACGTGCGGGTCACCGTGGTACCAGCCGTCCGGGTCGGCGTTGATGACGCGCTCCGGGATGTCCGGCTGGGCGAAGAAGAACCAGTGCCACCACTGGGTGGCGAACTCCGGGGTGATGCGGGACAGGTGCTCACTGACGGGCAGACAGTCGAGCAGCGCCACCCGCGAGACCCGCTCGGGGTGGTCGAGAACCAGCCGCAGCGCGACGGCGCCCCCGCGGTCGTGTCCGGCGAGCATGAACCGGTCATGGCCGAGGGCGCCCATCACCGACAGCACGTCCTCGGCGACCGCCCGCTTGGAATGGGCCGCGTGATCGGCCGTGGGCGCCGGGCCGCGGGAGCGGCCGTAGCCCCGCAGGTCGGGGCAGACGACGGTGAAGCCCCGCTCGGCCAGCACGGGAGCGACCAGGTGCCAGGTCGCGGAGGTCCTGGGGTGGCCGTGCAGCAACACGACCGGCGGACCCTCGCCACCGTGGCGGACGAAGGCGGACGACTCCCGGAGCTGGACCGTCTCGCACGCGAAACCCTCGAACATCGCTCCGCCCTCTCGTCCTCGTCCTGTCGCGCCGGTCGTGTGCGGTCCGACGGAGGCCGCCCCTCAGGGCGCCTCTGGCCGGCGGGCCCGGGCGCGCCGTGCGCCGCCCGGGCAGCCCGGCCGGGTCAGCCGGGCGTGATGCGGCCGCGCCAGGAGCCGGACGCGCCGCCGTGCTGCTCGATGTACTCCTTGAAGCGCCGCATGTCGCCCTTGACCCGGCGGTCGATCGTGCCCGTCAGGTCGGCGACCTTCTCCGCGGCCCCGGTCGGCTCGACGTCCATCACGAGCTGGACCCGGGTGTGCGTCTCGTCCAGGCGCTGGAAGCTGACGGTGCCCTTCTGCCGGGTGTCACCGCTGGTGGTGCGCCAGGTGATCCGCTCGTCCGGGAACTGGTCGACGATCTCGGTGTCGAACTCCCGCTTCACTCCACCGATCTTGGTGGTCCAGTGGTTGTGGCGGTCGTCGATCTGCCTGATCTCCTCGACCCCCTCCATGAAGTTCGGGAACTCCTCGAACTGGGTCCACTGGTTGTAGGCGATGCTGACGGGGACCTCGACCTCGACCGATTCCTTGACCGTGCTCATCAGAGTTGCTCCTCTCTACCGAGTGGCCACGGGACGGACGGTGACGCTGCTTCCGCCCCGTGGATCTTGTCTCGTCACGGCGGGTACCCGATCAGCGCCCGACTACAACTGCCTTGCACACCTCGGGCCGGAAAGACCGGCCGCGCATGGGCGGGACGGGTCGGGATACCCGGCCGCCATGGCAAGGACATCGAAATCCGATCACGACGACGACACGACGTCGGGGACCGGGCGGCAGCAGACCCCGGTCACGACAGAGCAGGTCGACGAGCAGGCGCCGGACACTCCTGTCCAGTTGCCGAAGAAGTCCTGGCTGGCCGTGCTGAAAGGCACGGTCAAGGAGTTCCAGGACGACGAACTCGCCGACCGCGCCGCGGCCCTCACGTACTACGGGGTCCTCTCGCTGTTTCCGGCGCTGCTGCTCCTCGTGTCGCTCCTGGGCATCGCCGGGAAGTCCGCGACCCAGGAGGTCCTGGACAACCTCCAGAAGCTGACGCCCGGTTCGGCCCGGGACATCATCAGTGACGCGGTGACCCAGCTCCAGGGCCGGGGCGGCATCGGGTCGATCATGGCCGTGGTCAGTATCGTCCTCGCCGTGTGGTCGGCGTCGGGTTACGTGGCGGCCTTCATCCGGTCCGCCAACGCCGTCTACGACATGCCCGAGGGGCGCCCCGTCTGGAAGGTGCTGCCCATCCGGGTGGGCGTGACGGTCGTCCTCCTCGTCCTGGCGGTCATCAGCTCGCTGATCGTGGTGTTCACCGGCGGCCTGGCCGAGCAGGCCGGTGGCGCGCTGGGCATCGGCGACTCGGCCCTGACGGTGTGGTCGATCGCGAAGTGGCCGGTGCTGGTCGTCCTGGTCACCATCATGATCGCGCTGCTCTACTGGGCGACACCGAATGTGAAGGGCCGCGGCTTCAAGTGGATCACGCCCGGCAGCGTGCTGGCGCTGCTGATCTGGCTGGTCGCATCCGCCGGGTTCGCGTTCTACGTGGCGAATTTCGGCTCGTACAACAAGACCTACGGCACGCTCGCCGGTGTCATCATCTTTCTGATCTGGCTGTGGATCAGCAACATCGCGATCCTGCTGGGTCTGGAGTTCGACTCCGAGATGGCCCGGCAGCGCGCCATCGCGGGCGGACTGCCGGACCGCGAGGAGCCCTACGTCCCGCCCCGGGACACCCGTGCCTGGAGCGAGGAGGACCAGCGCCGCGTCGGTGAATGACGCCGCTTCCCACGACCGGGAGGTGCGGGGGCCCCCGGGGGCCCCCGGGGGGCCCCCCCCCCCCGCGGGCGGGCCCGCGGGGGGGGGGGGGGGGGGGGCCCGGCGCCCCCCGCCGCGGGGGGCGCCGCCCCCGCC
>NZ_JBIAQL010000005.1:0-380932 GCF_042889045.1 Streptomyces sp. NPDC002701
TCACCCTCTCGGGCTTTCCTCCGGGCTTTTCCCTTCGGTCCTGCTGTGTTCTTGTCTTGCTGTCTTGCGTTTCCGACTCTATCAGACCGTTTCCGGCTCCGATTTCCTCGGTGCTTTCCAGGTTCCCGCTCTCGCGTTTCCCTTTCCGGCGGTGTCGACTCTACCAGACCGTTTCGGGCCTGAGTTCCAGTCAACCGTGTTTGTCTTTGCGGCTGTTGGGCCGTTCCGACGTCCCAAACGTTAGCGGATCCTCTCGGCAGTTCCTAATCGGAGCTACCGGCCCCATCGAAATGCATTCGGACGCGCGGGCGCGCCGAATTCAATCCCGTTGGGAGATCGTGCTGGTGGTTGGGTGTGCCGCATCCGCGGCGGAGGTGTGGTCGCAGAACCGTTACGGCCCCGCGGCAACTCGAAGTACCTTACGGACCCGCGAGGGGAGTGTCAAGTCTGCCCCGGGCGGCCATTCGGCAAACCCTTGGCCCGCCGTCCGCATCGGGCGCGTCCAGGCCCAACTCGGGCCTCAGTCAAGGTCGGTGAGCCGCCCGCCGGCGTCCGGCTGGGCGTCTTCGACGCGGCGCAGCAGTCGGGTCAGCACTTCTCCAAGGACACCGCGCTCGTCCTGGGAGAGGTCCTGGAGCAGGTCCTCCTCGAAGACGGTGGCGAGACGCATGGCCTCCAGCCACTTGTCGCGGCCCTCGTGCGTCAGCTCCACGATGACGCGGACCCGGTTCGTCTCATCACGCTCCCGGGTGACGAGACCCTCCGCCACCATCCGGTCGATCCGGTGCGTCATGGCCGCCGGGGTGAGGCCGAGCCGCTTCGCCAGGTCGCTCGGCCCCAGGCAGTAGGGCGCTCCTGACAGGACGAGTGCCTTGAGGACCTCCCACTCGGCGTTGCTGATGCCGAGGGCGGCGGTCTGGCGCCCGTAGGCGACATTCATGCGGCGGTTGAGGCGGCCGAGCGCCGAGACGATCTTCTCGACCTGGGGGTCGAGGTCCTGGAACTCGCGCTGGTAGGCGGCGATCTGCTCGTCCAGCGTCGGCTCGTTCGCCGGGGTGTCACCCATGGGCGCAGTATGGCACGCCCCCGCTTGGCGTTGAAGTCCTTCGAGATGTACTGTTTAGCTTCGAAGTTTATCTTCGAAGTCTTCATGCCTACATCGTGAGGCAGGCGTAGGACTTCTTCTCTCAAGGCAGGTGAAAGTGACCAGGGCGATGGGCGCGGAGATGCGCCGGATCCATGTGGGCAACGCACTCAGCGCGTTCGGGCTCGGCTTTACCGTCCCGTACCTGTACGTCTACGTGGCGCAGGTACGGGACCTCGGTGCCATGACGGCGGGTCTCGTGCTCGCCGTCTTCGCCGTGGCCGCGCTCGTGGTGTTGCCGTTCGCCGGACGGGCCATCGTCCGGCGGGGCCCCCTGCCGGTGCTGCTCCTCGCCCTGGTCACCGCCGCCGTGGGCGCGCTGAGCCTGGGGCTGGCGGCCGGCTCGACGGCCGTACTGATGTCCGCGGCCGCGCTCGGCGCCGGGCAGGCCGTGATGCAGCCCGCGCTGGCCACGATGATCGTCGACTGCTCGACGGCCGAGACCCGGTCGCGCGCCTTCGCCACCCAGTTCTTCCTGCAGAACCTCGGGCTCGGTGTCGGCGGGCTCATCGGCGGTCACCTCGTCGACACCTCCCGGGCGAGCTCGTTCACGCTGCTGTTCGCGATCGAGGCGGCGATGTTCCTGCTGCTCGTGGTGGTCATGGCGACCGTACGGATGCCGCGGGCGCCCAAGGTCGAGGGTGCGCCGACGCAGACCGGGGGCAGCTGGAAGCAGCTGCTCGGCAACCGGGCCATGGTGCAGTTGTGCGTGCTGGGCTTCGTGCTCTTCTTCGCCTGCTACGGACAGTTCGAGTCGGGGCTCAGCGCATACGGCGTCGAGGCGGCCGGTATCTCCACCTCCGCGCTGGGCACGGCCCTCGCCGCGAACACGGCGATGATCGTCGTCGCGCAGTTCGCCGTGCTGAAGTTCGTCGAGCGGCACAAGCGGTCCCGGGTGATCGGCGCGGTCGGGCTGATCTGGGCCCTCGCCTGGATCACCGCCGGGTACGCGGGGCTCGGACACGGCAGCCAGGCCATGGCGACGGCCGCGTTCGTGTCGACGTACGCGCTGTTCGGGCTCGGTGAGGCGATGCTGTCGCCGACCGTGGCGCCGCTGGTCGCGGATCTGGCGCCGAATGGCCTGGCCGGGCAGTACAACTCGGCCTTCGCCCTGGTCAAGCAGCTCGCTCTCGCGGTCGGTCCGGCGGTGGGCGGCCCGATGGGTGCCTCGCTGCACGTTCCGTACATCGTGACGTTCCTGCTGTTCTCGCTGGGCATCACGTTTCTGGCGGTGCGGCTGGGGCGGCAGCTCACTCCCGTACAGAACCAGCCCTCGCTGGCGGCGAGCCGGGTCGTGGTGCGGGGCGGGACGCCGGCCGAGCAGGTACAGGCGGCCTGACCGGGCACGCGTACAGACGTACGACGGCCGTCGCCATGTACCTGGTGACGGCCGTCTCGTCGTGACCGGGGCCGGTTCAGCCGACCGCTGTCACCAGGGTGGACGTGAACGGGACGGTCGTCGTGCCGTCGGGGTTCGTATGACCGGCCAGGGACGTGGTGATCGACTCGGCCGCCCGGGTGAGTCCGTCGGGGCCGCCCGCGTCCGCGATCGCCTGGCCCCAGGGAACGGCCGAGAGGTGGCCCCGGGCGAAGCCGGCGAGCGGGGGCAGGGTGACGCGGAAGGTGATGTCACGGGCGGTCACCTCGCGGAAGCCCGCGTCGGTCAGGGCGGCCGTGAGGCGGTCGGCGGGGCAGGAGAAGGCGGCCGCGAAGTGCGCCTCCGCCGACGGTCCGCCGTGTTCGGCGAGGACCCCCCGCTGGGCGGCGAAGTACGGCGAGCGGTCCCAGGCGCTCCAGGCGGTGGCGGCGAACCGCCCGCCGGGGCGCAGGACCCTGGACACCTCGGCGAGGGCCGCCCCGAGGTCGGGGAAGAACTGGACGCCCTGCTGGCAGAGCACGGTGTCGAAGGTGTCGTCCGGCTGGGGGAGGCGGTCGGCGGGGGCCACCGTGAGCTCGATGTCCGGATACATACGGGGTGCCTTGGCGGCGGCCACCCCCAGCATCGCCTCGCTCTGGTCGGCGGCCACGACATGGCCCGTCGGGCCGACCCGGGCCGCGGCCGCGCGGGCCACGAATCCGGTGCCGGAGGCGAGGTCGAGGATCTGGTGGCCCGGGCACAGGTCCACCGCGTCCAGCAGCGCCTCGACGAACGGCGCCATGATCGGTGCGCTGTACTCCTCGTAGCGCTCGGGAGCGCTGCCCTTGAGCGGAAAGCCCGCTGCGTCTGCCTTCGGTGAGCTGGTCATGGATGAGCTACTAGCACCGCGGAGCGGGGCTGACCAGATGCCGCGCGGCTCCTGCGGCGCATGGTGCGCCGGCCCGCACGGTCAGCCGGTGCCCGGAAGCGCGAACTCGCACCACACCGCCTTCCCGCCGCCGGGCGTGCGGCGGGAGCCCCAGTTCGAGGCGATGGCGGCGATGATCGCGATGCCGCGGCCGGACTCGTCGGCCGGTTCGGCGCGGCGGCGGCGCGGGAGGTGGTCGTCGCCGTCGGTGACCTCGACGATCAGGCGGCGGTCGGTGCGGCGCAGTCTCAGGCGCATCGGCGGGGTGCCGTGCTGGAGGGAGTTGGCGACGAGTTCACTGGCGGCGAGGACGCCGAGGTCGTGCAGGTCGGGCTGGAAGCGCCAGCTGGTGAGGACCCCGGAGGCGAAGGCACGCGCGCGTGGGGCCGCCTCCACGCCGCCGAGCAGCTCCAGGGCGGCGTTGCGGAAGAGGTCGCCGTCCGGTCCCGTACGCGCGGGGTGCTGGAGGACCAGGACGGCCACGTCGTCGTCGTGGTCGGCCTTCACGCCCGCCGAGCGGACCAGGCGGTCGCAGACCACCTGGGGGGAGCCCGTGGCGCCGGCGAGGGCGCCCGCCAGGGAGGCGATGCCCTCGTCGAGGTCCGCGTCCCGGCGCTCGACCAGGCCGTCGGTGTAGAGCACGGCGGTGGAGCCGGGGCCCAGCGGCACCGAGCCGGAGGCGTGCATCCAGCCGCCGGTGCCGAGCGGGGGTCCGGTGGGCTCGTCGGCGCGCAGGACGGTGCCGCTCTCGTCCCGGACGAGGATCGGGAGGTGGCCCGCGGAGGCGTACACCAGGCGGCCCTCGTTCGGGTCGTGGACCGCGTACACGCAGGTGGCGATCTGGTTGGCGTCGATCTCCATGGCGAGGCCGTCGAGGAGCTGGAGCACCTCGTGCGGGGGCAGGTCGAGGCGGGCGTACGCGCGCACGGCCGTGCGGAGCTGGCCCATGACGGCCGCGGCGCGGACCCCGCGGCCCATGACGTCGCCGATGACGAGGGCGGTGCGGCCGCCGCCGAGGGTGATCACGTCGTACCAGTCGCCGCCGACCGCGGTCTCGGTGCCGCCGGGGTGGTAGGTCGCGGCGACGCGCAGGTCGTCCGGTTCCTCCAGTTCCTGGGGCAGCAGGGAGCGCTGGAGGGTGACGGCCGTCTCGCGCTGCCGGCGCTCGCTGGCCCGCAGCCGCTCGGCGGCCTCGGCGTGGTCGGTGACGTCCGCGGCGAAGATCAGGACGCCGCCGCCCTCTCCGGGGGCCGACACCTCGACGGGGACGGGGGTGCACGTGAACGTGTACGAACGGCCGCCGGGGACCTTGCGGGACTTGACCGTGCGCGGCTTGGAGCTGCGCAGGACCTGGTCGAGGAGCGGCAGCAGGCCGATCCCGGTCAGCTCCGGCAGCGCGTCGCGTGCGGGCTCGCCGACGGGGCGGACGCCGAAGGCCGCCACATAGGCGTCGTTCACGTACGCCAGGCGGTGATCCGGGCCGTGGACGAGGGCGACGAGGGCCGGGATGCGGTCCAGGACCTCGCGGACCGGCAGCTCGTCCACGGCGGGGGCGAGTGCGACCGGGGTGCCCTCGGCCGTCGGGCGTTCGGCGCGTGCCGCGGGCACGGAGCCCTCCGGAGGGAGTGCCGTCGGCAGTCCGTCGGCCCGCGCGGCGGCGCGGCGCTGCGTTCCGGGGAGCCGGGCGCTCCAGCGCGTGAAGTTCACTGTGGGACTGGCCTCGTGGGGTCGAAGGGCGAGCGGTCGGCCCGCCCATGGTCGTGGATCAGTGTGTCCGACCGGACCGGCATCCGTCAGACGCCGGTCCCATGAGCGGAGTTCCTGCTTCCGGTCAGGACGACCCCTTCGGGTCCCGAGGAGGTTGTCCACCGGCCGCCAGTTCGAACTCCGCACGGGGATGTTCGAGCGAACCGAGAGAGACGATCTCCCTCTTGAAGAGGCCCGACAGAATCCATTCGGCGAGCACGCGCGCCTTGCGGTTGAAGGTGGGCACCCGGCTCAGGTGGTAGACGCGGTGCATGAACCAGGCAGGGTATCCCTTCAGCTTCCGCCCGTAGACCTGTGCGACACCCTTGTGCAGCCCCAGGGAGGCGACCGAGCCCACGTACTTGTGCGCATACGTCTCCAGCTCCTCGCCGCGCAGGGAGTGGGCGATGTTGTCGCCGAGGACCCTGGCCTGGCGTACGGCGTGCTGGGCGTTCGGGGCCGTCTCCCTGCCGGGCTCCGGCGCGGTCACGTCGGGTACGGCGGCCGCGTCGCCCGCGGCCCACGCGTGCGTGGTGCCGTCCACGGTCAGTCGGGGGGTGCACTTCAGCCGCCCGCGCTCGTTCAGCGGCAGGTCGGTGGCCGCCAGGACCGGATGGGGTTTCACTCCGGCGGTCCACACGACCGTGCGGGTCGGGAAGCGGGCCCCGTCGCTGAGGACGGCGACCCGGTCGGAGCACGAGTCGAGGCGGGTCTCCAGGCGCACGTCGATGTTGCGGCGGCGCAGCTGGGTGACGGTGTACCTGCCCATCTCCTCGCCGACCTCGGGAAGGATGCGGTTCGACGCCTCGACGAGGATCCACTTCATGTCGTCGGGCTTGACGTTGTGGTAGTAGCGGGAGGCGTAGCGGGCCATGTCCTCCAGCTCGCCGAGCGCCTCCACCCCGGCGTAGCCGCCGCCCACGAAGACGAAGGTCAGGGCGGCGTCGCGGATCGCGGGGTCGCGGGTGGAGGAGGCGATGTCCATCTGCTCGATGACGTGGTTGCGCAGCCCGATGGCCTCCTCGACGGTCTTGAAGCCGATGGCGTACTCGGCGAGGCCGGGGATCGGCAGGGTGCGCGAGACGGAGCCGGGGGCCAGGACCAGTTCGTCGTACGCGATCTGGTCGGGTCCGGTGCCCTCCTCCTCGGTGGCGAGGGTGACGACGGTCGCGGTGCGCTTCGCGTGGTCGATGGACTCCGCCTCGCCGATGACGACACGGCACCGGTCCAGGACGCGGCGCAGGGGCACGACGACATGGCGCGGCGAGATGGAGCCCGCGGCCGCCTCCGGCAGGAACGGCTGGTAGGTCATGTAGGGGTCGGGGGTGACCACGACGATCTCCACGTCACCCCGCTTCAGCTCCGGTCTGAGCTTCTGCTGGAGACGCAGGGCGGTGTACATCCCGACGTAGCCGCCGCCGACAACGAGAATGCGCGCACGTTCCTTCACTCACCCATGACGCAACGGCTGTCGGCGTTTGTCCACAGGCCCGTCAATTTGTGTGACCGGACGCCGGAGAAGCCGGGGCCCGTCCGATTCACCGGGGCGCGAACAGAGTGCGCAGGTCAGCGGGTGTGATCGGGGTGGTCTTAGGGGGCGCAACCGGGACGTAAGCGGCCCGTACTCCGATCGGGGGGCGCTCCGTGCGGAACCTCCCCCTTCTGAATTGACTCCCACTCAACTATGTTCGTCTGTCATCGGGGTGTAGGGGGATGCGCTCGACGAGTCCGTACGGCGGGGCTCACGGCGAAGGCCGTTCCACTGACTCCGGCTGTCGATGACGGGGAGAGTCTCCGGGGGGAGACGTCATTACCGGGGGAACACACATGCATATTCAGGACACTCATTGGACATCTGCGTCCGCCCTGACGACGGGCGGCGCGGCCAGTGCGGCGGCGGGAAACGGACGCGCGGCGGACGTGTCGCGCACGACGCCGCTGCGGGTGGACGCACAGCGCAATCTGGAGCACGTGCTGCGGGCGGCTCGTGAGGTCTTCGGCGAGCTGGGGTACGGCGCTCCGATGGAGGACGTGGCCCGGCGCGCGCGGGTCGGCGTGGGCACGGTGTACCGGCGCTTCCCGAGCAAGGACGTCCTGGTCCGGCGCATAGCCGAGGAGGAGACCTCCCGGCTGACCGACCAGGCGCGTTCCGCGCTCGGGCAGGAGGACGAGCCGTGGTCGGCGCTCTCGCGCTTCCTGCGGACGTCGGTGGCCTCGGGCGCGGGGCGGCTGTTGCCGCCGCAGGTGCTGCGGGTGGGTGTCGGCGACGAGGACGCCGAGGGCACGGTCCTCGACGGGACCTCGGTCCTGGACGAGGCGCGGGTACCGCAGCAGCGGTCCCAGCCCGGCGGGCCCGAACTGCGGCTCGTGGAGCAGCGGCCGTCCTCTATCGGGGAGCCCGGCGAGGACGACGCCGGGGCGGCCCAGCTGCTGGAGGTCGTGGGCCGGCTCGTGGACCGGGCGCGCGGGGCGGGTGAGCTGCGTCCGGACGTGACGGTGTCGGACGTGCTGCTGGTGATAGCGACGGCGGCGCCGTCGCTGCCGGACGCGGCGCAGCAGGCGGCCGCGTCGGCGCGGTTGCTGGACATCCTGCTGGAGGGGCTGCGGTCGCGTCCCGCGTAGGCGTCCGGCGGGGTGTGGGTTGCCTCCGGCGGCGTGTGGTGGTTGTTCGGGTGCGGGTGCGTGGGGGCTGGTCGCGCAGTTCCCCGCGCCCCTTACGGGGCTTGCGAGGCTGTTCGAGTGGTCCGCTCGGACGGGTGGTTGGTTCGTTCCTGTGGGTAACGCGGACGGGTCCCTGTGGCACTCTTTCCCGATGTTCGGGTCCGAGGGTGCAGGCGGGGGCTTTCCGCGATGAGTGTTGACGGTCGGGACGAGCCACTCAGGAGCACCGAAACGGAAGCAGGTGTTCCGGCGCAGCGTGAGTGGCGTGACAGCGGCGTCCTGCCTCCTCCGGTCGAACTGCCGCCCGCCGACGCCGAGTTGCTCCAGCGGATGCGCTCGGGCGACGACACGGCCTACGAGGAACTGTTCCGGCGGCACGCGGACGCCGTCCGCCGCTACGCGCGCACCTGCTGCCGGGACGCCCACACGGCGGACGACCTCACCGCCGAGGTCTTCGCCCGCACCCTCCAGGCCGTCCGCGGCGGCAGCGGTCCCCGGCACTCCGTACGCGCCTATCTGCTGACGACCGTACGACGCGTCGCCGCGGGCTGGACCAGGTCGGCGCGGCGGGAGCACCTGGTCGACGACTTCGCCGTGTTCGCGGCCCAGGCCGCGCGCGGCCCGGAGCTGTCGGAGGACACCGCGCCCCCCGGTTCGTTCGAAGCGGGTCACGAGCTGGGCGCCGACGTACGGGCCATGCACGAGGCAGAGCAGTCGATGGCCATGCAGGCGTTCCGTTCGCTGCCCGAGCGCTGGCAGGCCGTGCTGTGGCACACCGAGGTCGAGGACGAGTCGCCCAGTGAGGTCGCCCCGCTGTTCGGCCTGGACGCCAACGGCACCCGCGTGCTGGCGAGTCGGGCCCGTGAGGGCCTCAAGCAGGCGTACCTGCAGGCCCATGTGAGCGCCGCGCGCACCATGGACGAGGAGTGCGCGCGCCATGCCGACCGGCTCGGCGCGTACGCGCGGGGCGGGCTGCGCAGCCGCGCCGAGCGCGGCCTGCGCAAGCACCTGGAGGAGTGCGCCAAGTGCCGGCTGGCCGCCGGTCAGATCAAAGAGGTCGCGAACGGGATCCCCGCGGTCGTGCCGGTCGCGGTCATCGGCTGGTTCGGTGCCGCCGGGTACGCGAAGGCCGCCGCCCTCATCGCCGGCGGGACCGGTGTGGGTGCGGCCGGGGCCGCCGGGGCGGCGTCCGCCGCGGGTGGCGGTGGCGGTTCCGGGGGCGCCGGGGCGGCGGCGGAAGGGCTCGGCACGCCGGCGAAGGCCGGCCTCGTGGCGGGTGTCGTCGCGGCGGCCGTCGCGACGGTGGTGCTGGCGCTGGCGGGCGACGACACTCCGGCGAAGGGGCCCGAGGCCGACGCGGCCGGGCCGCGTCCGCCCGGTCCGGTCGTCGAGCCGAGCGGGCGGGCACCGTCCCCGGAGCCGTCGCGACCGCCCGGGGCGGCGGCCGAGCCGGTGGTCGCGGCGTCGGCGAGACCCACGCCGGCGCCGACACGTTCCCGCGCGGCCGGGTCCGCGCCCGAGTCCGAGTCAGCCCCGAAGCCGAAGCCGAAGCCCACTCCGACGGCCGCGCCCGAACCCACACCGACCCCTGCTCCCCCTGCTCCCTCCGCCCCCGCGCCGCCACCGCCTCCCGCTCCCGCTCCGTCCGTGTTCCGGTGGAACGCGCTCGAGTACGGCCTCACCGGGGACGGCACCAAGCCCGAGATGCGGCTCGGCGAGAGCAGTTGGGTCTGGCAGCGGTACGGCATGTCGATCGGCGGGAAGCGGTACGCGGACGGGGTCACCGTGCAGGGCACGTCCTCGGTCACCGTCGATCTCAATCGTCCGTGTTCCTCGTACCAGGCGATGGCCGGTGTGGACGACCTGACGGCGAGGGCCGGGCGGGTGCGGTTCTCCGTGTTCGCGGACGGGGTGCGGGTGTGGCGGTCGGAGGTGGTGCGTGGGGGGTCGGCGGCGGTGCCGGTGCGGGTGGACCTGGCCGGCCGGAGAACGGTCCGTCTGGTCGTGGAACCGGGTTCCGTCCTCGACGTGGGGGCTCTGGCGGGCTGGGGTGAGGCGCGGTTCCTGTGCCGGTGAGTGGACCGGGGGTTTTCGCCCCCGCCGCCCCTTCCCTCCCCCACTCTCGGCTTCGCTCAAGCGGGGGGACCCCCATCGACCCCAGGGGCTGCGCGCCCAGACCCCCCTGTCGCGCTCCGCGCTCGTCCTCAGACGCCGGACGGGCTGGAGTGTGGCCGGACGCGCTCGTCCTCAGACTCCGGACGGGTTGAAAGGAAGTGACCCCTACCCCCGCCGGGCCCCCGCCCCCAACACCCCCCGCTGCGGTCGGATGCCTGCCGGGACGGCGCGCTGGCGGGCGGGCGTGCCCGTCCAGCACGTTCCCCGCCGGTCGAGCAGGCGGCGGAGCCACAGTTCGAGGGAGACCAGGTCGGCGAGGCCCTCCAGGGGGAGGGGCTCGCCGTCGGCCGCCGCCCGGAGGGCCTTACGGACGACGCGTGCCTCCACCAGACCGGCCTGTGCGAGCAGAGGCGTGTCGAACAGGGCCACCAGTTCGTCCACGGCGACCCGCAGCCCGGTGCGCGCGGCGGCGGTCGAGGACGCGTGGGAGGGGGCGCCCCAGCCGGGCGGGAGGTCGGCGACCCCGGCGCCCTCCAGAACCGTACGGAGGATCGCGGCCCGCGCCCCGGGCTGGACGCGCAGCGCTTCGGGCAGGGCACGACAGGCGCGTACGACCTGGTTGTCGAGGAAGGGGGCGTGCAGCCGCTGGAAGCGGACCTCGGCCGCCTGCTCCAGGATGCGGAGGTCCGCGGCGTGCCGGGCGAGGGCCGAGCGGGCCCGGAAGTCGCCGGGGCGCTGACCGGGGCCGACGCTCGCACGGGTCGTCGCACCGTTCAGGCGAACCGATACTTCAGCGAGGGCCTCGCCGGTCAGCCAGCGCGCGGCGGGACCCGGTCTGGCCCACGTGAGCGCGGCGAGAGACGCCCCCACGGCACCTCCCGGCTCCTCGAACTGCTTGCGCAGCAGCCGGTCCGCCAGTCCCTCGACACCGACCAGGTACGGCGTACGGGAGAGTCTGCGCGCCGCGCCGTACACGCGCGCGGGGACCAAGACGGAGCCGTCGGCCTTCGTCAGTGCGGCGACCGGGCGCACGAGATGGCGTCGTTTGCGGTCCATGAGCAGGTCGGCGAGGCGGGCCGGGTGGGCGTCCAGGACCTGTCGGGCGCCGTACCCCGTGAAGTGGTCCGCGCTGCCCGAGGCCAGCCGGGCCCGGTGTCGAACGGCTGTCACCAGGGACGGGCCAGGCTCGTCGGTCAGCGGGCCCTCCAACTCCGCGTAGGGGAGGACCTCTTCACCGCCGGCGACCACCACGTGGTGCAGGCGGGGGTTGGCGGCGAGGGTGCCGGCCCGTTCCACCTCGGCCTCCCGTCCCTTGACCGCCAGGTCGTTGAAGGTGACGGCGAGGAGGCGTTCGCCCGCGCCGGTGCCGTGGCCGAGGACGGTGCCGGGGGCGCCGGGCAGGCCGGCGGCGAGGAGGGCGAGCGTGCCGGAGGCGGGGCCTCCGGAGAGGTCGGCCCCGATGCCGGGCACGGGCATGCCGCGGGCGGCGCGCCGCTCGGCGGGCCCCATCCCGGGGACGGGTCCCGGGTCTATGTCGGCTCCCGGTACGTGCCGGGGGGCGGCGAGCCGCGTGCGGACGGCCTCCACGAGGGCGTCCCGGACGCCGTCCACCGCGCTGTCGGCGTCGGCGGTGGGTGCCGCGACGGCGAGGGAGGCCACCGGCTCGTATCCGGCGATCTCCCGAGCGCCGGCGCGCAGGATCAGCGCGTGCCCGGGCGGAATGCGCCGCACTCCCTCGTAAGGAGTCGAGTCCTGGAGGGCGGCCGGTACGTCGGGGGCCGCGAGCAGGGCCGCCAGGTGCCCGAAGTCGAGGTTGGCCTCGATGAGGTCGGCGAGGGGCAGGGCGGCGGTCGCGTAGGCCGTGCCGCTCGCCCACGGGGTGTAGAACACCGGCCTTACGCCCGCGAGATCGCCGCAGACCATGACCCGGCGGCCCACCTGGACGACGGCCGTGTAACTGCCGGCCCAGGCCGTCAGGTGCCGGAGTGCCCCGCCGCGCGCGGCGACCAGGCCCAGGCGCAGGTCCTCGTCGGAGGCGCCGCAGGTACCGAGCACCGCGATGCGGTTCTGGTCGTCGGCCTTGACGACGCGCACCTCGTCGGGACGCCAGTCGCCGACCGCCCAGAGCGGATCGGGGTCGCCCCACAGGAGCTGGGACCCGACCGGGTGCACCGTCTCACCGTCGTTGCCGGTCGCGCCCGCCGAGCCGATCTCGGGCGCACGAGCGGCGGTACTGCTCCATCCCACCAACCACCGCATCGCCGCCTCCACAGGCTGTGGACAACCAGGGCACCGCACGAACCGGTCCCCATGCTGCCACGAAGCAAGCGTGCCGGAGGGCCGGTGGGTCCGCTTGCGCTCCCCGAGTGCGCCCCTGGGGAGATGCCCCCTCGGCGGTGAACTCACGCGCGGGAAATGGCGGTCGCGAAGAATTTCTTCCGCGACTACGACGTGAATGCGCCCCCGAAACGCTCCCCCAAAACACCCAACGCGCCCGCAAGTACCGTGGTAAACGCGGTTTTTGCCTGCGGAACACGGGGGCGATATTCAGCCAAATCGGGGATGGACAGCCAGCCTTGCACACTCTCCGTACAGGCTGTGCGCAACGCACAGTCCGGGAGGCGGGCTCCGCCTCCCGGACCGGTCTGCCGCCCGCGGGGATGTAGGCGGCGGTGTCCCCCAGCCCACTGGATCCAGTACAGCGGGCCGACCCACGCGTCATCCATCGAAGCGCTCCGCCGATGGCCGGAGAAGAGCGCACGGACGGGCGCACTGCCACACAGCGGGAGCACGACACGACGCTCCGTGCTGACCCGCGGACCACAATCCCGCCAACCGGAACAATGCCCCTTAACGCTTGGGATGCGGCGAACTACCCTGTGTTTGCCTGTGTTTTCGCGGGAGGCATATTCCTGAGGGCTCAGCCACGTGCGTGTGCGGGTGGGGTTCCGGGGGTCTGCGCCCGGGGAGACACAGCACGAATGCCGTGGGGTCACACCCGCGCGGCAGCCGTCTGTGTCGAGGGGTGGCGCATGTCCAGGGAGCAACGCGGGCCGAACGAAAAACTCGGCGCCGTTCTCGCCCTCGCGGGAATCAGCAACGCAGGACTCGCGCGTCGCGTCAACGACCTTGGCGCTCAACGCGGGTTGACTCTTCGCTACGACAAGACGTCGGTGGCGCGCTGGGTGTCGAAAGGCATGGTGCCGCAGGGTGCCGCGCCGCACCTCATCGCCGCTGCCATCGGCCAGAAACTCGGCCGCCCGGTGCCGCTGCACGAGATCGGCCTGGCGGACGCGGACCCCGCGCCGGAGGTGGGCCTCGCCTTCCCCCGCGACGTGGGTCTGGCCGTGCAGTCGGCGACGGATCTGTACCGCCTCGACCTCGCCGGGCGCCGGGCCGGCGCCGGCGGCATCTGGCAGTCGCTCGCCGGATCCTTCGCAGTGAGCGCATATGCAACTCCCGCCTCACGATGGCTGATAACCCCGGCCGACAGCTCGGTGGCACGGGACGCCGGCCCGCTGGAGGGTTCCGCAGCGCCGCTGAAAGTCGGCCACAGCGACGTACTGAAGCTGCGGGAGGCCGCCGAGGACGCCAGGCGCTGGGACTCCAAATACGGAGGCGGCGACTGGCGTTCTTCCATGGTGCCCGAGTGCTTACGGGTCGAGGCGGCACCGCTGCTCCTGGGCTCGTACTCGGACGAGGTGGGCCGGGCCCTCTTCGGAGCGAGCGCCGAACTGACCCGCCTGGCCGGCTGGATGGCCTTCGACACGGGCCAGCAGGAGGCCGCCCAGCGCTACTACATCCAGGCGCTGCGCCTGGCCCGCGCGGCGGCGGACGTTCCCTTAGGTGGCTACGTACTGGCCTCCATGTCACTGCAGGCGACCTATCGCGGTTTCGGCGACGAGGGCGTGGACCTCGCGCAGGCCGCCCTCGAACGCAACCGCGGCCTGGCCACCGCCCGCACGATGAGTTTCTTCCGCCTGGTCGAGGCACGGGCCCACGCGCGCGCGGGCGACGCCCACGCGGCCGGTGGCGCCCTCAAGGCCGCCGAGGGCTGGCTGGAGCGGGCCCGCGACGGCGACCAGGACCCCTCCTGGCTCGGCTTCTACTCGTACGACCGGTTCGCGGCGGACGCGGCGGAGTGCTACCGCGATCTGAAGGCTCCGCGCCAGGTGCGCCGCTTCACGGAGCAGGCCCTGTCCAGGCCCACGGAGGAGTTCGTACGGTCCCACGGGCTGCGGCTGGTGGTGTCGGCGGTCGCGGAACTCGAGTCGGGCAACCTCGACGCGGCCTGCGAGCAGGGGGTGCGGGCGGTGGAGGTCGCGGGGCGGATCTCGTCGGCCCGCACGACGGAGTACGTGAAGGACCTGCTGCACCGGCTGGAGCCGTACGGGGACGAGCCGCGGGTGGTCGAGCTGCGCGAGCGGGCCAGGCCGTTGCTGATGGCACCGGCCTAGTGGGTTGACTGCCCTCGCGTCTGCGGGCCGAGGTGGACTTGAGGGCGCGGGCACGCCGTGGCTGATCACGCAGTTCCCCGCGCCCCTGAAACGCGGCTGCGGGTCCGCAGCCATCGACCGCGCAGTTGCCCGTGCTCCCAAACGATGGTGCGCGGTCGACGTGGGTTTGAGGGTCTTGTCAGTGGCGCAGTGCACTATCAGTAGTGCACTGCGTCATGTTGCTGTTGTTGCTGTTGAGGGGGGTGGGCGGGCGGATGGTGCGGGCGGGGACCGCTTACGACTGTGACGTGCTGGTGATCGGTGGGGGGATCGTCGGTCTGTCGACGGCGTACGCGATCACGCGAGCCGCACCGGGCACACGCGTGACGGTGCTGGAGAAGGAGCCCGGCCCGGCCCGGCACCAGACGGGCCGCAACAGCGGGGTCATCCACAGCGGGATCTACTACCGGCCGGGCTCCCTGAAGGCACGGTTCGCCGCTCAGGGTGGCGCCGAGATGGTCAAGTTCTGCGCGGAGTACGACATCGCGCACGCGGTGACGGGCAAGCTGATCGTCGCCACGCGGCGCGACGAGCTCCCCAGACTGCACGCACTGGTCCAGCGCGGCCGGGAGAACGGCATCCCCGTCCGCGAACTGGGGGCCGCCCAGATCGGCGAGTACGAACCCGAGGTACGTGGCCTCGCCGCGATCCACGTCGCCACGACCGGCGTGTGCGACTTCGTGGCCGTGGCCCGCCGCCTCGCGGACGCCTCCGGGGCCGACATCCGGTACGGCACGAAGGTCACGTACATCGACCGCCGCCCCGACCTCGGCGTGGCCGTCCGCACGGACGACGGCACAGTGGTCCGCGGGCGCGTGCTGGTCAACTGCGCCGGGCTGCACTGCGACGAGATCGCCCGCCTCGCCGGCGACGAGCCGCACATGCGGATCGTCCCCTTCCGCGGCGAGTACTACACCCTCGCCCGCCCCGACCTGGTCCGCGGACTCGTCTACCCGGTCCCCGACCCCGCTTTCCCCTTCCTCGGGGTCCACCTCACCCGCGGCCTGGACGGCAGCGTCCACATCGGCCCGAACGCGGTTCCGGCCCTGGCCCGCGAGGGCTACGACTGGCGAACCGTCCGCGCCCGCGAGCTGTACTCGACGCTCGCCTGGCCCGGCTCCTGGCGCATGGCCGGACGCCACTGGCGCTACGGCACCGGAGAACTGCACCGCTCATTCTCCAGAACCGCCTTCACCCGAGCGGTCCGCCGCCTGCTCCCGGCGGCGACCCCGGACGACCTGATCCCCACTCCGGCGGGCGTCCGTGCCCAGGCCGTCCTGCGCGACGGCACCCTGGTGGACGACTTCCTGATCCAGGAGGGCCCCCGCACGGTCCACGTACTGAACGCCCCCTCCCCCGCGGCCACGGCCTCCCTCCCCATCGGCAGGGAGATCGCCCAGAAGACCCTCGCGGCCATCGGACGGACACCGGCACACGCATAGCGGGGCGTCGTCGGGACGCCGCCGGAACAGCATCCGAGATCGCCGGGACGTCGTCGGGACGCGAGGGGCCGTGCCGGTACGTCGCAGTCCGCCGCGTAGCTCTTCCGAACCGTGCCCGCCATGGCAGCGGGGATCCGTATGCCCGGCTGCGGCGGACTCGACGTACCGGCACGGCCCCGACCCCCCACACACGGACGTAAAATCGCCCCACTGTGTCTGACTCACCCCGCACCCCCCGAACCCCCCGCCCCAAGAGCGAACCCCGCTTCCCCGACGGCCCCCAGCCCGACCCGGCGGGCTCGCACTTCGAGCGCCGGATCCGCAGCTTCCAGCCCCGCCGCAGCCGGGTGACCCAGGGCCAGGCGGACGCCTTGCAGCGCCTGTGGCCCAAGTGGGGCCTGGACATCGACGGAAAACGCACCCTCGACCTCCCCGCCCTCTTCGCCGCGGACATCCCGGTCGTCCTGGAGATCGGCTTCGGCATGGGCGAGGCGACCGCGCAGATGGCCGCCGACGACCCCGGCACCGGCATTCTCGCCGTGGACGTCCACACCCCGGGCCAGGGCAACCTGCTGAACCTCGCCGACCAGGCCGGCCTGTCCAACATCCGCGTGGCCAACGGCGACGCCATCATCCTGCTCCGCGAGATGATCGCACCGCACGCCCTCGCCGGCCTGCGCGTCTACTTCCCCGACCCCTGGCCCAAGAAGCGCCACCACAAGCGGCGTCTGATCCAGCCGGAGTTCCTCACCCTCGCCGCGTCCCGCCTCCGCCCGGGCGCGCTGCTGCACTGCGCGACGGACTGGGAACCGTACGCCGAGGTCATGCTGGAAGTGCTCACCGCGCACCCGGACTTCGAGAACACCCAGCCCGACGACGACTACGCGCCACGCCCCGACTTCCGCCCCCTGACCCGTTTCGAGGGCCAGGGTCTGGACAAGGGCCACGTGGTGAACGATCTCCTGTTCCGCCGCGTACCGCTTGATGTGAACAGCACGACCGACCCGGCCAGTACAGACACAGACACAGACAGCACAGGCGGCACACGCAGCACAGGCAGCTGAGCACCCCGACAGGGCACTCTCGCGGGCCACACCCCAACCTCGTTAGGGTTTTTGTCATGGCCACCAGCCCCCCACCCCCGGCACCCCCCGGCACCCCCGCCGGAGGCACGCGCTGGTGGCAGCGCAAGTGGGTGCGCTACGCCGCCCTGACCACCCTGCTCACGCTGTCCGGCCTCGTCATCCTGGCCCTGGTCCGCAGACAGACCGGCACGGAGGGCTTCCTGGTCGGCCTCGGCCTCTCCGTCCTGCCCGTCCCGCTGCTCGTCTCGGCGTTCCGCTGGCTGGACCGCGTCGACCCGGGCCCCTGGAGAAACCTTCTCTTCTCCTTCGCGTGGGGCGCCTGCGCGGCCGCGCTGATAGCCATCGTCGCGAACAGCTTCGCGACGCAGTGGATAGCGACGGCCACCGCGGACCCGTCGCACGCGGACACGCTCGGGGCGACGGTGATAGCACCGGTCGTGGAGGAGTCGGCGAAGGCCGCCGCGGTGCTGCTCGTCTTCCTGTTCCGCAGACGGGACTTCACCGGGATAGTCGACGGCGTGGTGATAGCCGGCGTCACGGCGACCGGCTTCGCGTTCACCGAGAACATCCTCTACCTCGGGACGGCGTTCGGTACGGACCAGCTCACCGGCGACACCGGCCTCTTCTCCGTCACGGCGGCCACGTTCTTCGTACGGGTGATCATGTCGCCGTTCGCGCACCCGCTGTTCACCGTGCTCACAGGCATCGGCTTCGGCATCGCCGCGCTCTCCGCGGACCGCCAGCAGGTGCGCCGCGTGCTGTTCCCGATCGTCGGGCTGCTGCTCGCGATGGGCATGCACGCGATGTGGAACGGCTCGTCGGCCTTCGGCGAGTACGGCTTCTTCGCGGTCTACGCGGTCTTCATGGTCCCGGCCTTCGGACTGCTGACCTGGCTTGCCGTGTGGACCCGCCAGCGCGAACTGGGCACGGTCCGCACCGAACTGCCGTCGTACGCCATGGCCGGCTGGCTCGCCGCACCGGAGCCGTTCGTCCTGGGCTCGATGAGGGCACGGCGGCTGGCCAGGGAGTACGCCACCCGTCACGGGGGCCGCGAGGCAGGCCGGGCGGTGGCGGAGTACGAGGCGTACGCGACGTCGCTGGCGTTCCTGCGCCACCGGGGCCGGCACGGCCGCGCGGGAGCGGACTTCGCGGTGCGTGAGCGGGAGTTGCTGCACGAGCTGTGGGCCCGCCGGGAGCCGGCCCGCCCGGCGCTGGAGTACGCAGCCAGGGTGACGGCCCCGCCCCCGGCGCCGTCACCCTGGCCCGGGTACGGGTACCCGCAGGGATACCCGGCATACAACCCGTACCGCTCCTAGCCCCTGTCGTCACAGACGAGCCGGAACCCGAACCGTTCGGTTCGGGTTCCGGCTCGATGGAACAAAGACAGCCGCTGCTGTACGAGTTGCTACGGGTTGATCCGAGTTGCTACGGGTTGAGCCCGTTGCCCCGCAGCCAGGCCATCGGGTCCACCGGCGCACCACCGCTGGTGTAGACCTCAAGGTGAAGGTGCGCGCCGGTGACGTTCCCGGTCGCGCCCACACGGCCGATGACGTCGCCGGTGCTGACCTTCTGCCCGACGCTGACGCCGATCGACGACTGGTGGGCGTACCAGATCTCCGTACCGTCGTCGAGCGTGAGCACCGTGCGGTAGCCGTACGAGCCGTTCCAGCCCGCTTCTGTGATCGTGCCGCTGTGAACCGCCTTGAGCGGGGTACCCGTGGGAGCGGCGAAGTCCAGACCCGTGTGCTGGCCTGAGGACCACAGCGAACCGGCCTGGCCGTACGTCGAGGTGATCGTGTACGAGGAGGTGGGCAGCGTGTACTGCTTGGCGAGCTCGGCGAGGCGCGCGGCCTCGGCCTTCGCCCTGGCCTCTTCTTCCTTCTTCTCCTTGGCCGCGGCGGCCTTGGCCTTCGCCGCCTCCTGCTCCTTGGCCGCGAGCGTGGCGGCCTTCTTCGCGGCGGCGGCCTCGGCGGCCGCCTGGGCCTCGCGGTCGACCTGGTCCTGCTGGAGCTCGGCCTGGAGCATGATGCGGGCGCGCAGGGCCTCGCCGGCGTCCGCGTTGCCCTGCTCGGCGTCGGCGGTGGTGAGGCCGGCGGCGGTGAGCGGCGTGCTGGAACCCTCGGGGACCTCGTCGTCCGAGATCAGCGAGCCCACGTTCGGCAGGTCGGGGACCGAGATCGACACCGGCGGCTTGCCGGTCTGCGCGGTGGCCATACCGCCCGCGCCGACGGCGGCTATGACACCGACGCCCAGGACGGTCGAGCTGCGCGCGAGTCCTCCGCCACGCTGCTTGGAGACGCGGTGCCGGCCGCGGACGGGAAGGACGGTGTCCGCACTGGGATTCCAGACCTCCCAGGTCTCCTCGTCCTTGGGGGCACCGAAGGCGAAGGTGTCGGGCTTCTTCTCACCCGAGGTCTCACCCGTCAACTCGTTCGGCACGAACGAGGGTGCGGGCGCAGGCCGATTGGACGCCACGTGGGCGCGCTCCTTTCCTTCCTTCTCGCCTACCGGGTTAGCTGACGGGTTCGGAGCAGGAAGGTCTCCTACGCGCGTCAACCGCGGTGTACTCCACCGCGAAAGACACGCGATTCACCCCATGTAGGTGGTTCCCCGGTTCCCTTGCGGGATTCGGCGCGTGCGCACGGAGCCGTCTCTTGTGACGGCTGGGACGACCGCGCTGCGTTATCGAACGTTAATAGACCGAGGCACCTGATTCCAAGCTGTTCTTGATGATCGTTACGGCTCCTGGCCTGGACCAACAGGACGTCAGCGGGGTAAATCGGGCGAGTCGATCGCCGTTCACGGGCACCAATTTTGCTGACGATGTGTCAGCCGTTGTGCGCAGGGGCGTCATTCGACTACTGCAGGTGATATAGCCCTCGTAAAATCACCACACGCACCCCACGCACCCCACGCAGCACATGCCGCACACGCACGGCACGCAGCACCCGCAGTGTGGGGCACGGCGGGCCGGGATCACGGCCGTCGCACGGCGAGCAGCGCCATGTCGTCCGTGCTCCCGCCCCCGGTGTGCCGGTCGACATCGGCCACCAGCTCGGTGAGCAGCGCGTCGGGGCCGGTGAAGAACCGCCCGGCCAGCCGTCGCGCCGGATCGAAGAAGTCGCCCCGTTCGTCCCGGGCCTCGGAGAGTCCGTCCGTGTGGAAGAGCAGCATGGCCCCGCACGGGAACTCCGCCTCCTGCACGCGGTCGGGCCAGGCCCCGAGGTCGCCCATGCCGAGGGGCAGCGCGGGCTCCGCCGCGGCGAGCGTGCGCACGGTTCCGTCGGGAAGCAGGAGGAGGGGCCCGGGGTGGCCGCGGTTGACCAGGCGTACGCCCTGGGTGCCGTGCGGGATCTCGGCGAGCACGGCGGTGATGAAGCCTTCGAAGACCTCGACGCTGTCCCGCCGGACTCCCTCGCGCGTCAGTGCCCGCTCCAGCCGCTGGGCGACCGCCCCCAAGGTGGCCTCCTGTTCGGCGGCCTCGCGGAAGGCCCCGATGACGACGGCCACGGCCGCCACCGCGCCCATGCCCTTCCCTCGTACGTCCCCCACGACGAGCCGGACGCCGTAGGAGGTGTCCTGCACGGCGTACAGGTCACCTCCGATGAGGGCGTCGGCCTGCGCCGCCACGTATCTGACCGCGAGGTCGAGCCCGCCGGTCCGCGCGGCCGGTTCGGGCAGTACGGCCCGTTGGGCGGCCTCGGCGATCTCGTGCGCGGAGGCGAGGCGGGCGTTGCCCAGGGTCACCAGCCGGTTGATGACGACGGCGAGGCAGGCGACCGTGGCCACGGTGGCGATCTCGGTGACGGCACTCGCGTCGATGGTGAACCGCAGGGTCGCAAGGACCATGGCAGTCGTCCCCGCGATGCCCGTCCACACGGTGGCGCGGAGTGACAGGAGCGGTGCGGCGACAAGCAGGGCGGCGGTGAGGAAGGGGGCCGCGGTGAAGTACCGCGGGGTGAGGAGGTCGTAGAGGACACCCGCGACGATCAGGAGCGCCGGCAGCACGCGGACGGATTCGCGGGTGTACGACAGGGACCGCCTCTCGGGCGCCGCGACGGAGCCGGGCGCCGGATCGGCGGAGGGCTCGGCGGAGGCTTCGGCGGAGGCGGAGGGCTCGGCGGAACCCGGCGCCCGCTGCTCGCCCGCTCGACGCCCGTTCACCTGTCTCCTGCCCTCGGCCTGCGTCCAGCGTTCCGGGAGCGGGAGCGCGGGGCGAGCCGACGGGGACCGGGCGGGTGAGCGCCACCTCGTCCGACGTGCGGGCGCACGCCCCCCGGACGATGGACGGGGAGACGTGGACGGGAAAACACCTGAGGCCGGAATCCCATGGATTCCGGCCTCAGGTCTTCAGTAGCGGGGACAGGATTTGAACCTGCGACCTCTGGGTTATGAGCCCAGCGAGCTACCGAGCTGCTCCACCCCGCGTCGTTGAGACCAGTGTACGCCATCCGCGGGACGCGCAGCACATGGGTAAATGCGCGGTGAACGCCGGCTCAGCCGAGGTGCCGGTTGGGCGCCTTCGCCGCGTCCTCGTACTCCGGGAGCACCAGGACGTCGACGCCGGCCGCGGTCAGCAGGCCGTTCCCGTCCGCCGCCGCCACGAACGTGTCGGGCTCGCGCCACGCGGTGACGACCCGGCGCACGCCCGCGTCGAGGATCAGCCGGGCGCAGGGCGCGGGCCGTGAGGCGCGGCGGGCGCAGGGTTCCAGGCTGCTGTAGACCGTGGCGGCCGCGAGCCGGGGATCGCCCGGCTCGATCTTGGCGAGCGCGGCTTCCTCGGCGTGCGAGAGGGGGTCGGACTCGCGGGAGTACCCGCGGGCCAGCTCCGTGCCGTCGGCCGCGACGACGACCGCGCCGACGCTGAACGCGGTCCGCGAGGGCGGGCACTCGGCGGCGAGTTCGCAGGCGAGCGCCAGCCACCGGTGGTCGGCGGCGGAGGGTACGGGTCCGGTGCCGGGCGCGGTGGGCACGTACCGCATGAGCACCACGTCCCCCACGGGCCGTGTCTCCACCAGGCGCAGCCGGCTGCGGGGGCCGCCGGGGTACTCGCCGGACCCGAACAGCGTCGGCGCGTGCGGCTGGCCCACCACGAGGGGCGCGAGGGCGAGCTGCAGTTCGTCGGCGAGGCCCTGCTGGAGAAGCTGGGTGTGGACCCGGCCGCCGCCCTCGACCATGAGCCGCCGTACACCCCGTACGCCGTGGAGGTGACCGAGTACGGCGCGCCAGTCGAGGCCGGGACCGACGGGGACGATGTCGACGCCCAGGCCGCGCAGCGCGTCGGCGGCCGTCGCGGCGCCCTCCTCGGTGGTGTAGACGACCTTCTCGCCGCCGGTGGACCAGAAGTTGGCTTCGGGGTCCAGGTCGCCGGTGCCGCTGACGGTGACCTTCAGCGGGTACTCCGGACGGCCGGCGGCGACGCGGGCGGCGCGCCGCTCGGCGGAGTTGACGAGGAGGCGGGGGTTGTCGGCGCGCAGGGTGCCCGCGCCGACCAGGATGGCGTCGGAGCCGGCCCGTACCTCGTCGACCCGGTCGAAGTCGGCCGGTCCGGAGAGCAGCAGCCGTTCGGGGCCGGTGTCGTCCAGGCGGCCGTCGAGGGAGACGGCGGCGGACAACAGGACGTAGGGGTGGGGCATGGACTCGCTCTCTCTCGCGGGCGCGGCCCGAGTCTTTCGCATGCTGGGGATCTGCGCGGGCCGACGCTTGGTTCAATTTTGAAGCAAACCTACACTGGGGACATGACGACCCGCTGGCTCACCCCCGAGGAGCAGCGCGCCTGGCGCGCGTACATCGCCGCCTCCCACCTTCTGGAGGACGCGATCGACCGGCAGCTCCAGCAGGAGGCCGGCATGCCGCACCTGTACTACTCCATCCTGGCCAACCTCTCCGAGGCGCCCGGGCGCCGCTTGCGGATGACTGGCCTCGCCGAGCGGACGAAGATCACTCGCAGCCGCCTGACGTACGCGGTGACGCGCCTGGAGAAGGACGGGGCGGTACGCCGCGAAGGGTGCCCCAGTGACAGGCGCGGCAGCATCGCGGTGTTGACCGACGCGGGGATGACGCTGCTGGAGCGGACGGCACCCGGGCATGTGGAGACGGTCCGCGCGACCCTCTTCGACCACCTCACGCCCGAGCAGGTGGGGCAGTTGGAGGAGATCTGCGCGGGTGTCGCGCGGGGCCTGCAGGGCGACGAGGCGGGCGCCGTCCCGGACGACGTCCCGTGGCGCCGCCGCTCGTCGGGCCCGTGCCCGTGATCCACGACCGCGAGCACCACCGCGAGCGGGCACCACCGCCACGCGCACCACCACGAGCAGATCCACCAGCGGATCCACGACGGCAGCCCTCAGCCCCAGCCCTGACGATTCCCATTGCTTTAACTTTAAAGCATGCAGTAGGGTCCCGACTCATGAGCATCTGCTTCAAATCTGAAGCAGATGAGAGACGTGGACCGGAGAGCCGCATGCCCGACTACCCCGCCGCCACCCAGCGTTCGCGCGTCCGGGTGCCCCTGCGCTTCCACGACGGCTACGGCGTCGACGCCGAACTGGTCACCTTCCACGGCCTGACCGACGGCCGGGAACACGTGGCGATGGTCCTGGGCGACCCCGCCGGCGCCACACCCCTGGTCCGCCTGCACTCCGAGTGCCTGACGGGCGACGCCTTCGGCTCCTCCCGCTGCGACTGCGGCCCGCAGCTGCGCGAGGCCGTCGAGCAGATCGCCGAGCGCGGCGGCGTCCTCCTCTACCTCCGCCAGGAGGGCCGCGGCATCGGCCTCTACAACAAGCTCGACGCGTACGCCCTCCAGGACGAGGGGCTCGACACGTACGCCGCCAACACGGCCCTCGGCCTGCCCGAGGACGCCCGCGACTACACGGCGGCGGCCCAGATGCTCGCGGCTCTCGGCATCGAGGAGCTGGACCTCCTGTCCAACAACCCGGACAAGGCGGAGCAGCTCCG
The DNA here is from genome assembly GCF_042889045.1 of Streptomyces sp. NPDC002701. NCBI lineage: Bacteria > Bacillati > Actinomycetota > Actinomycetes > Kitasatosporales > Streptomycetaceae > Streptomyces > Streptomyces sp. NPDC002701. Next base: position 23,932 of record NZ_JBIAQL010000005.1, read on the forward strand.
CGCCCTCGGCATCGGCGTACGGCACCGGGTCCCCACGGGCGTCTTCACCACGGCGCACAACGTCCTCTACCTCCGCGCGAAGGTCCTCCAGACCCAGCACACGCTGCCGCTGGCGAAGCTCACGGCGGGCTGATCCCAGCGACAGTTCCGACGGGCGGAAGCGGTGGCTCCGCGCGACGGCCGGGCAGAACGGTGCCATGGGGGACGACAGTGAGTCACGGGCACAAGCACAGGCGCAGCGCCTCGCGGAGGACGACCGCCTCTGGCAGCACACGCTGCACGAGAACACGATGCTGTTCCAGCGGGGCAACCTCTTCCTGGTGGGCCAGTCGCTCTTCGCCGTGGCCCACACGACGCTCCTCGCCTCGGAGCAACACCTGGTCGCGGCGCGCGTCCTGGCCGCGTTCGGCCTCGTACTGGCCCTGACCTGGCTGTACGTCGGCCACCGGCACCGCCTGTACTACCAGCACGTACAGCGCCGCGCACTCCAGCGCCTGCCCGAGTACGCGGCCACGTGGACAAGCTGGGCGGACCGCAGACAGGGCCGCGCCCGGGGCCGCTCGATCGTACTGATCGCCTACCTCCTGCCGACGCTGGCAGCGGTGATGTGGACGGCCCTGCTGCTGATCAGATGAGCCGACCGGTGACGAGCCCCCCGAGGGTGGCCCCCGTCAGACACCACGAACAACACGAGCCCCCAGCTCCAAGTACCTCTGAGCCGGGGGCTCTCGCGTAGACCCTGTGGGACTCGAACCCACAACCAATGGATTAAAAGTCCACTGCTCTGCCAATTGAGCTAAGGGTCCGCGCACCGGTCGACACCGGTGCACGCACCGACCCGCGTCGATGCAGGAACGAGCATAGCCGGACGCGGCCGGGAGTCCGATCGGGTATCGGTGTCCCGGCCGCGCCGGACGTCACCCGGCGGCACCCCCCGTCACGCCCTCGTCACGGATCGAGCGGCTCCGGGGTGCCCGCGCGGGCCGCCTCGCGGGCGCGGGTGCGTTCGTGGTCCGGGTTCAGGAACCAGTGGCGGGCCGACGCGAACCACCACGCCGCGGCGAAGCCGAGGACGGCCAGGACGGCGACGGGCGCGTAGTTGAAGGTCTCCCAGGTGACCGGCGAGACCTGGGGGAGCATGAAGAGGATCGTGATCACGCCCACCCAGGCCACCGCCACGACGCCGATCGGGCGGGACCAGCGGCCCAGGTGCCACGGGCCCCGGTCGAACGCCTCGCCCTTCCGCAGCCGCAGCAGGGTCGGGATGACGTACGCGATGTAGAGGCCGATCACCGCGATGGACGTCACCGCCGCGTACGCGGTCACGTTGATCAGGTACGGCAGGCCGAGGACCAGCGCGCCCAGCGCCGCGAGCCACACCGCCGCGACGGGGGTGCGCGTCCGCGGATGCACGGCGTGCCAGATGTGGGAGAACGGCAGCGCGCCGTCCCGCGAGAAGGCGTAGATCATGCGGGAGTTGGCCGTCACCGACGCCATGCCGCAGAACAGCTGCGCGCCGATCACCACCAGCAGGAGCAGCTTGCCCCCGGTCGCACCGAGCGCGTCCAGCAGGATCTGGGCCGGCGGCACACCCGTCGGGGACTCGCGGGCGCCGTCGTACGACTGGATCGCGAAGGTGAAACCGAGGAGGAGGACGAAGCCCGCTATCCACGACGTCCAGATGGACTGGACGATGCCCTTCGGGCCGGCCGTGGACGCGTTCTGCGTCTCCTCCGTCATGTGCGCCGAGGCGTCGTACCCGGTGAAGGTGTACTGCGCCATCAGCAGGCCGAGCAGCACCACGTAGAAGCTGCTGCCCCAGCCCGTGTTGTTCACGAACTCCGTGAAGACGAAGGACGCCGACTGGTGCCGGTCCGGCGCGAAGGTCAGCGCGCCCACGATCACCGCCACGCCCACGACGTGCCACCACACGCTGACGCTGTTGAGGAGACCGACGATGCGTACGCCGAAGGTGTTCAGCAGGCCGTGCAGGACGAGGATGCCCGCGAAGAGCAGGATCGTACGGCCGGGGGTGACCTCGAAGTCGAACTGCAGGTTCAGGTACGCGCCCAGGAACGAGGCCGCGCCGAAGTCGATGCCGGCGGTCACCGCTACCTGGCCGAGGACGTTGAACCAGCCCGTGAACCACGCCCAGGCCGCCGCCGTACGCGGTGGGGCGAGACGGTGCGCCCAGAAGTACAGGCCCGCGGAGGTCGGGTACGCCGAGCAGATCTCGGCCATCGCGAGCCCGACGAACAGGGTCATGAGCCCGACCGCGACCCAGCCCCAGGTGATCACGGCGGGCCCGCCGGTGTTCATGCCGAACAGGTAGAGCGTCAGACAGCCCGACAGGACCGAGATGATCGTGAAGGAGACCGCGTAGTTGGAGAACGCCGACATGCGGCGGGCGAGAACCTGGGTGTAGCCGAGCTGGGCCAGCCGCTCTTCGTCCGACAGCCCACTCACTCTGGCGTCATCTGTCATGACCCCAGCAATTCCCTCACCTGGGGTATGACATGCGCCACATTGCGGTTGATCTGGCCGAAACACAGCCGGCTCGCGGCCGTGTCGCCGGACGGCTGCTGGCAATCGGCCGGCCGCGAACGCCGAAGGGCCCGGACGACCGAGGTCGTCCGGGCCCTTCGTGCGCTACGTCGTCAGCGGGCGTCAGCCGTTGCGCTTCCAGCGGGGCTTGTCGTCGCGGCGGAAGGACGAGCCGGAGCCCGAACCGGAACCGGTGCCGGAACCCGCGCCACGGTGGTCGTCACGACGGCCGTACGGGCGGTCGTGGCCGCCGGAGCGGAAGCCACCACCGGTGGGACGGTCGCCCTGGCGGTCGCGGTTGAACGGACGGTCGCTGCCGCGGTGGCCGGACGGACGGTCGTCCCGGCGGAAGCCGCCCGAGGGACGGTCGCCGTCGCGGCGGTCACGGTTGAAGCCACCCGACGGACGGTCGTTGTCACGACGGTCGCGGTTGAAGCCGCCCGAGGAACGGTCGTCACGGCGGTCACGGTTGAAACCACCGGACGAACGGTCGTCACGACGGTCGAAGGAAGAACGGCCGGCGCCACGCTCGTCGTCCCGGCGGAAACCGCCGGAGGGACGCTCGTCGCGACGGTCGCGGTTGAAACCACCCGAGGAACGGTCGTCACGACGGTCGTCCCGGCGGAAACCGCCGGAGGGACGCTCGTCGCGACGGTCGCGGTTGAAACCACCCGAGGAACGGTCGTCACGACGGTCACGGTTGAAACCACCGGACGAACGGTCGTCACGACGGTCGTCCCGGCGGAAACCGCCCGAGGGACGCTCGTCACGACGGTCGCGGCGCTCGTAGTTGCCCCGGTCGTCACGACGCTGACGCGACTCCTCGCGCACCGGCTCGGCGGCGGACTGCGCCACCGGCTCCTGCGCCACGGCCACCGCGGCGGCCTCGACGACGGCGGCCGCCTCGGCGAGCGCGGCCTCCGGGTCCTCGCCACGCTCCCGCGCGGACCGCGCGATCAGCCGGTCGGCCTCCTCGCGCAGCTCGGCGGCACGCCGCTGCGCGCGCTCCAGCTCCTTGGTGAGCTGCGACACCTCACGCTCGGCCTGCTGCGCCGCGTTGCCCGCGGACTCGGCCTGGACCTCGGTCATCGACCGGGCACCCGTGATCTCCGCGACCTCCGGGTCGAAGGCGGCGCCGCCCTGGATGATGTGGCGCGTGGCGTCCACGCCCGCGTCCTCCATCTGGCGGAAGATCTGCCGGCGCTGGTGCGGCAGGGAGAGCGACACGACCGTGCCGCTGCGCCCCGCACGGGCCGTACGGCCGGAGCGGTGCAGGTAGTCCTTGTGGTCACCGGCCGGGTCCACGTTCAGGACCAGGTCGATGCCGTCGACGTGGATGCCGCGGGCGGCGACGTCGGTCGCGACGAGCGCGTTGACGTAGCCCTTCTTGAAGTCCTCCAGGACCCGGGTGCGGGCGCCCTGCGTCATGCCGCCGTGCAGCGCGTCGGCCTTCACGCCCGAGTCGCAGAGCTGCTCGGCGATGCGGTCGGCGCCCAGCTGGGTGCGGACGAAGATGATCGTGCGGCCCTTGCGGGAGGCGATCGCGGCGGTGACCGGCGCCTTGTCCTTGGGCTTCACGATGAGGATGTGGTGCGACATGGTCGTGACGTTGCCCTGGGCGCTGTCGACCTCGTGCGTCACCGGGTCGGTCAGGTAGCGCTTGACCAGCGTGGAGATCTCGTTCTCCATGGTGGCCGAGAACAGCATGCGCTGGCCGCCGCCGGGGATCTGGTCGAGCAGCTCGGTGACCTCGGGCAGGAAGCCCAGGTCCGACATCTGGTCGGCCTCGTCGAGCACGGCGACCTGGACGTTCTCCAGCGAGCAGGCGCCGCGGTTGATGATGTCGCGCAGGCGGCCCGGGGTGGCGACGAGGACGTCGACGCCGCGCTCCAGGGCGTAGATCTGGTTGCTCATCGACGTACCGCCGCAGACGACCTTCATCTTGAGGCCGAGGACGTCGCCGTACGGCTGGAGGGCGTCCGCGACCTGCATCGCGAGCTCACGGGTCGGCGTGAGGATGATGCCGCGGGGCTTCTTCTTCTCGGTGTGGCCACCGGAGAGCTGGGTCAGCAGCGGCAGACCGAAGGAGAGGGTCTTGCCGGAGCCGGTGCGGCCGCGGCCGAGGATGTCCTTGCCGGCCAGGGCGTCCGGGATGGTCGCGGCCTGGATCGGGAAGGGGCTGGTCACACCGTTCTGCGCGAGCTTGCGCACGACGCCCTCGGGGAGACCGAGGCTGCCGAAGGTGACCTCGGGGGTCGTGACCTCGGCGGTGGTGGCCTCGGGGAGGTCGAGGGCCGCGGGAGCCGCGGTCTCGTCGATCGTCTCGTTCGCCTCGTTCTCGGGCACGACGATGTGATCAGTACTGGAAATGGACATGCGAATGCGAAACCTTCCGGAGTCTCGTCGGCACGCGCCCGTCAACTCCGTGATTTCGCAAACGACCGCCTCAATGCGGTCAGCCACGGTAAGGGGAGAGTACGCGCCACGCGGCGCTCTGTGATGGCGCCGGGCAATTGGGATCAAACGATCTACTACCATACGCACCCTGTGGCGCCCAAGGCAAACCGAGGACGAATTCGCAGGTCAGAGGCGTGCGCTGGTCCTCACGGGAGCTTCGCCAGGCGCTGCTCAGGCCGCGATCCCGGCCTGCGGTGCCGGCTCCCGGCGCTCGACGAGCTGCGGTTCGGGCTCCGGGTGCGCGGAGGACGACGGCTCGGCGGTGGTCGGGTCCGGGGGCGGCGGTGGCGTCTCCTTGGTGGGCGTCGGCTCCGGCTCCGGACGCGTCGGCGTGGGCTGCGCCTTTGTCGGCGACGGCACCCCTGGCCCGGGCTTCTTCCCGTCGGTGCGGGCCTTGCCCGGCTTCTTCGGCGCGGCCGATCCGCTCTCCCCGGCCGACGGCGACGCCGCCCCCGGTGCGGACCTCTTCGGCTTGGCCCTGGCGTGTTTTCCGTCACTCGTTCCGTGCCGCCCGGGGGGGCCGCCGCTCACCGCCGTCCCTCCGTCGGGCACCTCGCCGCCCCGCCGTCCCGCCGAGTGCGAGGGGTTGGCGCGGCTCCCCTCGTCGTCACCGACGCTCATGCAGCCGGCGGACGCGGCGACGGCCAGGGCAGCGGCGGCCAGACGGACGGGTACGTACAGGGCGCGCACGGGCAGCTACCTCCGGAAGGGGTCCCCCCATGGCCCGGCGGCCCGGGAACGGGGAAGGGTTGAGGAGTCCCCCTGCCCAACTCCCCCCGCACGCAAGAGGACACGCGACCGTACGCGGAGAGCGGCGGACGGGGAGCGGAGTACGGCCGACGTACGACCGGATGCCGGTCGGTCCGCGTATCCCCGTGCACGACGGGGCCGCCCGCACGCGCCGGCATCCCGCACGCGCCGGGATGCCGCCCACGGCCGGAGCCCGGACGCCGGCCGCGCCCGGCGACCCGCGACTGGTGCCCCGCGACCGACGACCGGCGGTCGGCGGTCGGCGGTCGGCGGTCGGCGGTCGGCGGTCGGCGGTCGGCGGTCGGCGGTCGGCGGTCGGCGGTCAGCCGTAGCCGAGGGCGTGCAGTCGGGCGTCGTCGATGCCGAAGTGGTGGGCGATCTCGTGCACCACGGTCACCTCGGTCTCCGCCACCACCTCCTCGCGGCTCCCGCACATCCGCAGCGTGGGCCCCCGGTAGACGGTGATCCGGTCCGGCAGCACTCCCGCGTACCACTCGCCGCGGTCGGTCAGCGGTGTCCCCTCGTAGAGCCCGAGCAGCTCGGGGTCGTCGGCGGGCGGTTCGTCCTCGACGAACACCGCCACGTTGTCCATCAGGCGCGTCAGCTCCGGCGGGATCCGGTCCAGCGCCTCGGCGACCAGTTCCTCGAACTCCTCGCGCGTCATCTCCAGCACCCGACCATTGTCCGGTACGGGCGCCCGGACGCCAGGGCCGCCACCTACGGGGCCCGGCGCGACCCCGGCGGGCGGGCCCCCGCCGCATACCGGCCGCACCCCTTGGGCATACGGGCCCAATGGCCCGCGTCCCCGCTGCCGCCGCTCTGCACCGCGTGCGAAAAGCTCCCCGCATCCTCGTACGCCACTACCGGTCCCGCCGCTCCCACCCCGTCATCGAACTCGTCGCCCAGCCGCACCCGTACACCCGCGCGCTCGGGCTCGTCGCCGTCGTGCTGCTCGGCGCGTGGCTGGGTCTGCTGATCGTCGGGAACGTGCGCGCGCCGGTCGGCCCCATGGACACCACGATGACGCTGCGCCCCTCCCTCACGGGCGGCACGAAGATCAACGTCTCGCCGCTCGGCGCCCTCGAACTGCGCAGCCACACGGCGCCGCTGCGGCTGGACGTGGACGTCGACCAGCTCGACCCGGTCCGCTCCCAGGCGCTCGTCGACCACCCGGAGCGGCTCTCCGGCCTCCAGGACGAGGTCGCCCAGGACGTCGGCGCCGGCACGCTCGACCTGGCCGTACGGTCCTGTGTCGCCGTCGTCTCCGGCGCGACCGCGCTGGGCCTCGCGGTCTACCGCCGCCCGCGCCGGGCCCTCGCGGCGGGCGGTATGGCGCTGACCCTGCTGGCCGCCTGCGGGGCGACGGCCTTCGCCACCTGGAACCCCAAGTCCGTACTGGAGCCGAAGTTCTCGGGCCTGCTCTCCTCCGCGCCGTCGGTCGTCGGCAACGCGCGCAGCATCGTCAGCGAGTTCGACGTCTACCAGAAGGAGCTGGCCCGTCTGGTGACGAACGTGACGAAGCTGTACGACGCCACGTCCACGCTTCCCGCGTACGCGCCGGACCCCTCCACCATCCGGGTCCTGCACGTCTCCGACATCCACCTCAACCCGGCGAGCTGGAAGATCATCGCCTCGCTGGTGAAGCAGTACGAGATCGACGTCATCGTGGACTCCGGCGACACGATGGACCACGGGACGGCGGCGGAGAACGGCTTCCTGGACCCGGCGGCCGACCTCGGGGCGCCGTACGTGTGGGTGCGCGGCAACCACGACTCGCGGACCACGCAGGAGTATCTGGAGCGCATGAAGAACGTGCACGTGCTCGACGACGGCCGGGCCGTGTCGGTCGCGGGTCTGCGGTTCGCGGGCATCGGCGACCCGCAGTTCACCCCCGACCGCTCGGCCGAGGTGGGCGGCGCCCGGTCGGAGGAGCTCGCGGGGGCCCGCCTCGCCTCCTCGCTGCGCGACCAGGAGGCGGCCGGCACGCCGGTCGACATCGCCGTCGCGCACAATCCGACGGCCGCGCGCGAGACGGACGGCGACGTGCCGCTGGTCCTGGCGGGCCATGTCCACCACCAGGAGATGGAGGTCCTGAAGTACGGCACGCGGCTGCGCATCGAGGGCTCGACGGGTGGCAGCGGGCTGCGCGCGGTGGAGGGCAGGAACCCCGATCCGATCGAGACGTCGATCCTCTACCTGGACCGCGACACGCGCCGTCTGCAAGCCTGGGACGAGATCAGACTCGGGGGTCTCGGGCTCACGACGGCCGAGGTCAGCCGCCATCTCCCCAAGGAGAACCAGCCCGGCGCGGCCACCACCACGACCCCCTCCTCGCCCGCCCCGTAAACCGTTTTGGCGATCCCTCCCGACATCCCATATGCTTCTCACGTCCCCGACGCGCTGCGAAGCGCCCAGGCGGGCCGATAGCCCTCATCGTCTAGCGGCCTAGGACGCCGCCCTTTCAAGGCGGTAGCACGGGTTCGAATCCCGTTGGGGGCACGCAACACCGTGTGCGACACTGAGTTCGCTCGTCCGTACACAACAGCTGGGTCCTGTGGAGCAGTTTGGAGTGCTCGCCACCCTGTCAAGGTGGAGGCCGCGGGTTCAAATCCCGTCAGGACCGCTGCGGTTCTTTGTTGGACCGCGTGGCTGGGTAGCTCAGTTGGTACGAGCGATCGCCTGAAAAGCGATAGGTCGCCGGTTCGATCCCGGCCCCAGCCACCACCCGAAGGTCCCGTCCAGGTGGACGGGGCCTTCGCCGTGCGCCCGGCCCCGGACGCCGAGTCGTTCGGGTGCGGGTGCGTGAGGGCTGGTCGCGCAGTTCCCCGCGCCCCTTGAAAACGCCGGTGCCGGGCCGCATCTGCCGCGTGTGCCTTGAGAGCGCCGGTGCCGGGTCGGCGCTGCTGAGGCCGGCGGGGCTCATGCCGCTGCTCCGTCTCCCGGTGTCTCCCGGGGTGGGGTGTCCGCCGCGTGGGACGGGCCTCCTTCTCTGCCGCCGGGGTGGCGGTGGCGCCAGGTCCAGAACGTTGCGCAGCTGAGGAGGGCCCAGCCGGTCAGGACCAGGAACGGGAACACGTGCTGGTGACCGGGGAAGTACACCGCCGTGTGCTGGGCGTTGACCGAGCCGCCCGGCGGGAGCCAGCGGCCGATGACGCCGAGCGGTGACGGGAGCAGGGGCCAGGAGACCGCGCCGCCCGAGGAGGGGTTGCCCAGCAGGACCATCAGTCCCCAGGTGGGCAGCATCGCCCAGCGCCCGAACAGGGTGTTGAACATCGTGAAGACCATGCCGGACGTGAACATGGTCAGTGCCAGGATCAGCCACGACTCGACGAACGGCAGATCCAGGGCGCCCAGCACCCAGTCGACCACCGCCGCGATCACGAACCCGCCGAGCAGGGCGTACGCGGCCGTGAACGCGATGCGTTCCAGCGGGTTCAGCGCCCGCGCGTGCACGCTCAGCTGGATCGCCCCGACGAAGCCGATGATCACGGCCGCCAGGGAGATGTAGAAGATCGCGAGGCCCCGCGGGTCGCCGGCCTGCAGCGGCTTGATGTCCCGGACCGTGACCGCCACCCCGGTCGCCCTGCCGACCGCCGGCGCGGCCTGCCTCAGCAGTTCCGCGACCGAGGCCCCGGACGCCCCGGAGACATCGAGGACCACCGCCCGGCCCGCGTCCCGCACGTCGAGGATCGCGAAGACCTTCTGGTCGTCCACCGCCTCGACGGCCGCCGCCCTGCTGTCGTACGCATGGAGCTTCAGAGAGGCGTCCAGCGCCTTCTCCATCCCGGTGACGAAGGCCCGGCCCCGCCCCTCGTCGTACGCGCCCACCGTCGCGGTCGGCACATGGCGCGGTGTCGGGTTCGCCATGGAGTACGTGTACGAGCCCGCGAAGAGACCCGCCGCGGCGGCGAGGATCAGCACCAGGACCGACGCGGGGAAGAAGGGGGACTCCTTGAAGGAGCTCCAGCGCTCACGCCGGGTGGGCGGCCTCCCATGGGCACCGTGCGGCAGGTGCGGGATCTCGGACATACGCCCACGCTAAGGGGACGTAAGGGATATTTCTCCGTGACGTCCGCTCCGTGACGTCCGTCCGGGGACCGGTCCGCGCGCAAAAGCGTTCGCCCCACGTTTCCCCGAGGTGAGATCCTGGACCGCGTATGTCTACGCATCCTGCCCCCGCCCTCGGCGATCTCGCCTCCCGTCTGGCCGAGCTGTCCCTGCGCGACGCGCACCGGCTCGGGCGCAGGCTCGAGGGCGCGCGCCGGATCCGCAAGCCCGAGGCCCGCGCCGCCGTCACCGCCGAGATCGAGGCGGAGGTGACGAAGGCCGAGACCCGCATGGCCGAGCGGCGCACCCGCGTGCCCGCCGTCACCTATCCCGAACAGCTCCCCGTCAGCCAGAAGAAGGACGAGATCGCGGCCGCCATCCGTGATCACCAGGTCGTGATCGTCGCGGGCGAGACCGGCTCCGGCAAGACGACCCAGATCCCCAAGATCTGTCTCGAACTGGGCCGTGGCGTCCGCGGCATGATCGGGCACACCCAGCCCCGCCGCATCGCCGCCCGTACCGTCGCCGAGCGCGTCGCCGAGGAGCTGGACACCCCGCTCGGCGAGGCCGTCGGCTGGAAGGTCCGCTTCACCGACCAGGTCAGCCCGGAGGCCACCTTCGTCAAGCTGATGACGGACGGCATCCTGCTCGCCGAGGTCCAGACGGACCGCGAGCTGCGCGCCTACGACACGATCATCATCGACGAGGCCCACGAGCGGTCCCTGAACATCGACTTCCTGCTCGGCTACCTGGCCCAGCTGCTGCCGAAGCGGCCGGACCTGAAGGTCGTCATCACCTCGGCGACCATCGACCCCGAGCGGTTCTCCCGGCACTTCGGGGACGCCCCGATCGTCGAGGTCAGCGGACGCACGTATCCCGTGGAGGTGCGCTACCGCCCGCTCCTGGAGGAGGAGGGCGACGATGTCGACCGCGACCAGATCACCGCGATCTGCGACGCCGTCGAGGAGCTGCAGGGCGAGGGCAAGGGCGACATCCTCGTCTTCCTGTCCGGCGAGCGGGAGATCCGCGACACGGCCGACGCGCTCACCAAGAAGAACTACCGGTTCACCGAGGTGCTCCCCCTCTACGCGCGCCTCTCGCACGCCGAGCAGCACCGCGTCTTCCAGCCCCACACCGGACGCAGGATCGTTCTGGCGACCAACGTCGCCGAGACCTCCCTCACCGTCCCCGGCATCAAGTACGTGATCGACCCGGGCACCGCCCGCATCTCCCGGTACAGCCACCGCACGAAGGTCCAGCGGCTGCCCATCGAGGCGATCTCGCAGGCCAGCGCCAACCAGCGCAAGGGCCGCTGCGGCCGTACCAGCGACGGCATCTGCATCCGGCTCTACTCCGAGGACGACTTCCTCGCCCGCCCGGAGTTCACCGACGCCGAGATCCTGCGGACGAACCTGGCGTCCGTCATCCTCCAGATGACCGCGGCCGGGCTCGGCGAGATCGAGAAGTTCCCCTTCATCGACCCGCCGGACCACCGCAACATCCGCGACGGCGTCCAGCTCCTCCAGGAGCTCAACGCCCTCAACCCGGCGGAGAAGGACCCGCGCAGGCGCCTCACCGACACCGGCCGCAAGCTCTCGCAGCTGCCCGTCGACCCCCGCCTGGCCCGGATGGTCCTGGAGGCCGACAAGAACGGCTGCGTGCGCGAGGTCATGGTGATCGCGGCCGCGCTCTCCATCCAGGACCCGCGCGAGCGGCCCGCCGAGAAGCAGACCCAGGCCGACCAGCAGCACGCCCGCTTCAGGGACGAGACCTCCGACTTCCTGGCGTACCTGAACCTCTGGCGGTACGTGCGCGAGCAGCAGAAGGAGCGCGGCTCGTCGTCGTTCCGGCGCATGTGCAAGCAGGAGTACCTGAACTTCCTGCGCATCCGCGAGTGGCAGGACATCTACACGCAGCTGCGGACCGTCGCCAAGCAGATGGGCATCCATCCGAACGAGGACGACGCGCCCGAGCAGCAGGTCCACCTGTCCCTCCTCGCCGGCCTGCTCTCCCACATCGGCATGAAGGACGTGAAGGAGAGCGGCACCGGAACCGGGAGCGGCAAGGACGGCGGGCGCGAGGGCGGCAGGAGTTCCTCGAAGAACGAGTACGTGGGCGCCCGCAACGCCAAGTTCGCGATCTTCCCCGGCTCGGCGCTCTTCAAGAAGCCCCCGCGCTTCGTGATGTCCGCCGAACTCGTCGAGACGTCCCGGCTCTGGGCCCGCGTCAACGCGAAGATCGAGCCCGAGTGGATCGAACCGCTCGCGGAGCACCTGCTGAAGCGCACGTACAGCGAGCCGCACTGGGAGAAGGACCAGGCCGCGGTGATGGCGTACGAGAAGGTCACGCTGTACGGCGTGCCGATCGTCGTGCAGCGGAAGGTCAACTACGGGCGGATCGACCCGGAGACCAGCCGTGAGCTGTTCATCCGCAACGCGCTCGTCGAGGGCGACTGGCGTACGCACCACAAGTTCTTCGCCGACAACCGCCGGCTCCTCACCGAGGTCGAGGAGCTGGAGCACCGGGCGCGGCGCCGGGACATCCTGGTCGACGACGACACGCTCTTCGACTTCTACGAGGAGCGGGTGCCCGAACACGTCGTGTCGGGCGCCCACTTCGACTCCTGGTGGAAGCACAAACGCAAGGAGGAGCCCGAACTCCTCGACTTCGAGCGTTCGATGCTCATCCGGGAGTCGGCCGGGGCGGTCACCAAGGACGACTATCCCGACGCGTGGCGGCAGGGCCGGCTGAAGTTCCGGGTGACGTACCAGTTCGAGCCGGGCGCCGACGCGGACGGCGTGACCGTCCACATCCCGCTCCAGGTACTGAACCAGGTCACGGACGAGGGCTTCGAGTGGCAGATCCCGGGTCTGCGCGAGCAGGTCGTCACCGAGCTGATCCGCTCCCTGCCGAAGCCGATCCGGCGCAACTACGTGCCCGCGCCCGACTTCGCGCAACGGTTCCTGGCGCAAACGGTCCCGTTGCAGGAGCCCCTGACGGTGGCGATGGCACGCGAGCTGAAGCGCATGGTCGGCGTGCCGCTCACCGCCGACGACTTCGACTGGTCGCGGCTCGACGACCACCTGAAGATCACCTTCCGGATCGTCGACGAGCGGCGGCGCAAGCTGGCCGAGGACAAGGACCTCGCGGCCCTGCAGCTGCGGCTGAAGCCGAAGGCGCGCGCGGCCATCTCGCAGGCCGCGGCGGCGACCGCCGAGCGGGAGGGCGGGGAGTCCCTGGAACGCTCGGGGCTGACCGACTGGACCATCGGCTCCCTCACCCGCGTGTTCGAGACGCGGCGGGCCGGCCAGCCGGTGAAGGCGTACCCCGCTCTCGTCGACGACGGCCCGAAGACGAACACCGTCTCCGTACGCCTCTTCGACACCGAGGCCGAGCAGCAGCAGGCGATGTGGAAGGGCACGCGGCGGCTCATCCTGCGCAACATCCCGGTGAACCCGGCGAAGTTCGCGTCGGACAAGCTGACGAACGCGCAGAAGCTCGCCCTGTCCGCGAACCCGCACGGCTCGGTGCAGGCCCTGTTCGACGACTGCGCGACGGCCGCCGCGGACAAGCTGATCGGGGACTTCGGCGGCCCGGCCTGGGACGAGGAGTCGTACCGGAAGCTGTACGAGAGGGTGCGCGCGGAGATCGTCGACACGACGGTCCGCACGGTCGGCCAGGTCGAGCAGGTGCTGGCCGCCTGGCAGGCTTGTGAGCGCCGCCTGAAGGGCGTACGGAGCCCTGTGCTGCTCGCCAACCTGGCGGACGTACGGACGCAGCTGGACGCCCTCGTACGGCCCGGGTTCGTCACGGCGACGGGTCTGCGGCGGCTGCCGGACCTGATGCGCTACCTGGTCGCGGCGGACCGCCGGCTCCAGCAGATGCCGACCAACGTGCAGCGGGACACGAGCCGCATGGAGAAGGTCCACGAGATGCAGGACGAGTACGCCTGGCTGCTCGAACAGCTGCCGCAGGGCCGGCCCGTCCCGTCCTCGGTCCTGGACATCCGCTGGATGATCGAGGAGCTGCGGGTCAGCTACTTCGCGCACGCGCTGGGCACGGCGTACCCCGTCTCCGACAAGCGGATCGTGAAGGCGATCGACGCGGCCGCACCGTGACGGCTTCCGCACACCGGGTGAGTTCGCTCGGGAGGCCAACCCTCCTGTAGAGTCCTGTCTCGCAGCGCAACGCAAGATCGCACTGCGAAACAAGGTCCTGTGGAGCAGTTTGGAGTGCTCGCCACCCTGTCAAGGTGGAGGCCGCGGGTTCAAATCCCGTCAGGACCGCAGCAGAAGAAGAGAAGGCCCCGCATCCGCCAGGATGCGGGGCCTTCCGCGTACCCGGTTCCCCGCCGGGCACCGCCGGGGGCGCGGGGAACCGCGCGAGAGGCCCCCGCCGGCCGGCACTCGCCCACCACCGGCACCGCACACCCCCCGCAACCCCACAGGGCACACTCTCGGTCTTGACGCAGTCACATTCCGCAAGTACTCAGAAACCAGGCGCACCTGAATTACGAGCACCGACCCCGATCCTCGGCCCCACCCCCGGAGGTGACCATGGCGGCGACAGCCCGGCATGAGACGCGAGCCCTCCTCCGCGCCCACCTGTCGGCCGCCTCCGGCCACCCGCACAGAACGCGGCACTGCCCGATCTGTCACCGCCTCCTGCGCCTGGCTTCGGAGTCCGGCCCCGAGGACCTCGACGGAGCCCCCGAGGACGCCACGGAGGGAGCCGTGGAGGAGGTCCTGGGGGACGCTCTGGGGGACGAGCACCCCTCCTCGGCCTGAGCCGTCGCGGGCGTCAACTACCCCTCGCGCGCCCCGAGATGCCGAGGCCCCTTTAGCGCAGTCACGCCGCACGCAACAAGGACCAGGACATGTGACGGGTGTCACCGCATATGTTTTCAAACATGCGGAACTCACCCCCCACCCGCAACAGGTCAATTTAATATGTGCAATTGCACTCCACGCCGAGGGGACGCACAGCCGATCCGACAGCCTCACCCAGAGTGCGACAAGCCCGCTCACAGACCGACCCGGCGGACGCGCACACCCCATGACCAGCGCACAAAAAAGATCGCGCTGGACTCGGCGGAGTCCAGCGCGATCTACGACGCACCCACGTTGCTTGTGGTTCTTGCTCGGGCGTGGACCCCGTTGGGGCGGGATCCGCGTCGCTCAGTGCTTGGGTCAGGGCCTGCCGACAAGTTGGGGGAACCGCCGAAATGCCCTGCTATGGAGCTATGAAGTTGTTGTTCAGGCTTCGCTGCGCTGCTGCGGAATGCCCGCAAGCAGTGCGCGGACCTCGGCTTCGCGGTAACGGCGATGCCCGCCGAGCGTGCGGATCGACGTGAGCTTGCCGGCCTTCGCCCACCGCGTGACCGTCTTCGGGTCCACGCGGAACATCGTGGCGACCTCAGCCGGGGTCAGCAGCGGCTCGGCATCAGGGGTGCGAGCGGTCATGAGCGGCCTCCTCGGGAGAACCGATCGTTCTCGGTTCTTTCCTCTAAATTCTGCACCTTGACCCGCGTTGCCCGAAATGGCGGATGCGGGTCGAGTCGGTTATAGGACGAACGGCTTGTCCTCGGCACTACAACTACACCATCCGTCCAGCCACGTCGGCCAAACCGATGGAATTGCCCTCCCAGGTGTTCATCAGCGACGGAAGCCGATGGACCATGCCATAGCGGACAGTCACGCCACTGTGACGATCAGTCACAGGACGATCAGGAGTCACGAGAGACCCCCCATAGCGCACAATGCCGAGATTCCACCCATAAGCGGGCAGAGGGAGTCCTCCCCGGACTCCTTGTCCTATTTTGGCATGAGGAGGGGCGTTAGACGCAAGGTCCGGTGTTAGTGCCGTCCGTCACGCTTACCCCGTAAGACCCGGATCGGGACTTACGTCCTGCCGGGTCGCGTGCCACATGGGAAACACCGGTCCCGCAGGGCCTCTTGGGCCCCGTGCGCCTCAGTTGGCCGAACGCCGGTCCCGGACCGACCGCCACCGTTCCACGAGCCGGCCGTACGCCTCCCCGGCGCCGGCCCCGTCGCCCGTGCGCAGCGCCTCGATGCCCTCGGCGACGTCCGCCGCGGAGTGGTCGCCGTCCAACTCCCCGGCGGGCAGGACGTGTACGAGGCCGCCGTAGTCCAGCTCCACCAGCGAGCGCGGATGGAACTCCTCCAGCCAGCGCCCCACGTCCACCAGGCCGTCGATGAGCGGCCCCTCGTCGAGCGCGTCCCGCAGCGTCCGCAGGGCCCGCGCCACCCGCCGCCGCGCCTGCACCATCGGCGTGCGGTAGCGGAGCACGGGGGCGTCCTCCTCGGCCGCCGCACCCGCCGCGGACCCCGCCCCCTTTTCGTACTCGCGCTCCTCGTCCGAGACGAGCACGAACCAGTTCAGCGGGACCTGCCAGGTCGCCGTGCGGATCCAGGGCCGGGCGTCGGGGTTCCGGCTCAGCCAGCGCTCGTAGTCCTGGGCCGCCTGACGGCGTACCAGCTGCGGCAGGGCCGCGTCCAGGACGAGCGCCGGCAGCTCCGACGTCAGGTCGCCGAGGGCCTCCCAGCCGCGCAGCCGGGTCCGCCAGGGGCACACACAGAGCACGCCGTCCACGTCCGCGACGAACGCGTCGCCGCTCTCGTGCACCGGCACCGGGACCGGCGGCACCGGCAGCAGGTCGGCCAGCGAGCGGCGCAGTTCGTCCTGGTACGAGGGACGCTCGAGGCGGCGCGCATAGCGTGCCCAGTGGCCACGCTCCGGCTCCGGGAAGGCCGCGAGCGGTTCGTAGACGCGGAGATAGGACGCGTACGGGACGATCAACGAGGACACCTTGGGCACGCTTGCTCCCTCCCCATCCGACCCGGTGGAAAACCGCGGGGCCCGCGCGGGGGCGCGCGGGAAATCACTCCAAATCGTCCCACGCCCCCTCGTGACCGTACTCCGCGCGGGGGTGATCCTGACCACTGCGCCGATGGCGGTCCGGCACAGGCTCTAATCTCGTGCCACACGGACCCCCGCCACCCGTACGAGGGCCGCCCCGACCGCCGCTACTTACCTGGGAGTCACCACCGTGACCGACGTAACCGGCAGCCCTGACGACGTACTCCACACCCTGTTCCGGACGGACCAGGGGGGCCATGAGCAGGTCGTGCTCTGTCAGGACCGCGCCACCGGCCTCAAGGCCGTCATCGCCCTCCACTCGACCGCCCTGGGCCCCGCCCTCGGCGGCACCCGTTTCTACCCGTACGCGAGCGAGGAGGCGGCCGTCGCGGACGCGCTGAACCTCTCGCGCGGGATGTCGTACAAGAACGCCATGGCCGGGCTCGACCACGGCGGCGGCAAGGCCGTGATCATCGGTGACCCCGAGCAGATCAAGACCGAGGAGTTGCTCCTCGCGTACGGCCGCTTCGTGGCCTCGCTCGGCGGGCGGTACGTGACCGCCTGCGACGTCGGCACCTACGTGGCCGACATGGACGTCGTGGCCCGCGAGTGCCGCTGGACGACCGGCCGCTCCCCCGAGAACGGCGGCGCGGGCGACTCGTCCGTCCTGACGGCCTTCGGGGTCTTCCAGGGCATGCGGGCCTCCGCCCAGCACCTGTGGGGCGATCCGTCCCTGCGCGGGCGCACCGTCGGCATCGCGGGCGTCGGCAAGGTCGGACGCCACCTGGTGGAACACCTGCTGGAGGACGGCGCCCGGGTCGTGATCGCGGACGTGCGGCAGGACGCCGTGGGCCGCATCGCCGACAGGCACCCCTCCGTGGAGGTCGCCGCGGACACCGAGCGGCTGATCCGGGTCGAAGGGCTCGACATCTACGCCCCCTGCGCGCTCGGCGGCGCCCTGAACGACGAGTCCGTGCCGGCGCTCACCGCGGAGATCGTCTGTGGTGCCGCCAACAACCAGCTGGAGCACCCGGGCGTCGAGAAGGACCTCTCCGACCGGGGCATCCTCTACGCGCCGGACTACGTGGTGAACGCGGGCGGGGTCATCCAGGTCGCGGACGAGCTCCACGGCTTCGACTTCGACCGGTGCAGGGAGAAGGCCGCGAAGATCTTCGACACCACGCTGGCCATATTCGCTCGTGCGAAGGAGGACGGGATTCCGCCGGCCGCCGCGGCCGACCGGATCGCCGAGCACCGGATGGCGGAGGCCCGCCGTCCCTGACGCCCGGGGGCCCTCCGTGAGGTCCCGCGGGGGGCCTGTCGGCGGGTGTGGGAGAGAACTCTCACGTTCGTCGGCGGGTCGCTCTCCGAGAAGAGGTTAAAATCGCGGTTGACCAGCGGGGACAGGGCACCTCGCGGGTTCTGGGCACAGGCGCGTCCTGCGGGCGACGTACCGTATGGGCGTGGGCTCAGGTACCGTGGAAGCCCTACGGACCGGTCTCTCCACGGAGAGTCCGTTCCAGATCATGAACGCGTGTCAAGACTCTGGGGCCGTCGAGCCCCGTATCCGAGGGGGTCGAGCCATGGGGCGCGGCCGGGCAAAGGCCAAGCAGACGAAGGTCGCCCGCCAGCTGAAGTACAGCAGCGGCGGGACAGATCTGTCGCGTCTGGCCAATGAGCTGGGCGCTTCGACTTCGCAACAGCCGCCGAATGGCGAGCCGTTCGAGGACGACGACGAGGAAGACGACCCGTACGCCCAGTACGCGGATCTCTACAACGACGACGAGGACGAGGACGACGAGTCCGGTCCTGCGTCGCAACGCCGCGGGGCTTGACGTACCGGCTGCGCTCGTCGTACTAGCTGCGCTTCACCCGGTCCGGGGTTGTCAACCGGACCGGGTTTTGTGCATGGCCCTTGGCGGGCGGCCCGGGGTGACTTGCCTGCCGTCGGCTGGTCGAGTTGTGCGGCCGGTCGAGTCGGTCGGCTGCGGGTCGGTGGGGCTGGTCGCGCAGTTCCCCGCGCCCCTAAAAGACTGCGCCGTTCCCCGCGCCCCTGGTGGGGCGCGGGCTCGTTGTCTAGCGTGGGGCGTAGTCGTTGATCAGGGTTGCGCCTGTTTCGTGGGTGTCGCGGGCGGTGATCTCGCCTGCGACCCAGGCTTCGACGCCGCGGTCCGCGAGGGTGGCCAGGGCCGTGTCCGTGGAGTCCTGCGGGACGATCGCGATCATGCCTACGCCCATGTTCAGCGTCTTCTCCAGCTCCAGCCGCTCGACCTGGCCGGTGGTGCCGACGAGGTCGAAGACGGGAGCCGGGCTCCAGGTGGCGCGGTCGACGATCGCGTGCAGCCCGTCCGGGATCACCCGGGCCAGGTTGGCCGCGAGGCCGCCGCCCGTGACGTGCGAGTACGCGTGCACGTCGGTCGTGCGGGTCAGCGCCAGGCAGTCCAGCGAGTAGATCTTGGTGGGCTCCAGGAGCTCCTCGCCGAGCGTGCGGCCGAACTCCGCGACGTGCTGGTCGAGCTTCAGCCCCGCGCGGTCGAAGAGGACGTGCCGGACGAGTGAGTACCCGTTCGAGTGAAGGCCGGAGGACGCCATGGCGATCACCGCGTCACCCGTACGGATACGATCCGCGCCCAGCAGCCGGTCGGCCTCCACGACCCCGGTACCGGCGCCGGCGACGTCGAAGTCGTCCGGGCCGAGCAGACCCGGGTGCTCGGCCGTCTCGCCGCCCACCAGGGCGCAGCCCGCCAGGACACAGCCCTCGGCGATGCCCTTCACGATGGCGGCCACGCGCTCCGGGTGGACCTTGCCGACACAGATGTAGTCGGTCATGAAGAGCGGCTCGGCACCGCACACCACGATGTCGTCCATGACCATCGCCACCAGGTCGTGGCCGATGGTGTCGTACACGCCGAGCTGCCGGGCGAGGTCGACCTTCGTGCCCACGCCGTCCGTGGCGGAGGCGAGCAGCGGACGCTCGTACCGCTTGAGGGCGGAGGCGTCGAAGAGGCCGGCGAAGCCGCCGAGGCCGCCGAGGACCTCGGGGCGCTGCGTCTTCTTCACCCACTCCTTCATCAGTTCGACGGCGCGGTCGCCCGCTTCGATGTCGACGCCCGCAGCTGCGTAGCTGGCACCGGTGGTCTCAGACATGAGGGTGAGAACTTTCGTGTCGTACAGCGGTGTTGCTGCGGGGTCTTACGGGCGACGGATCGCGTCGGCCGCGGCCGTGGCCGCGGGACCCGCGGCCAGCTCGGTCTCCAGGAGTTGCTTGCCGAGCAGCTCGGGGTCCGGGAGGTCCATCGGGTACTCGCCGTCGAAGCAGGCGCGGCAGAGGTTCGGCTTGTCGATGGTGGTGGCCTCGATCATGCCGTCGATGGAGATGTACGAGAGGGAGTCGGCGCCCAGTGAGGTGCCGATCTCCTCGATGGTCATGCCGTTGGCGATCAGCTCGGCGCGCGTGGCGAAATCTATGCCGAAGAAGCAGGGCCACTTCACGGGCGGCGAGGAGATCCGGATGTGGATCTCGGCCGCGCCCGCCTCGCGGAGCATGCGGACCAGGGCGCGCTGGGTGTTGCCACGCACGATCGAGTCGTCGACGACGACCAGGCGCTTGCCCTTGATGACTTCCTTGAGCGGGTTCAGCTTCAGCCGGATGCCCAGCTGGCGGATGGTCTGTGAAGGCTGGATGAAGGTCCTGCCGACATACGCGTTCTTCACCAGACCGGCACCGAAGGGGATGCCGGACGCCTCCGCGTATCCGATCGCGGCGGGCGTGCCGGATTCCGGCGTCGCTATGACCAGATCGGCCTCGACCGGAGCTTCTTTCGCGAGACGGCGGCCCATCTCCACCCGGGAGAGGTACACGTTCCGGCCGGCGATGTCGGTGTCCGGGCGGGCCAGGTACACGTACTCGAAGACGCAGCCCTTGGGCTTCGCTTCCGCGAATCGGGAGGTTCGCAGGCCGTTCTCGTCGATGGCGACGAACTCGCCGGGCTCGATCTCGCGGACGTAGGCCGCACCGCAGATGTCGAGGGCGGCGGACTCGGAGGCGACCACCCAGCCGCGCTCCAGGCGGCCGAGGACCAGCGGGCGGATGCCCTGCGGGTCGCGGGCGGCGTACAGGGTGTGCTCGTCCATGAAGACGAGCGAGAAGGCGCCCTGGACCTGCGGGAGGATCCTGGCGGACGCCTCTTCGATGGTCAGCGGCTTGCCGTCGTCGTCGACCTGGGAGGCCAGCAGGGCCGTGAGCAGGTCGGTGTCGTTGGTCGCCGCGACCCGCGGGGTACGGCCCTCCTGCTTGGGGAGGTCGGCGACCATCCCGGCGAGCTCCGCCGTGTTGACCAGGTTGCCGTTGTGCCCGAGCGCGATCGAGCCGTGTCCGGTGGCCCGGAAGGTCGGCTGGGCGTTCTCCCAGGTGGAGGCGCCGGTGGTCGAGTAGCGGGCGTGACCGACCGCGATGTGACCGAGCAGGGAGCCGAGCGATGCCTCGTCGAAGACCTGGGACACGAGGCCCATGTCTCTGAAGACGAGGATCTGAGAGCCGTTGCTCACCGCGATTCCGGCGGATTCCTGGCCTCGATGCTGCAGGGCGTAGAGCCCGAAGTAAGTGAGCTTGGCGACCTCTTCACCGGGAGCCCAGACTCCGAAGACGCCGCATGCGTCCTGGGGCCCTTTCTCGCCGGGGAGCAGATCATGACTGAGTCGTCCGTCACCACGTGGCACGCAACCGAGTGTAGGCGAGATCGACCACTGGTCCGAATTGGGGAAGTGCCCGGGCGGCGCCGCGGGGCGCCGCCCGCCGGGGGTCACTTCGCGGCGACCGCTTCGAGACCGGCACCGTTTTCGCTGGTCAGGGTCAGGTTGCTGCCCGTCAGCCGGTACGTGACCGTGCCGCCGAAGAGCTTCAGCAGGGACCGCTCGGTGTCCATGAGTGAGTCGGAGCACATCTTCCGGGTGGTGCCCGGCGTGCCCAGAGTGATAGTGCCGTCGCCGACCGTCGCCTTCGCCGTGACCTTGTTGCAGCCGAGCTGACCGCCGACGGTCCCCTTCTTGTCGAAGGTGAGGTGCACCTTGCCCTTGGCCTGGGAGGACAGGGCGACGGCGGAGCCGCCCTTCGCGTCGCCCCTGACCGTGCCGGTGACGTCCCACTTCGTGCCATGGAGGTCGGCCTGCTTCTCGGCGGTGAGGTTCACGGTGTACCCGTCCCCGGTGGTGAGCGTCAGCCTGTCGCCCTCGACCGCGGCCTTGATCGTGCTGTCGGAGATGGCCTCGCCGAGCTGCGACTCGAAGTCCATCGTGCCCTTGGTGGTACAGGCCATCTTGGTCTTCACGGTGTCGTCGCCGACGGTGATCGTGTCGCCCTTGATCTTCGCGCTCGCCCCGAAGTGGTTGCAGCCGTAGTTGCCGCCCACCGTGCCGTTCTCGGCGAACTCGATGTGGGCGCCGTCCGGGGCGTCGTGTTTCGTGCCGTCGACGGTCACGCTCTCCACGTTCCACTGTTTGCCGGTGATCTCGGCTGCCGCCTGCCGGGTGCCGACGGAACGGGAACCGGATTCCTTGTCGCCGCTTTCCGTGCCGCAGGCGGCCGTGGCGAGGAGCCCGGTGACCGCCAGGGCGCTGAGTCCGGCCCGGGTGCCGAGGACGCTGAGGTTGACTCGCTGCGTGTGCATGCCGCTTTGACGGGGCGGGTGGGGTGCTTGGTTCCCTCACGGGGTGACGGCGGCGCGACGGCGGCCCCGGTCCGGCGCCGGGGCCGTGCCCCGCGGTCCGCCGCCGGGGTCAGCCCATGAGGGGGAGCAGTCCGCCCAGGTCGGCGCGTTCTCCGCTCGCGCTGACCTTCGCGGCGTCCAGGGCCGCCTGCCACCGTGTACGCCCGGTCGCGAGACGGATCCAGGTCAGCGGGTCCGTCTCCACGACGTTGGGCGGGGTGCCGCGCGTGTGGCGCGGGCCTTCCACGCACTGCACGACCGCGTACGGCGGTACGCGGACCTCGGTGGAGGCGCCGGGCGCCTTCGCGGCGAGCGCGTCCGCCAGCAGGCGGGTGCACGTGGCGAGGGCCTGCCGGTCGTGCGGGACGTCGAGGCCGGGGACGGCCGTGTTCAGGTCGTCGGTGTGGACGACCAGTTCCACGGTGCGGGTGACCAGGTGGTCGGCCAGGGTCATCGGCCCTACCCGGGTGGCGAGCAGCCGGGCGTCCGTCGCCCGCGGCAGACGCTCGGTGAAGCGGGTCTCGGCGCGCTCGTACAGCGCGTCGAGGTCCGGCTCGGCGGCGGCGAGGGTACGTACGTCGTCGTCGACCTCGGCCGCTCGCGGGGCCGTGCTGGACGGCCAGTCGAGCAGGGCGAGCGGGGGGCCGGCCGGCTCGTCCCCGTCCAGGCCGCGGCTCACGGCCTCCAGCGCCATGGTGAGGTGCGCGGCCAGCTCCCGTACGGTCCAGCCGCCGAGGCCGGCCGGCGCGGCGAGCTGGTCGGGGGTGAGGGTGCGTACGGCCGCCCGTACGTTCCCGAACTGGGCCAGGACCGCGGTGCGCGTCTTGGCGGGGTCGTAGGTACGGGGTCGCTTCTTGGCCGGGGGCATGCGGTGAGCCTAGCGATGCGCTTGTGGGGTTGGGGTCGCACGTCGGGTGCCGCCCGGCTGTGGCTGGTCGCGCAGTTCCCCGCGCCCCTTACGGGGCGCCCCGGTACGTCGTCGGGTGCGGCCCCGCGGGGGCTTGTCGCGCCGTTCCCCGCGCTCCCTGGAAGCGACGGGGGTCGGCCCCGTGCCCCGTCAGGGGCGCGGGGAACGGCGCGGTCAGCCCCCTCCGGGCGGAGGTCGAAGCACTGCCCGGTGGGGGTGTGCGCTACGCCAGGAGCGCCGGGATCGTCGCCTCGTGGGCCGTGCGGAGTTCCGTCAGGGGGAGCGTGAACTCGCCCTGCACCTCGACCGCGTCCCCGTCCACGACACCGATGCGTGCCGCAGGCAACCCCCGCGCCCCGCACATGTCGGTGAAGCGCAGTTCCTCGGAGCGCGGGATCGCGACGACGGCGCGGCCCGCGGACTCGGAGAAGAGGAACGTGAACGCGTCGAGCCCGTCGGGCACGACCAGCCGCACACCGTTGCGGCCGAGCAGCGCCGACTCGACCACGGCCTGGATCAGACCGCCGTCGGACAGGTCGTGCGCGGCGTCGATCATGCCGTCGCGGGAGGCGGAGATCAGGATCTCGCCGAGGAGGCGTTCCCGCTCCAGGTCCACCGCCGGCGGCAGCCCGCCGAGGTGATCGTGGACGACCTGCGACCAGGCCGAACCGCCGAACTCCTCACGGGTGTCACCGAGCAGGTAGAGGAGCTGCCCCTCTTCCTCGAAGGCGACGGGCGTACGGCGGGCGACGTCGTCGATGACGCCGAGGACCGCGACGACCGGCGTCGGGTGGATGGCCACCTCACCGGTCTGGTTGTAGAGCGAGACGTTGCCGCCGGTCACCGGGGTGCCCAACTGCAGGCAGCCGTCGGCCAGACCGCGGATGGCCTCCGCGAACTGCCACATCACCGCCGGATCCTCGGGCGAGCCGAAGTTCAGGCAGTCGGAGACGGCGAGCGGCTTGGCGCCGGTCGTCGCCACGTTCCGGTACGCCTCCGCCAGCGCGAGCTGCGCGCCCGTGTACGGGTCGAGCTTCGCGTACCGGCCGTTGCCGTCCGTGGCGATGGCGACCCCGAGCCCGGACTCCTCGTCGATGCGGATCATGCCCGAGTCCTCGGGCTGCGCCAGCACGGTGTTGCCCTGCACGAAACGGTCGTACTGGGAGGTGATCCAGGACTTGGACGCCTGGTTCGGCGAGGAGACCAGCTGGAGGACCTGGCTGCGCAGTTCCTCCGAAGTGGCGGGCCTGGGCAGCTTGTTCGCGTCGTCCGCCTGGAGGGCGTCCTGCCACTCGGGGCGGGCGTAGGGGCGCTCGTAGACCGGGCCGTCGTGCGCGACCGTCCGCGGGTCGACGTCGACGATCTTGCCGCCGTGCCAGAAGATCTCGAGGCGGTCACCGTCGGTCACCTCGCCGATGACGGTGGCGATGACGTCCCACTTGTCGCAGATCTCCAGGAAGCGGTCGACCTTCGACGGTTCGACGACCGCGCACATCCGTTCCTGCGACTCGCTCATGAGGATCTCCTCGGGCGAGAGCGTGGAGTCGCGCAGCGGTACGTCGTCCAGCGTGACGCGCATGCCGCCGGAGCCGTTGGAGGCGAGTTCGCTGGTCGCGCAGGACAGGCCCGCCGCACCCAGGTCCTGGATGCCGACGACCAGCTTCTCGGCGAACGCCTCCAGGGTGCACTCGATGAGGAGCTTCTCCTGGAAGGGGTCGCCCACCTGGACGGCCGGACGCTTGGACGGCTTGGCGTCGTCGAACGTCTCGGAGGCGAGGATCGACGCGCCGCCGATGCCGTCGCCGCCGGTGCGGGCCCCGTACAGGATGACCTTGTTGCCGGCGCCGGACGCCTTCGCGAGGTGGATGTCCTCGTGCCGCATGACGCCGATGGCACCGGCGTTGACCAGCGGGTTGCCCTGGTAGCAGGCGTCGAAGACGACCTCGCCGCCGATGTTGGGCAGGCCCAGGCAGTTGCCGTAGCCGCCGATGCCGGCGACGACACCGGGCAGTACGCGCTTGGTGTCGGGGTGGTCGGCGGCGCCGAAGCGCAGCGGGTCCACGACCGCGACCGGGCGGGCGCCCATCGCGATGATGTCGCGGACGATGCCGCCGACACCGGTGGCGGCGCCCTGGTAGGGCTCGACGTACGACGGGTGGTTGTGCGACTCGACCTTGAAGGTGACCGCGTAGCCCTGGCCGACGTCCACGACACCGGCGTTCTCGCCGATGCCGACGAGGAGGGCGTCGCTCTGCGGGGCCTTCTCGCCGAACTGGCGCAGGTGCACCTTGGAGGACTTGTACGAGCAGTGCTCGGACCACATGACGGAGTACATGGCGAGCTCGGCACCGGTGGGCCGGCGGCCGAGGATCTCGACGACCCGCTCGTACTCGTCCTTCTTCAGGCCCAGTTCGGCCCAGGGGAGGTCGACGTCGGGGGTCTCGGCCGCGTGCTCGACCGTGTCCAGAGGAGTCCGGCTCATGCGTTGACCAGCTTCTTGAGGATCGAGGTGAAGAAGGGGAGGCCGTCCGTGCGGCCGGAGCCGACGAGGGGCTCCACGGCGTGTTCCGGGTGCGGCATCAGACCGACGACGTTGCCCGCCGCGTTCGAGATGCCGGCGATGTCCCGCAGCGAGCCGTTGGGGTTGCCGTAACCGTCGGCCGCGTCGCCGCCGGTCACGTAACGGAAGGCGACCCGGCCCTCCGCCTCCAGCATGTCGAGGGTGTGCTCGTCCGCGACGTACCGCCCGTCCATGTTCTTCAGCGGAATGTGGATCTCCTGGCCGGACTCGTAGTCGGTGGTCCAGGCGGTCGACGCGTTCTCCACCTTCAGCTTCTGGTCGCGGCAGATGAAGTGGAGGTGGTCGTTGCCGAGCATCCCGCCGGGGAGGAGGTGGGCCTCGGTGAGGATCTGGAAGCCGTTGCAGATGCCGAGCACCGGCATTTCCGCCTTCGCCTGCTCGATGACGGTCTCCATCACCGGCGAGAAGCGCGCGATGGCACCGGCGCGCAGATAGTCGCCGTACGAGAATCCGCCGCAGAGCACCACCGCGTCGACCTGCTGGAGGTCCTTGTCCTTGTGCCAGAGAGCGACGGGTTCGGCGCCGGCGAGCCTGATCGCACGCTGGGTGTCCCGGTCGTCGAGGCTTCCCGGGAAAGTGACGACGCCAATACGAGCGGTCACTTTCCGGCCTCCGCGACTTCCTCGACCTTGACGGTGAAGTCCTCGATCACGGTGTTGGCGAGGAAGGATTCGGCGAGTTCGTGGATGCGGGCGAGCGCGGTGTCGTCCACCGGTCCGTCAACTTCCAGTTCGAATCGCTTTCCCTGACGTACGTCGGAGATGCCTTCGAAACCGAGACGCGGCAGTGCACGCTGCACCGCCTGGCCCTGGGGGTCGAGGATCTCCGGCTTGAGCATGACGTCGACTACGACGCGTGCCACTGGCACTCCCGGTGTGTGGTGCTGAGCAGGTTCCTTCAGACTACCCGTACAAAATTTCTACGCGGGTAGATTCGTAGGAAACTACGTGACGGTCATCACGATCAGGCATCAAGGGCCTATCGTCGGGCTGCCTTCACGAAAAATCCTGGGAAAGATCCGGATCGAGACCGGGCTACCTATTGCCCCGAGGACACGCCAAGGGATTTAGTCGAGCTTCACATTGGATTGCCGGGCACTGTACAAATGAATTGGCAATAGCAGATACTTTGCCCAATCACCCATAAAAGCAGCAGGACAGTCGGCATCTCCGCACGTCATCGCGCGTCGCCGGAGAGGTGCCGCACGAAGGGACCGATATTCGTGGCGCAGCGTGTCGTAGTCACTCTCTTCGACGACATCGACGGCTCGGAAGCGGCGGAAACGGTCGCGTTCGGTCTGGACGGCAAGTCGTACGAGATCGACCTGAATCCGACGAATGCCGAGCGGTTGCGCAGGGCGCTGGAGCCGTACGTGGAGGCCGGGCGGAAGCGGTCGCGGTCCGGCAGGGCGTACCGGGAGACCGCCGTGGCGCCCGATCCGGCCGCCGTGCGGGCCTGGGCGCAGTCGAATCGGCTGGAGGTGCCGGCTCGGGGGCGGATTCCCAAGCGGGTGTATGAGGCGTTCGCCGCGGCGCAGTGAGTGAGGGTTCGGGCTTGGGCCCTCGCCCCCTTGGGCCTGGGGCCTCGCCCCCCCGGGCGGATGGGGTCCGGTGTTCGGCGGGTGCGGGTGTGTGGGGGCTGAGCGCGCAGTTCCCCGCGCCCCCAAAAAGCCGGGCTGAGCCCTCGTGGGCGGGTGCGGGTGCGTGAGGGTTGAGCACGCCGTTCCCCGTGCCCCTGGAAGCCGCGGGGCTGAAGGCCGTGGCCCTGAAGGGCGCGGTCCTGGCGGGGGTCGGGTGGGGGGCATCCCGCCCTGGGGGAACTCGACTTGCGTTGTACCCCTGGCCATCGGCTAGAGTCTGGAGCACGCCGAGGGGCAAGGCCGAAAGGCCCGGCTCACCGGAGTCACGCGGGTGTAGTTCAGTAGCAGAACATCCCCCTTCCAGGGGGAAGGCGCAGTGTGCAATTCCTGTCACCCGCTCTGCATCGCCGGTCCGGTCCCCTTGAGGGATCGGGTAGGCTGGTGCTCGCGCCGATCGGTGAGAGCCGGTCGGAGGCAATGCGGACGTAGCTCAGTTGGTAGAGCGCAACCTTGCCAAGGTTGAGGTCGCCAGTTCGAACCTGGTCGTCCGCTCCAGAGAAGGAGAAAGGCCCCGGTCATCGACCGGGGCCTTTCTCGTGTGCGCGCACCTGCGTGCGTCCGTCGTCGCTGGCGTCTGACATTTGTCATGTCCAGCAGTGACAGCGTGCACTGCCGCATCCCCCCGGCGGCCGGGACGCTTGAGGCATGGATACGAACGAGCCCGTGATCGAGGTCACTGATCTGCGACGCGTCTACGCGGGAGGGTACGAAGCCGTCCGAGGCGTCTCCTTCGAGGTCGGCCGCGGCGAACTCTTCGCCCTGCTCGGCACCAACGGCGCCGGCAAGACCTCCACCGTCGAACTCATCGAGGGCCTCGCGCCGGCGGCCGGCGGGCGCGTGCGCGTCCTCGGCCACGATCCGTACACCGAACGCTCCGTGGTCCGCCCGCACATCGGCCTCATGCTCCAGGAGGGCGGCTTCCCGTCCGAACTCACCGTCTCGGAGACGGTACGGATGTGGTCCGGCTGCACCAGCGGAGCCCGCCCCGAGAGCGAGGCCCTGTCACTGGTCGGCCTCACCCGCAGGGCCGGCGTCCGGGTCAAGCAGTTGTCCGGAGGCGAGAAGCGCCGGCTGGACCTGGCTCTCGCCCTCCTCGGGCGGCCCGAGGTCCTCTTCCTGGACGAGCCGACCACCGGCCTCGACGCCGAAGGCCGCCAGGAGACCTGGGAGTTGGTGCGCGAACTGCGTGCCGCGGGCACGACCGTGCTGCTCACCACCCACTACCTGGAGGAAGCGGAAGAGCTCGCCGACCGGCTCGCCATCCTGCACGCCGGACAGATCGCGGTCTCCGGCACCCCCGCCGAGGTGACCGCCTCCCAGCCGTCCCGCATCTCCTTCGAACTTCCCGCCGGCTACTTCCCCGGCGACCTGCCGCCGCTCGACTCCCTCGGCGTCCTCGGACACGAGCTCGCCGGGCGAGTGCTCCGGCTGCGTACGAACGAGCTGCAGCGGGCCGCCACCGGGCTGCTCGTGTGGGCCGAGCGGGCCGGCGTCGAACTGCGCGGGCTCGACGTGCGGTCCGGGTCCCTGGAAGAAGCCTTCCTGCGCATCGCGCGTGACGTGGCGCAGCAGGACGCCCGGGCGGCCCAGCCGGAACCACCGCGGAACCCCAGGGGCCTGTGGGGTCTCAAGGGCGCCAAGAACGCCAAGCAGTCCGAGAAGGAGCACGTGGCATGAGCACGGACACCGTGACCGAGACCGCACCCGCGGCGCCGACCGTGACCGCGGTCGGGCGCATGACCTCCCTCGCCCGGGCCGAACTGACACTGATCGCCCGCAGCAGGGCCACCTTCTTCGCCGCGGTGTTCGTGCCGCTGGTCCTGCCGCTCAGCGTTCGCTCGACCGTCGAGGACATGGACCTGAAGGGGGCGGGGCTCTCCGTCGGCTCGGTCATCCTGCCGTCCGCCGTCGGCTTCTCGCTGCTCTTCGCCGTCTACAGCTCGCTCGTGAGCGTCTACGCCGCCCGTCGCGAGGAACTCGTCCTCAAGCGGCTGCGCACCGGGGAACTGCGGGACGCGGAGATCCTGATCGGCGCCGCCGTCCCGTCGGTCCTCATCGGCCTGGTGCAGTGCCTGGTGCTGGTAGGCGTCTGCGCGGCGCTGCTGGACGTGGGAGCGCCCGAGGCACCGCTGCTGGCCGTGCTGGGCCTGCTGCTGGGGCTCGTGATGTGGCCGGCGCTCGCGGCGGTGACCGCGAGTTTCAGCAAGAGCGTGGAGGGCGCCCAGGTCGCGGCGATGCCGCTGCTGCTCGTGTCGATGCTGGCCTCCGGCACCGTCGTGCCCTTCGAGGTCATGCCCGACCGGGTCGCCGCCGTCTGCGAGCTGCTGCCGCTGTCCCCGGTGATCACTCTGATCCGCGGCGGCTGGACCGGGAACCTCTCCGCGTACGAGGCCATGGGTGCCGTCGCGACGGCACTGGCCTGGACCGTGCTCGCGGTGTTTGCTGTACAGAAGTGGTTCCGCTGGGAGCCGAGGCGCTGACCGGCGCGGGAGCGGGACGTCCGGCGACGGGAACGAGGAGACCGGTGATACGCAGGCCGAGTGTCTGGTGGCGCGGGCAGAGCACGCCGGCGAAGGTCGAGACGTACACCCGCTGGTCCTTCCACTTCTTCGGGGTGGTGGAGATCGCCGCGATCGGGCTTCCGATGGTCGGGCGGGCGGAGGCCACGTACACCGTCTGGCTCTTCCTCCTGCTGTGCGGGCACGCCGTGCTGTGCACGGTGGTCGCGTCCCGGTCGCTCGACTGGACACGCGGCCTCCGCCCCCAGCCCGTACGCCTGCTCGTCCTGCTCGGTGTGGTCTCCGCGCTGCTGGCGACCGCCGCGATCGCCCTGATGGAGCACGGACCCGGCGGGAAGGACGCCGCCTCGGCGCCCGCCTCGCTCTTCGTGGGCGTACTGGCCTTCGGGGCGGGCACGATGGCGCTCGGGGTGCGCGGCCGGCGGCGCGTGCTGGCGATCGTGGCGGGGTTCACGGTGGGCGGGGCAGTTGTGGCGCTCGCCCTGGGCGTCGCCGTGCCCGCCGTGGTCGGCACGTCCTTCGCCGTTCTGCTCACCGCCGGTTTCCTCGCCTTCACCTGCCTCTTCTCCGTCTGGCTGCTCGACGCCGTGTACGAGCTCGACGCGGCCCGCGAGACCCGTACCCGTCTCGCCGTCGCCGAGGAGCGGCTGCGCTTCGGCCGCGACCTGCACGACGTCATGGGCCGCAACCTCGCGGTGATCGCCCTCAAGAGCGAGCTGGCCGTACAGCTCGCTCGCCGCGAACGCCCCGAGGCCGTGGACCAGATGATCGAGGTCCAGCGGATCGCCCGCGAGTCGCAGCGGGAGGTCCGCGAGGTCGTACGCGGCTACCGTGAGGCCGACCTCGGTGCCGAACTCTCCGGCGCGCAGGGCGTCCTGACGGCGGCCGGGGTCGTCTGCACGGTGACCGGTTCCGCGGTGGGGCTGCCTCCGGCGGTCCAGTCGGCGCTGGGCTGGGTCGTACGGGAGGCCACCACGAACGTGCTGCGGCACGGGGACGCCCGGCGGTGCCGTGTGTCGCTGGAGCCGGCGGGCGACCACGTGGTCCTCACCGTCGAGAACGACGGGGTCGAGCAGCCGGCGGAGGTTCCCGCCGGCGCCTCCCCGCCCGAGCGCGAACGAGGCCGCGAGCTCGCCGGCGGCTCCGGTCTCGCCGGCCTGCGGGAGCGGCTGGCCGCGGTGGCCGGGACGCTGGAGGCGGGGCCCGTCGACGGAGACCTGTTCCGGGTCGTGGCCGACGTACCACTGCCGCCGGCCTCCTCGTCCTCCTCGTCCTCGGCTCCTTCGTCGTCCTCCGTTCCGCGTTCCGTGAGTGAAGAGGTCACCCCATGACGTCCGTACGACCCATCCGGCTGCTGCTCGCCGACGACGAGCACCTCATCCGGGGGGCGCTCGCCGCGCTGCTGGGTCTGGAGGAGGACCTGCTCGTGGTCGCGGAGGCGGCCGGCGGGCCGGAGGCGCTGGCGATGGCCCGCGCGCACGAACCGGACGTGGCCGTACTGGATCTCCAGATGCCCGGCGCGGACGGTGTGAGGGTGGCCACATCGCTGCGGACCGAACTGCCCTCCTGCCGGGTGCTGATCGTGACCAGCCACGGGCGGCCCGGGCATCTGAAGCGGGCACTGGCGGCCGGTGTGCGCGGATTCGTCCCGAAGACGGTCAGCGCGCAACGGCTCGCGGAGATCATCCGTACCGTCCACGCGGGAAACCGCTATGTCGACCCGGAGTTGGCCGCCGACGCGATCTCCGCCGGGGACTCGCCGCTGACCGCGCGCGAGGCCGAGGTGCTGGAACTGGCCGCGGACGGGGCGCCCGTCGTGGAGATCGCGGAGCGGGCCGCCCTGTCGCAGGGGACCGTACGGAACTATCTGTCGTCGGCCGTGTCCAAGCTGGGGGTCGAGAACCGTCACTCGGCGGTGCGTCTCGCACGCGAGCGAGGTTGGGTATAGTTGCTCTCGCGCCACGGCGCAGCGCGGACGTAGCTCAGTTGGTAGAGCGCAACCTTGCCAAGGTTGAGGTCGCCAGTTCGAACCTGGTCGTCCGCTCGCGAAGAAGAGCCCCCGGTCACCGACCGGGGGTTCTTCGTTGTCCGGACGCGCTCAGACCCAGGTCGTGCCCGTCAGGCGCTCGTACGCCTCCACGTACTTGGCGCGGGTCGCGTCCACCACCCGCTGGGGCAGGGCCGGCGGGGGCTGCTCGCTCCCGCGGTCCCAGCCGGACTCGGCTGAGGTCAGCCAGTCGCGCACGTACTGCTTGTCGAACGAGGGCTGCGCGCGGCCCGGTTCCCACTGGTCGGCGGGCCAGAAGCGGGACGAGTCCGGGGTCAGCACCTCGTCGGCGATGACGAGCGTCTCGCCGTCGAAGCCGAACTCGAACTTGGTGTCCGCGAGGATGATCCCGCGGTCGCGCGCGATGTCACGGCCGCGGCTGTAGACGGCGAGGGTCGCCTGCCGCAGCTGGGCCGCGGTCTCCGCGCCGACCTGGCGGGCGACCTCCTCGTACGCGACGTTCTCGTCGTGGTCCCCGACCGCGGCCTTGGTGGCCGGGGTGAAGATCGGGCCGGGCAGCTCCGAACCGTCGGTCAGCCCTTCCGGCAGGCCGAGACCGCAGACGGTACGGGTCTCCTCGTACTCGGCGAGGCCCGAGCCCGTGAGGTAGCCGCGGGCTACGCACTCGACCGGCAGCATCCGCAGGGACTTGCAGACCAGGGTGCGGCCCTGCCACTCGGCGGGGGCGCCGGGCGGCGGCTCGGTGCCGAGGACGTGGTTCGGCAGCAGGTCGGCGATCTTGTCGAACCACCAGAGCGAGAGCTGCGTCAGGACGCGGCCCTTGTCGGGGATCTCCGTGGGCAGCACCCAGTCGTACGCGGAGATGCGGTCGCTGGCGACCATCACGAGGTCGCCCGCCTCGTTCTGGTACAGGTCGCGCACCTTGCCGGTGTGCAGGTGCACCAGGCCCGGAACCTCGGAAGGCTCGGGCTTTTCGACGAATCCGGACACGGTTCCTCCCCGTGGTTCTGGGTGAATGGCTCGATTCTCCCGTATGGGAGGTCCGTGCTCGGCCAGGGGTCGGTGTGGAGACTGTGCGGGTCGCCGCGCTGCCGGTTTCAGTCCC
Source organism: Streptomyces sp. NPDC002701 (assembly GCF_042889045.1). Lineage (NCBI taxonomy): Bacteria > Bacillati > Actinomycetota > Actinomycetes > Kitasatosporales > Streptomycetaceae > Streptomyces > Streptomyces sp. NPDC002701. Next base: position 57,073 of record NZ_JBIAQL010000005.1, read on the forward strand.
GTTTGCAGATACGGTCCAGGAGGTTGGCGGTGGCGCGCTGGACCCGGGTGTCGACGTGCCCCGGGCGGTCCAGGGCCGGGGACCAGGCGAAGGTGCCGGCCGCGAAGACGAGGGCGCCGGAGTGCGCGCGGTACAGCGAGGTCTCCTGGTGGCGGATCGTCCCTTCACTGTCCCGGTACGGGGAGTGGGAGAGCAGGATGCGGCCCTGGTGCTCGGGGAGCGCGACGCGCGGGAAGTAGCGGTCGGCCTCGCCCGCGACCATGCCCTCCAGTTCGTCGCCCTCGTGCGCTCCGGTCGCCTCCCACAGCCAGTGGTCGCCGTTGCGGACGACGAGCGGGTGCGCCTCGGGGACCCGGCCCGCGTACTGGATGCCCAGGACCTCCTGCTCCGGGCGGTCGATCTCGCGCCACAGAGCCGACTTTCCGGGACCGCGGCGCTTGCGGCAGGTGAGCAGCCGGTCGGGGACACCGGACGCGGAGGGCGCCAGCTCCACCCGCCAGTACATGGTGTTGGCGGAGAGGAAGACGAGCGAGGTGCCCTGCTCGCGGGCCACGTCCACGGCGCGGCGCATCGTCGGGGACCAGTACTCGTCGTGCCCCGGGAAGACCAGGCCGCGGTAGCGCGTCGGGTCGACGCGGCCGGCGTGCAGATCGCGGGCGTCGGCGTACGCGAGGTCGTAGCCGTAGCGCTCGGCCCAGCGGATGAAGTCGTAGGCGTGGCCCACATGCAGGGGCAGGCCCGCGCCCGCGTACGGGCGGTCGAAGGAGACCGTCGTCGCGGCGTCGGCCTCGCCGAGCAGCCGGCCGTTCTCGTCCCACGCGTGGTAGAGGCTCGCGCCCGTGCGGCCGTCCTCCGGGTAGAGGTTGTACGCCTGCCAGGTGATGTCCGGCAGGAGCAGCAGCAGGTCGGCGGGGTGGTCGTCGCGGACCGTGAACGGGACGTGCGAGCGGTGCCCGTCGTCGGTGGTGAGGACGGCGACGTACGCGCCGATGCTCCAGTACGACGGGATCTGCAGCCGCCACGACAGCCACCAGTGGTGGCAGGAGACCGTGCGCTCCGCGGTCAGCGGGGGCGGCTGGACGATTCCGCTGAGGCGCGGGCTGGTCGTGATCTTGTTGGCGCCGTCGCCTCCGTAGTGGCCGATGCGGTAGACGTCGACGCTGAACCGCTGGGGCGGGTCCACCGTGATGTGGAAGTCGACGGCCTCTCCGGGGGCGACCGCGCCGGTGGAGGCGAAGCCCTTGATCTGCCGGCGGACGTCGTCCGCCGAGCGGGGGCCTCCGGCGGTGGTACGGGAGGGGCGGGTGCCCGGGCCGGTGCTTCTGTGGCGGTCGCCGGTAGGGGTCGCGCCGGGCGGCGGGACGGGGTCGACGTACCAGGGGACCACGTTGCCCGTGTCGTCGAAGTAGTGCTCGCTGCCGCGCAGCCAGGGGACGGGGCCCTGTCCGAAGGGGTCCGTGACGGCGTGCGCCAGTGCTCCCGACTCCCACCGGCGGATCTGCTCCGACCCCATACGGCGTTCCCTCCCTCGTGCGTGTGTCCGCCGCCGTGGCGGGCGGCGTAGGTCTCTGCCGCGTGGGCGGCCGACCTCAGCACATCACATTCAGCACGCGTTCGGTCACCGTTCGTCGCGAATTGCCTTCGACGGGTGGGGAGATGAGGGGGCGGGTTGGGGGGCGGGGGTGGGGGTGTGTGGGCGGGTGCGGGTTTGTGGGGGCTGGGCGCGCAGTTCCCCGCGCCCCTGGGGGGTTGGGGGCGGAGCGGTTTGGTGGGGCGTCCGGGCCCGGGGGTCTTGGGCCGGGCCCGGGTGCATTGGCGGGTGCGGATTTGTGGGGGCTGGGCGCGCAGTTCCCCGCGCCCCTGGGGGGGGTTGGGGGCGGGGCCGTTTGGTGGGGTGCCCCGGGCCCGGGTGGGGTGGAGGTGGTGGTCGTCAGACCAGGCGGACCGGTTTTTCGGGGCGTACGCCGAGGTCCAGGAGCCAGGCCCGGAGCGGGGCGGGGTCGCCGTCCTCGATGAGGCTGAGCACCCGGGGGCCCAGGTCGACGGAGCGCTCGCCGTTGACGAGGAGCGACGGGCCGTCCAGCCAGTCGAGTCCCGGCATCGCCCCGGCCGTGTCCATCGCCGCGCAGCAGACCATCGCCGTCACATGGTCGCCCAGCAACTCGCGTCCTGTGCGCGGCGGTTGCAGGGGGAAGAGCGGCAGCGCGCCGTCGTCCCAGAGCGCCAGATCGGGGCCGCCCTGCCCGGCGGGGGCCGCCTTGGGCGCCGCGGGCCGAGCGGCGGCCGCGGCCTCCTCACGCGCCAGCTCCGCGCTCAGGACGGCCGCGAGTTCCGCGCTCCGCTCGGTCGCGGGCCCACCGTCCTCGTCGTCCTCGTCGCCCTCGGCTCCGACGCCCTCGCTCATCAGGGGTTCGTCGGCCGCGTCGCTTTCCCGTCCGGTTTCCGCGTCGGTCTCGTGGGGCTCCGGCCCGAGCCCGATGCCGCCGTCGCTGTCGCTGTCCGGCCCGTCGGCCTCGTGGACCGGGCCACCGGCCCCCATCACGGATCCCGCGGACCCAGTGACGTCCGCGGTCTCGGCGGCCTCGGCGGCCTCCGTGGGTGTGCGTCTTGGGGTGGTCAGGTGGTCCAGGACTCGGGCCAGGGTCGGGCCCTTGGGGGCCGTGGTGGTCGGGTCCGACGTGCGGGTGACGCCGAGCGCGTCCAGGACGCGGTGCAGCCGTGCCGCGTCCGTACGCCACTTGCGGTCCACGACCTCGTCCGGATACTCGGCCCAGTCGACCGGGGCCCAGTCGGGACCGGTCTCGGCGGGGCCGCCGTGGAAGAGGCGGGCGGCCAGCAGGGACGTCGCCTCGTCCATGGCGCCCGGCTCCTCCAGGAGGTCGCAGGCGGGGCGTTCGCCGAGCCGGGAGGCGAAACCCTCGGCCAGCCGGTCACGCCGTGAGAGTTCGGTGAGCGCCGCGACGACACCCGCGTCCAGCCGGGACGGCCACCGCCCCATGCGCCAGGCGGGCAGCGCGACCCTCGTCAGCAGCCGGTCCCAGCCCGCGTACGCCAGACCCACCTGCTCCTGGGCGACGATCCGCAGGCCGTAGTCCACAGCCTGTGCACGCTCCGCCGCGGCGGCCGCCACACCCCGCTCCATCTCGGCCGCGTGCCCGCGGCAGCTGCGCAGCAGGAGCCTCGTCACCCAGCCGGCCCCGCCGAGCACCAGGCGGGCCAGGGGTCCGCGCTCGGGCGCCGACGTCACCGCCACGGCCGCGTCGAGACCCCGTACGAAACGACGGGCGGCGGCTATGTCCGGGTGCGCCGACGGTCCCGTACCCGCGACGACCGGCGCGAGAACGGCGCGCAGCTCGCCGACCCGCATCCACCACAGGAAGGGCGACCCGATCACCAGGACGGGCGCGGCAGGCGTACGCCGGTGTGCGGACGGCATGCCCCGGCCGCCCCCCATCTCGTCCCCGGGCTCCGCACGGGGCGGGCCGTGCGCCGGGTGGGTGCGGTCCTCCAGCCAGCTGTCGCAGTCGGGGGTGAGCGCTATCGCCGAGGGCGCCGGCACCTCTAGGCGGTCGGCCAGGTCCCGGACCATGCGGTACAGGTCGGGCGCCGACTCCTCGGCGACCGGGACCGTGGGGCTCAGGGCGGGCCGCGACCGGGCGACGACCAGCGCGATGCCCGCCGCGGAGAGCAGCACGAGCACGGCCAGACCCGTCACGATCGAGCGCACCAGGCCCCAGCCACTGCCGTCGACGTGCCCGGTCGCCCCGCCGACGAGCAGGACGACGGCGACGGCCGCGGGCAGCAGGGCGAGGGCCAGCGCCCTGCTGCGGATGCGCAGCACAGCGAGGGCCCGTGAGCGCGCGGCCTGCGCACCCAACTCCACTCCCATACCGGACACGACCGGTGTCACCCCCTACTGCCCGCCCGGCGTGTGCATACCCAGCCACCGCCGGCGGACGTTCATGGTGTTGCTCACTCCCCCACTGTGGCACCCACGACAGACATCGCAATGCCGGTGGGCCAAGTGCCGGAACGCTTGCGCCGCACCCTAGTTGGGGCCCCGCCCATCGTCAGCCGGATGGGGGATCGGTCACTCGATGGAATGGCTTTGGCTAAAGGTGGCTGACGAACGGGCCCCGGATCCTGTGCCGGATCCGGGGCCCGGACGTGCCGTGCTGTGGGTGTCGACGCAGGTGACAGCCCGTGTCCGCGGGTTACTCCGCGGCGGCCTCCGCCGCCTCCGCCACCTTCGCCGCGATGTCCGTACGGTGCTGGGAGCCGTCGAGGCGGATCCGGCCGACCGCCGCGTACGCGCGGGCGCGGGCCTCGGTGAGATCCGTGCCGCTCGCGGTGACCGAGAGCACCCGGCCGCCCGCGCTGACGACCGCGTCGCCGTCCCGCTTCGTACCGGCGTGCAGGACGTACGCGTGCGGGGCGTCCTCGGCGGCCACCTCGTCGAGCCCTTCGATGGGGTCACCGGTGCGCGGGGCGCCGGGGTAGTTGTGCGAGGCGACGACCACGGTGACGGCCGCGTCGTCGCTCCAGCGCAGCGGTTCCAGGTCGGCGAGGGTGCCGTCGGCCGACGCGAGGAGGATGCCGGAGAGCGGGGTCTTCAGGCGGGCGAGGACGACCTGGGTCTCGGGGTCGCCGAAACGGGCGTTGAACTCGATGACCCGGACACCCCGCGAGGTGATCGCGAGACCCGCGTAGAGCAGCCCGGAGAACGGGGTGCCGCGGCGGCGCAGCTCGTCGACGGTCGGCTGCAGGACCGTCTGCATGACCTCGTCGACCAGCTTGGGATCGGCCCACGGGAGGGGCGAGTACGCGCCCATGCCGCCGGTGTTCGGGCCCTCGTCGCCGTCGAGGGCGCGCTTGAAGTCCTGGGCCGGCTGCAGCGGGACGACCGTCGCGCCGTCGGTGACCGCGAAGAGGGAGACCTCGGGGCCGTCGAGGAACTCCTCGATGACCACGCGGTCGCAGGCGTTGGCGTGGGCCCTGGCCTCGGCGAGGTCGGCCGTCACGACGACTCCCTTGCCGGCCGCGAGACCGTCGTCCTTGACGACGTACGGGGCACCGAAGGCGTCGAGCGCCTCGTCGACCTCGTCCGGGGTCGTGCACACGTACGAACGGGCGGTGGGTACGCCCGCGCCGGCCATGACGTCCTTGGCGAAGGCTTTGGAACCCTCCAGCCGGGCGGCCTCCCGCGAGGGGCCGAACGCCGGGATGCCCGCCTCGCGCACGGCGTCGGCGACCCCGGCCACGAGGGGCGCCTCCGGGCCGACGACCACCAGCTCGGCCCCGAGGTCCGTGGCCAGCGCGGCCACGGCCTTGCCGTCGAGGGCGTCGACCTGGTGCAGCTCGGCCACCTCGGCGATGCCCGCGTTGCCTGGGGCACAGTGCAGCGCGGTGACGTCGGGATCGAGGGAGAGGGAGCGGCACAGGGCGTGTTCGCGGGCACCGCTGCCGATTACTAGGACCTTCACGGGGGTCACCTTAGCGGGCGCCCGGTCGACGGGGTTCTGGCGACGGGAGCGCGGTCCCGCGCCGGGGACGACCGCCGGGGGACGGGTGTGCCAGGGGACGGACGACCGTCAGGGCGTCAGGGGACGGGTGTGCCGGGGACGCCGGTGACCGGTCGGGCCTGCCCGGTCACCGGCGTCCCCGTGACGGACGTCCCCGTGACGGGCGTCGCTGTGATGGGCGGGGCGGGCCTGCCCATCACTCGTTACTCGTTCGCGAACTCCTCCACCACCGTCGCCCCCAGTTCTCGCACGATCAGTTCGTGGCCCGACAGGGCCGACTCGTCGAGGTCGGGGTCGTCGTCCTCCGGGATGTCGTCCTCGGGGGAGATGGGGGGCGGCTCCGGGGCGGAGGGGCGGGGCGCGGGGCGGTGGGCCGACGCGGACGGGGACCCGCTCCCGGAGGTCGGCCTGTCCTGGCCGGACGGGGCGGACGGACCAGGCGCGGGAGCCGCCGGCTGCTGCGGGGCGGGGCGGGGCGCGCCCTGCTGCACCGCACCACCGGCGCCACCGGACGCGTACCCGCCACCGCCTCCTCCGCCGCCACCGAACCCAGCCCCGGGCGACGGCGGCGGGGCCGAGCCGCCGGACGGGTCGATGACGGCCTCGATCTTCCACTGCACGTTGAACAGCTCGGACAGCGCCTGGCGCAGCACTTCCTCACTGCCGCTGCTCGCGAAGTTGTCCCGCGCGCCGACGTTGACGAAGCCGAGTTGCAGGGTGGTGCCGTCGAAGCCGGTCACCTGGGCGTTCTGACTGAGCAGGATCCAGGTGAAACGGCGCCGGTTCTTCACCGCTTCCAGGATGTTCGGCCAGAGCGTCCGCGGGTCGGGTCCACCGCTCGGAGAGGCGAAGGGGGCGGAGCCCCCGGCGCTCTGGGGCGCGGGCGCACCGGTGGGGGCAGGGGGCCGGCCGTACGACGCGGACGACTGAGCCGCGCCCGAACCACCCGCGCTACTGCCCGCGCCACCCGGCGCGGCTGTCGTGGACGCCCCGGGCGCCCCGGACGAAGGCTGCCCGCCGCCCGCGGCCGCGGTGGTCGGCCAGCCGCCGGGCCGCCGCCCGCTGCCCGCGGCGGTCGGGGTGGGCCAGGCACCGGGCGCACCACCGGCCGCCGGGGCCGGAGCGGGCGGTTGCCCCGCACCGGGAGGGGCAGCGGCGGGTGGAGTGGGAGCGGCAGGAGCCGGAGCCGGAGCCGGAGCGGGAGGAGGGGCGGAGGCGGCGGCCGCCGGGGCATGGGGCGCCCCATGCCCCGTATCGCCACTGCCACTGCTACCGCCGTCGGCACCGACGGGGCCCCCGGCACCACCGGAGGGACCGTGCCCCTGTCCGGCTCCCGCTCCCGTTCCGGGCCCGGCACCTCGCACAGCGGCACGAGCCGCGGCGACCCCGCCGCCCGGCGGAACAACGGAAGCCGACCCACCGCCCTGCATCCCGCCCACCATCCCTGTGCCAGGTCCCGGCCCCGGCCCCGCGTGCGCGTCGGGCCCGGGGACGTACCCCATGGACACGGCGGGGGCACCGGCCCCCGCTCCCGCTCCCGCTCCCGTGAAGTTCACGCCGCGCTCTATGCGGTCGAGCCGCGCCATGACGGACCGCTCGTCCCCGTACGCCGCCGGCAGCAGCACGCGCGCGCAGATCAGCTCGAGCTGGAGACGGGGCGAGGTGGCGCCTCTCATCTCCGTCAGCCCGGTGTTGACGAGGTCGGCGGCGCGGCTCAGCTCGGCGGCACCGAACACACTCGCCTGGGCCGTCATGCGCTCCACCACGTCGACGGGGGCGTCGATGAGCCCCTTCTCGCCCGCGTCGGGCACGGCGGCGAGGATCACGAGGTCGCGGAGCCGCTCCAGCAGGTCGGCGACGAAGCGCCGGGGGTCGTTGCCGCCCTCGATGACCCGGTCGACGACCTCGAAGGCGGCGGCGCCGTCGCCCGCGGCGAATGCCTCGACCACGGAGTCGAGCAGCGACCCGTCCGTGTAACCGAGGAGCGAGGTGGCCATGGCGTACGTCACACCGTCCTCGCGGGCTCCCGCGAGGAGCTGGTCCATGACGGACATGGAGTCACGCACGGATCCGGCGCCGGCCCGCACGACGAGCGGAAGCACACCGTCCTCGACGGCCATGCCCTCGCGGCCGCAGACCTCGGCGAGGTACTCACGCAGGGTCCCGGGGGGAACCAGCCGGAACGGATAGTGATGCGTCCGCGACCGGATCGTCCCGATGACCTTCTCGGGCTCGGTGGTGGCGAAGATGAACTTGAGATGCTCCGGCGGCTCCTCGACGACCTTCAGCAGCGCGTTGAAGCCGGCGGACGTGACCATGTGGGCCTCGTCGATGATGTAGATCTTGTACCGGCTGCTCGCAGGGCCGAAGAACGCCTTCTCGCGCAGGTCACGGGCGTCGTCCACACCTCCGTGGGAGGCCGCGTCGATCTCGATGACGTCGATGGACCCGGGCCCGTTCCTCGCGAGGTCCCGGCAGGACTGGCACTCGCCGCAGGGCGTGGGGGTGGGCCCCTGCTCGCAGTTCAGACAGCGCGCCAGGATCCGCGCACTGGTCGTCTTCCCGCAGCCACGCGGCCCGCTGAACAGGTACGCGTGATTGACCCGGTTGTTCCGCAGCGCCTGCATCAACGGGTCGGTGACATGCTCCTGCCCGATGACCTCGGCGAACGACTCCGGGCGATAACGGCGGTACAGCGCGAGAGACGACACGCATACGAGGTTATAGGCGCCCACTGACAAAGAGGACCGCCCACCGGACGTCCCGCATCACCCCGGCACCCGGGCCCCGGCGCGACCCCGCCCGGCCCACCCACGTACGCCCGACAACGCAAACGCCCCCCACGCACCCGCCAGAGCCAACCTACCCTTGCTGCCTTCCGGCCCTGGGGGAGTTCAGTCAGATAGCGCCACGTGAGGGGCTGCGCACACAGTACCCGATCCGAGCGGGGGGGAACGAGTTCGCGAGCACGGCTCAACGTCTTGTATTGTTTGCCGCGGAGGATTCGCCTAGTGGCCTAGGGCGCACGCTTGGAAAGCGTGTTGGGGGCAACCCCTCACGAGTTCGAATCTCGTATCCTCCGCCAGTGCCTCACCGGGCACGATGTCGAAGGGCCCCACCGTTCGCGGCGGGGCCCTTCGTCGTGTGGTTGCGGTTGCCGTACCCGATCGGACACGGCCTCTGGCGGGCCACTACGATCGCCGGTCGTGGACTGGCTGGGGCGTGCCGCCGAGTTGCGGCAGTGGAGCAGGAGTGGGGCGCGGGCTCCGCACAAGCCTCTGCTGTTCCTGTACGCCCTCGGCCGGTTCCAGCGGGATGCCGACGGCGAGTTGCGGTACAGCGCGGTGGAGGCGGATCTCGGGCGGCTGCTCGACGAGTACGGTCCGTCGCACCGGACGTCTCCCGCCTACCCCTTCCACCACCTGGTCAGCGACGGTGTGTGGGAGGTGCGCACCGACCGCGGACTCGGCAGCCCCGGCAGCGGCGTGCGGGAGTTGCGGGCCACGGGAGCGGCGGGGCGGCTGGCGCCGGAGCTGCGGGCGGCGCTGCGGCGTGAGCCGTCGCTGCTCGGGCGGCTGGCACGGCTCCTGCTCGACCTGCATTTCCCGCCCTCCCTGCACGGCGATCTGTGCGAGGCCGTCGGTCTGGAACTGGAGCCCGCGGAGACCGGACAGGTCCCGGCCGCCGTACGGAGGCAGCGGGATCCCCGGATGCGTGAGCGGGTCCTGACCGCCTACGAGTACCAGTGCGCCTTCTGCGGTTACGACGGCAGCCTCGGTGGGGCGCCGGTCGGGCTGGAGGCCGCTCACGTCCGCTGGTTCGCCTTCGACGGACCGGACGACGTCGACAACGGCCTGTGCCTGTGCTCCCTGCACCACAAGCTCTTCGACAAGGGAGTCCTCGGCATCGGAGACGGGCCCGCCCACCCGGGCACACCCGTGAGTGGGGCAGGCCACCGGATTCTGGTCTCGCAGCGCTTCGTCGGCCGCGGCCGCGCCGCCCGCGAGTACGTCACAGCGCTCGCGGGGCGCCCGCTCATCGGACCTCAACCGGGTGCCCGCCCCGTCGCGGAGGCGCACCGCTCCTGGCACACCAGCCAGGTCTTCCACGGCAGCCCGCGTCCCGCCGCCGGGTGACACCGGGAGCGTGGTCGTTCACCCTTGTCCGACCGAGCCGTTCTCGGTCGGTACCGCGATCGTTCCCTGTGCCACCGCGCACAGCGTCTCCGTTCCGGCGGCGTCCACCGTGGACAGGTCGCAGCGGCAGACGACTCGGGTGCGGCCGGCCCGGACGACGTGGGCGTGGGCCCGTAGCAGTGTGCCGTCGGCCGGGCGCAGGTAGTCGATCGTGAAGCCCGAGGTGAGAATGCGGATCCCGGCGACGGTGCCCGCGGCGAAGGTCAGCGCGTTGTCGGCCGCGTAGCCGAGCACGCCGCCGTGCAGGAAACCGTTCTGCTGGCGCAGGTCGTCCCGGATGTCCAGTTCCAGTACCGCCTCACCCTCGCCGAAGGCCACCAGGCGGGTGCCGAGCAGGGTGCTGAACGGCTGCGCCGCCAGTGCCTTCCGGGCGACGGACAGGGGCAGGGTCAGGGGATCGCTCACGATCGGCACCTCGGCTTCTCGTTTCTCACTTCACTGGTGAAGCGACCGTCCCCCACTTGCCTTCCGTCTGTCAATCGTCCGTGAATCGTCTGCCAATATCGGGCCATGTCCGAGCCCTCGTCCGAGCCCGCGTCCGACCAGCGTCTGTTCTTTCTGTTGCAGCGGGCCGCGCACCGGCTGCGTACGACTGCGGACCGGCGCTGTGTGGCCGCCGCCGGGGTCACCACGGCCCAGCTCGGGGCGTTGTTCGCCGTGCGGGAGCGGCCGGGCTGCACCCAGCGGCAGCTCGCCCAGACCCTGGGGCTGCGCGAGTCCGCTGTCACCGCGCTCGTCGGACGCCTCACCGCGGCCGGGTTCGTCGTCAGGCGGGCCCATCCGCGTGAGCACCGGGCCGTCACCCTGGAACTCACCGACCAGGGCCTCGCCGCCCTGCTCGCCGCCCAGCCCGAGATCGACCGCTTCAACGGCGAGCTGCGCGAACTGCTCGGCGACCAGGGGTTCGCACGTACCGCCGCCGACCTGCACCGGCTCGCCCACTGGGACCCCGAGTGAGAAGTCTCCGAGGCCGTTGATCGGATCGCCCTATGCGCCCCGGCGCACGTCGGCCAGACGGTCGCGCAGACGTGCCGCGTCCTGTCCCGGCGGCAGCCCGTACGTCCGCCGGTACTCGCGGTTGAACTGGGTCGCGCTCACATAGCCGACCCTCTCCGCGACCAGGGCCGCCGTGGTGTCCTCGGCCAGCAGGAGCCGCCGGGCCTCCTGGAGGCGCAGGTGCTTCTGGAAGCGGAGCGGGCTCATGCCGGTGGCCGCCTTGAAGTGGCGGTGCAGGCTCGCGGTGCTCATGTGCGCCACCGCCGCGATCGCCTCGATGCCCAGCGGTTCGGTGAAACGGGCGTAGATCCACCGGGCCGCCGTACGGATCCTGGCCGCGGCGGAGTCGTCCAGGGCGAAGTGGCGCAGGGTCGGGCCGAGCTCGCTGCCCAGCAGGCGGTAGAGGATCTCCGTCTCGATACGGCCCGCCAGGGCCGGGATGTCCTGCGGGGTGTCCAGCAGCCGTACCCAGCGGGTGACCGCGTCGGCGAGTTCGGGGGTCATCGGGGTGGCGAGCCGACCCTCGGGATCCGGGCCGGGGGGCCCGCTCGCACCATCCGCATGCGCACCGCCCGCCTGCGCACCACGCGTATGCACACCGCCCGCCTGCGCGCCGATCCCCCTCGTGCCGCTCCCTCTCGTGTCCCTCGGGTCCGGGTCCGGCTCCAGTTCCAGCAGGAGTTCGGCGAGCATGCCGCCGTCCAGGCGCAGCACCGCCGAGCGGTACGGCACCTCCTCGAACGTGGCCGTGACCGGCAGGACCAGCGAGTTGAGGAACACCTCGCCACAGCCGCTCGTCCACCTCCGGTCCCCCGCCACGCTGCTCTTGGAGCCCTGGACGACGAAGCAGACCATCGGCTCGTACAGCATGTCGAGGGGCGCGACGGGCTCGTCCAGCGTCACCAGCCGCTGGCGCGGCACGGCGGTGTCGGACCACATGTCGCCACCGTGCCGGGCGATGGCCGCGACGAGTTCGTCCAGCATGCGCACGCTCCCTGTCTTGTCCTGACTTGCCTGAGACGGTCCTGGGACGGTCCTGAGAGGATCAGGCAATCCTATGCGGCCGACGGCCCATGCCCCGCGGCCTCCGCGCTCCTAGCGTTGACCACATGACACAGCACGACAACGAAGCACGAACCACACGAACCACACAAACCGATGGCCCCCAGGGCACGGGCACGGGGCAGCCGGGCGAGGACAGGAGCCTGCCCGTTCGCCGTCTCGGCCGTCAGGGGTTGGCCGTCGGCGCGGTCGGGCTCGGCACCATGGGCATGACGATGGCCTACGGCACCGGTGACGAAGCCGGGAGCATCGCGACCCTCCGCCGGGCGTACGAACTCGGTGTCACCCTCTTCGACACCGCCGAGCTGTACGGCATGGGCACCGGCAGCAACGAGCAGCTGCTCGGCCGTGCCGTGCGGGACTTCCGTGACGACGTCGTGATCGCCACCAAGTTCGGCTTCGACATGGACGCACCGCAGACCGCCGAGGGCTACGCGCTCAACAGCCGGCCCGAACACATCCGCGAGGTCACCGAGAACAGCCTGCGCCACCTCGGCACCGACCACATCGACGTGCTGTACCAGCACCGCGTCGACCCGGACGTACCCATCGAGGACGTGGCGGGCACGGTCGGCGAGCTGATCGCCGAAGGCAAGGTGCGGTACCTCGGGCTCAGCGAGGCCGGGCCCGAGACGCTCCGGCGGGCCCACGCCGTCCACCCGGTGTCCGTACTGCAGACCGAGTACTCCGTGTTCGAGCGGGCCGTGGAGGCCGACGTACTGCCCGTGGTGCGCGAGCTCGGCATCGGCTTCGTACCGTACTCGCCGCTCGGCCGGGGGTTCCTGACCGGCGTGGTGAAGCCCGCCGCCGAGTATCCCGCCGACGACATGCGCAGCTGGGACGACCGCTGGCAGCCCGGCAACTACGAGCGGAACCTGACCGCCATCCGCGAACTGACCGCGCTCGCGGAGGCCAGGGAGATCTCCGTCACACAGCTCGCCCTGGCCTGGCTGCTGGCCCAGGGCGACGACATCGTGCCGATCCCGGGCACCCGCAGTCCGCAGCGCCTCGCCGAGAACGTGGCCGCCGCGCACGTCACGCTCACTCCGCAGGACCTGGCCCGCGTCCAGGAGATCCTGCCCAAGGGGGCCGCCGGGTCCCGCTATCCCGAGGCGATCATGCCGTCCTGGTGACGTCCGGGGCAGGTGCCCTCGCGGTACCGACTCAGCGGGCGATCTTCACCTGGCGGGTCTCCGACACCTGGTCGATGTCCGACGTGCGGATCGTGACCTTCATCGTCCAGGTGCCGTCGAGGGGCAGGTTGAGGGACTGGGTCCCCCAGTAGCCGCCCTTGTTGGTGAGTCCGGCGTCGATGGGGCCGATCTTCTGGGCCTTGAGGGTGAAGGAGAGCCGGATCTCGGGGACGGTGGCGATGCCTCCGTCGGGGCCGATGACGACCGCCTCGACCGTGTTCTCCCCGACGCGGCCCGGCTCCAGGACGATCTGGACCTTGCCGTGGCCGCCCGGGGTGCCGACGTCGAAGGGGATCAGGGTCGTGGACGCGGTCGGGGCGTCCGCGGCGGTCGCGGTGGACCGGGCCGCCGCCGTCTCGAGCTCGGCCCGGCCGGGCTGGGTGCCGGTCAGCACCGTCGTGACGACCAGCACCGCCACACCCACGACGACCTCGGCGAGGACCGAACGCCGCAGCCGCCGGTGCCGGGCACCGGCCCCTTCGTCACCGGCCCTCTTCGAAGTCGCCTCGGATGACGAGTGCGACGGCGACTCCGACGACGGCCCCGGTGGCGGTGGCGGCGGCTCGGACGTCACGTGCGAGGTCACCTCAGACGTCACGTCTGAGGTCACCCCAGAGGTCTTCTCAGACGTCCCATCGAGCGTCACACCGTGCGCCCCTGCCATCGCCGGCACGCGCGTCTCGGACGGCTGTGCCACCTCGTCCGTGAGCCGGGCGGTCCAGCGGCGCGAGAAGCCCGCCGCGGCCAGCAGCACCGCGATCGCGCACACCTTCACGACCAGGATCCGGCCGTACGACGTGTCGAACACCGCGTCCCACGAGCCGAGCCCCCGCCAGGACTGGTAGACACCGGTCACCACCAGGACCGTGACCGAGCTGAACGCGAGCCGTGAGAAGCGGCGCACCGAGGTGGCGGTGAGCGGGGTCCGCGACCGGTGGAGCGCGGTGAGCAGGGCACCGAGACCGCCCAGCCAGACGGCCATCGCCAGCAGGTGCAGTACGGAGGAGGTCATCGCCACGGGCACCTGGATACCCGCGGACGCGTGCTCGGCGACGGCCCAGGTGCCCGCCAGGGCGACGGCCAGGAACCCGCCGGCCGCGAGCACGGCCGGCTTCGGTTCGGGGGACCGCCGCAGTCCGGCCTCGGTCCGTACGAGGAAGACCGCGACCCCGGCCAGCAGGGCCAGCCTGGCCAGCAGCGCCCAGCCGGGTCTGCTGGTCAGCGTGGTCTCGATGAGGGCCGGGTCGAGGAGGGTCGACGGCCCGGTGCCGCGTTCGTACGGGCCGCGCAGGAAGACCAGGAGGACGGTGGTCGCCAGAAGCGTCCACCAGCCGGCGCGTACGAGTCCGCGCAGGGCCTGAGCGCTGGGCGGACTGCAGACCAGGGCGAAGACGGCCACGCCGATGAGCAGGGCGACGGCGGCGTACGCGGCGTAGCGGGCGATGTCGTAGAGGGCGCCCGAGGCGGGGTTCACCGCCGGCTCGGCGGCTATGGACGCCGTCGTCGCGGAGGGTTCGCCGATGGAGAAGGTGAAGGCACCGGAGATGGGATGGCTGTCCGCCGAGACCACCCGCCAGGCGACCGTGAACGTACCGTCGGACAGATCGTCGCCGAGTTTCACACGGACCCTGTCGGAGCTGCCCGGGACGTGTTCTGCCGCGCCCGCGTGCACCCCGCGGTTCTCGGGGCTGAGGACGCGCAGCGAGTCGTCGGTGACGCCGACCGACTCGGTGAAGGTCATGGTGATCTCGCGCGGCGCGGTCCGCAGGACGGAACCCTCACGCGGGTCGGTGTCCCGCACCGCCGAGTGGGCGGACGCGGAGGTCGCGCCGCCCAGCAGGAGCAGGAGCAGCGTGCCCAGCAGGGCGGCGAGGGCGGCCGCCCGGCGACGCACCGACGGTCGCGGCACCCGTACTACCCGTACTACCCGTACTTCGCGGAGTACTTGGTGTGTACGGCGCACTCGGCCCACGTCACCTCTCCCTGCTTCTCGTGCCCGTCATGCTCGTCATGCCTGTGATGCCCGTCACGCGCGTCCTTCCGCGGAGGCGGGATACGTACGCGGCCTCTGCGGAAGTACGGATGTACGCGGCACGCTGTTCAACGCGACCCGCGTCTCCCCCGTCTCCCGCTTCCCCCCGGCTCACCACGTCGGCCGTGCCGAGACCCCGCCGTCCACGACCAGGTCGTGCCCGGAGACCCAGGACGCCATCGGCGAGGCGAGGAAGACACAGGCGTCGGCCACGTCCTCCGGGCGTCCCAGCCTCCCGGTGGGTACCGCCCGCTGCCAGCGCCGTACGCCCTCCGGCCACGCCTGCGCGAGACCTTCGCGGTCGATCAGTCCCGGGGAGACGGTGTTCACCCGGATGCCGTAGGGACCGTACTCCAGGGCCGCCGCGCGCGCGTGCATGACGACGGCCGCCTTCGCCGCGGAGTAGTGCGCGTGGTGCGGGGCGGGGTGCGTGGCCTCGACGGACGCGATGTGGGTGATGCTGCGCACAGGCCCACCGGTCCCGTTCCGCATCAGCTCGGCGGCGGCCTGTGTGCACGCGAAGACACTCGACAGGTTGGTGTCGACCACCGCCCGCCAGTCCGCCACCGTCATGCCGGGCAGTGCCTGGACCGGCTGTACGCCGGCGTTGTTGACCAGGGCCGTCAGGACGCCCCCGCCCCAGTCGGCGGCCTCGCGCACCACTCGGTGGCATTCGGCCTCCACGGTCAGGTCGGCCCGTACGGCCACCGCGCGTCCGCCCGCGTCCGTGACGAGGGCGACGACCTCACGCGCCGCCTCCGCGTTCGTACGGAAGTGGACGGCCACGGCCGCTCCCTCCGCCGCGAACCGCAGTGCGATCCCCCGCCCGATGCCGCCCCCGGCGCCGGTGACCAGCGCCACCTGTCCGTCGAGCAGCCCGCCGCGGGGGCCGGACGCGCCGGACCCGTCAGGCCCGCCGGACCCGCCGGTCACGGGCGGCTCAGCGCGGCGATCCGCGCTGCCTCCGACGGGTGGGCGGCGGCGAGTTCGGCTCCGTCCCCGTGCTCGTACCCCTCGTAGGTGAAGCCGGGCGCCATGGTGCACCCGAAGAGCGACCAGGCGCCGCCGGCGGTGACCCGCGCGCCCATCCAGGTACGCGCGGGCACGGTGAACTGGACGTGCTGCCCGCCGAGGACGTCCGGGCCGAGCAGGACCGTACGGGAGGTGCCGTCGGGGGAGAGGAGCAGCAGCTCCAGCGGATCACCCAGGTAGAAGTGCCAGGTCTCGTCGGACGGGAGGCGGTGCAGGGCGGAGAAGTCGCCCGGCCGTGAGGTCAGGAGGGCCACGATGGCGGATCCCTCGGGACGTCCGTCGGGCCGTTCGGGGCCCGCCCAGGTGCGGCGGAAGAGGCCGCCCTCCTCCGGGATGGGCTCCAGTCGGTAGTGCGCGATCAGGGCTTCGGGAGTGATGTCATCGACCACCCGCCGACGTTACAGCGGTCTGCGGACGGACGCTCCCCCGTTCTCGTCCCTGTCCCTGTCCAGTCCCGGTCCCTTGTCCCTGTCGAGGAAGGCGAGTTGGGCCTTCTTCTCCGGCAGGTACACCTCCGGGAGGTCGATCTCCGGCAGCACGACGGGCGGGCCGAGCACGAAACCCTGTCGGAGCAGGCGGGCGATCGCCCTCTCGTTGCGGATGTCGGGCTCCACCACGACCCGCGGCCGGTCCAGGACCCGCAGGACGTACGTGGTGAAGGCCGTCAGCAGTGCGGTGCTGTACCCGGCCCGGCCGACGCCCTCGGGAGCCGGTCCGATCAGCAGATGGACGCCGATGTCACCGGGCTGCACCTCGTAGCACTCGCTGACCCGGTCGGCCGTCGGCTCGTACGTCTGGAAGAGCGCCGCCGGCTCGTCCCCGACGACGGCGAGGAACGCGTGGTGCGTGTCCAGGGACCCGAGATGCCGGTACGTCTCCAGCACCTGCTGCCTGCTGAAGCCGGCCATGCCCCAGAACCGGGCCCGCTCGGCGGTCACCCAGGAGTGGAGCACGTCCAGGTCGGCGTCCGGGTCCACGGGCACGATGCGGACGGTGCCGAGACCTGCCACAGTCTCCTGGTGGACGGCCGGCCGGTCACGATCCCTCGCGTACGACGTCATCGTTGTCCTCTTCCTTCTTGCTGAGCTGGTTCCAGTCGGTGACCACGGGGGCGAGTCCGCCGCCGAGCCACAGGGGCAGTTGGTCGCGGTGGTGCGCCGAGCCGGGTACGCCCGAGGCGCCGAACGGCACCACCCAGAGGCTGTTCTCACGCCGCGCCAGGTCCCACACGTAGCGGGCGGCGGGGCCCCGCGCGGCCCGGTCGGTGAGACCCGGCACGGCCGAGGTGCACAGCACGCAGTCGTGGTCGCCGGAGAGCGCGGGTTCCTCCCCGTCGTACGCCGGGTCCGGCACCGCCCGCCAGGGAGCGAGGCGGTGGGTGTCACCCCACGTGCCGTCCGGCGGGTTCCCGGCCACCTCCTCCACGGCCGCCCGGACGATGGGACCGCGGTCGATCCCGTACAGCTCCTCCGCCCGCAGCAGGCTCTCCAGGGCGAAGGCGACTCGGGGGACGAGCGCGAGCCAGGGCCGGAACACCGCGGGGTACGACGGGAACGGCGGCGACGGCGGGCGCGGCGGGGGCGACGCAGGTGATGGCGGCGAGGCGGGCGATGCGGGTGACGGGGGGCCGGTCAGCGGGGCCAGGGCGGGGTGGGCGGCGAGGTGGCGTACGACGGCGTTGCGGACCGCCGCGTAGAGGGCGGCCTCCACGCTGTCGGCGGCCATGTGGCGGTCCCAGCGCAGGAGCCGGTCGCGCAGGGCGACGGCCTCGGGGGTGAGGCCGTCGAGAGCGCCGACGTGGTCCAGCAGCGCGCCGGCCGAGGCGAGATGGGTGTCCATGTGGAGGGCGGCCATGTCGCCGGCCTTCCAGTCCGACCTCCGGTCGAGGAGTGCGCGCAGGCGGGCGGCCCGGTGCGGCGGTGCGAACTCGACGCCGAGGGGGGTGGCGGGGCCCCGCTGGTTGGCCATGACGGCGATGCCGTCGTCGACCGTGCCGCGCGGCATGGGCGCGTACCAGCCGTGCCACTCGTGGCCGGGCTCCCAGGCCGCGACGATCCGGATGCCGTTCGCCGGGTTCCGGGTGGGCACCCGGCCCGCGACGCGGTGGAGCGTGCCGCCCTCGGTGTCGGCCGCCTGGACGACGTTGACCGGCTCGGCCCAGTCGTCGAAGGCGCGGTCGACGTCGGCGACCCGGCGGGCACGGAGGAGGGGGAGGAGCGCGCTGAAGCCCAGGTCCTCCGCCACCCGGGGCGGGTGGCGGAGGCTGATGGGGCCGGCGTCGGGGTGGGCCTCGGTATCAGGGCCGGCGTCGGAGCCGGCGTCATGGGCGGCGTCGGCACGACCGGCCGCGTCGGCGCCGATGATGACCGGGCCCCGGCCGGTCTCGATCACCTCGACCTCGACGGGGGCGCCGCCGGCCACCTCGACCGTCTCGGTGTGCCGGGACGCGGGGTGCCACTCCCCGTCCGGGCCGAGGGCCTCGATCCGTCGTCCCGCCCCGCCGCCGGACCGCCGGAGCCGCTCGCGGTACAGGTCCTGGTAGTCGGCCATCGCGTTGGTGATGGACCAGGCCACCGTCCCCGTGTGGCCGAAGTGCGCGATGCCGGGGACGCCCGGCACGGCGAGACCCACGACGTCGAACTCGGGGCAGGCCAGCCGGATCTGCTGGTAGACCCCCGGAGCCTCGATGAAGCGGTGCGGGTCGCCCGCGAGGACCGGCCGCCCGGTGGCCGTGCGCTCGCCGGTGACGAGCCAGCCGTTGCTGCCCGCGGTGCCGGGCCCGTCGGTGGCGAACAGGCCGACGGCGGCCGGACCGAGACGGCGTACGACCTCCTCGCGCCACAGCTTGGCCGGGAACCCCGCGAACAGGATGTGCGTGGCGAGCCAGACAGCCATCGGCGTCCAGGGCTCCCAACGCCCCGCCGCGAGACCGACGGCCGCGAACTCGGGTGCGCGGCGGGCCCCTTCGGGCAAACCCTGGTTGACCCCGTCGACGTACGCCCGGACCCAGGCGGCCGTCTCGGGGTCCCGTCTCTCCAGGGCCGTGTGGCAACGTCTCGCCGTGTCGTCGAGCAGGGCCTGTCTCGCGAACCGGTCCCAGGCGAGCGCGTCCGCGCCGAGGAAGGCGGCCGAGGTGCCGCGCGCCCTGTGCCGCTCGACCTCGAGCTGCCAGGCGCGGTCGCGAGCCGTGACCAGGCCCTGGGCGCGGGCCAGTTCGCGCGCGTCGCCCGCGCGCAGATGCGGTACGCCCCAGGCGTCGCGATAGATCTCGACAGTCACCCTGCGCTCCTCTGTTCCTTCATTTCCCTGCCGTCTTCGCCTTAGGTTAGGCTCACCTAAATAAGGTGTGGCGGAATCGTACGCGAAGGGTGAAAACGTCATGGCGCAGGGGCACGGCTGGGAGGGCGCGGTCCTCAGACTGTTCCGTGGCAAGGACTTCACGTTCACGGTCGTGGGAGCGGAGGACGTCACGGAGCACTACCGCCGGCTGCACCTCACCGACGGCGGCATGCTCGCGGCGACCGGGGTGCACCCGACCATGTGGGTGCGGCTGTGGTTCGACAACGCGGGCAAGCCGCACCAGCGGGCCTACACCCTCGTGGACCCCGACCCGGCCGCCGGGACCTTCGGTCTGGAGTTCGCGCTGCACGAGGGGTGCGCCAGCGACTGGGCGCGGGCCGCCGGGCCGGGCGACACGATCGAGGCCACGGTCCAGGGCACGGGCTTCACCCAGCCGGACCCGGCCCCCTCCCGGGTGCTGGCGATCGCCGACACCGCCTCGCTCCCCGCCCTCAACTCCCTTCTGGACGCGGTGGGTCCGGTGCCGGCCACGATCTGGTTCGAGACCTCCGAGGGCACGGAGGGACTGCCCTTCCGGGTGGACCCGGCCCGCCATGACCTCCGTGCGGTACCCCGTCGCGATCACGGCGCGCATCTGGTGGACCAGGTGCGCGCGGCCGTGCCTGAGCTCCTGAAGGAGACGGCCGACCCCTACGTCTGGATCGCCTGCGACACGGCGACGACCCGGTCGCTGTCGGCGTACTTCCGCAAGGAACTGGCCCTGCCGAAGCACCGGGTGAACGCGCTGGGGTACTGGCGAGCGGCCTGAACCCCCACGGGTGATGATCGGACCATGGACGTCACCCTTCACCTGGCCCAGCGGCCCGAGGCCGACGCACTCCTCGGGCGCAGCCCGCTCGCCGCGCTCGTCGGCATGCTGCTCGACCAGCAGGTCCCGATGGAATGGGCGTTCGCAGGCCCCCACACGATCGCGCAACGGCTCGGCGGGGACGATCTCGACGCCCACGAGATCGCCGCGTACGAGCCGGAGGCGTTCGCGGGCCTGCTGTCCACGAAACCGGCCGTGCACCGCTACCCCGGTTCGATGGCCCGGCGGATCCAGCAGCTGTGCCAGTACCTGGTCGAGCACTACGACGGGAACGCCTCGAAGGTCTGGGAGGGTGCGGAGACGGGCGCGGAGCTGCTGCGCAGGCTGAAGGAGCTGCCCGGGTTCGGCACGCAGAAGGCCCAGATCTTCCTCGCCCTGCTGGGCAAACAGCTGGGCGTCCGCCCGAAGGGCTGGCGCGAGGCGGCGGGTCCGTACGGCGAGGCCGACGCCTTCCGCTCGGTCGCGGACATCACGGGCCCGGAGTCACTGACGAAGGTACGGGCGCACAAGCAGGAGATGAAGGCGGCGGCGAAGGCCGAGAAAGCCGCGAAGACCGCGAAGACCGGGAAGACCGGGAAAGCCGAGAACTAGAGGGGCCTTCGGCGGCTGGGGATTCCCGCACGCCCTGGCCCGCGCCCGCGGCGCCCCCGCACCTCCCGCCGCACCTCCCGCCGCACCTGGCGACGGTCCCGGCGTACGCCAAGTGGGCGGTTCTGGTGAGGCGGCCGATGCACCGGGACGCGTGACCGGGGACATGACCTGTCATGAGCCCCGACCGGTTCGTTCCGCGTACGCCGCGCCGGCCCGCCCGGCAGCGGTTCCTCGTGGCGCTCGCCGCGCTGCTGTGCGCGATGTGCGCGGTCGGCTCCGCGGGCGGCCTCACCGGAAGCCGCACGGCTCCGCCCGCCGCCGTCTCCACCGAGTCGGGCGTCGAACTCCCCCACGACGTCCTGGACACCGCCCTCCGTCCGGCCGCACGTCAGCGTCACCGCCGTCCCCTGCTGCCCGTACGCCCCGCGCACCGGCCCATCACCGGGCGTCCGCGCCGACGGGTCCACTCCCTCCCGGCCCCCCATCACATCCCTTTGCCACGCGCCCGGCGCTGCATGGTCCTGCGCTGCTGAGGAGTCCGGCTCCCACCGGACCACCCCCCAGCCGCACGAGAGGACTCCCTACATGCCGACGGACCCGTACGCGATCCTGCGCGCCCTGGTACGCGCCGAATCCCTCCGCAACGCCCCGAAGCCGCCTTCCGACACGCGGCACCCCGACGCCCGTCGTCCCGACGTCCGGCATTCCGACGCTCGTCAAAGCGCGCCGGAACGACTCCCGGAAAGGCTCCCGGAAAGGCAGACCCCGCCCCGGGACCACGAACGCGGCTGACTCGGACGCAGACGCGGAGGAGGCGGAGGCGGGGATCGTTGCCGCCTCCGCCTCGGCGCGCGCCCGCACGGTGTCGCCGCCGGCCCTCCCGGCGCCGAGGGCCCTGAAAGGCGTATCCGGATGCAATTTTCAGAACTTCCGAAGGAAGTGCGCGAGCACCGCTCGGGCCCTCGGAGGTCCTCGTCGACGGCGCTTCGGCGCCGACCATTTCGGGGCTCTGACCCGGTTTTGCCCTGATTAACCCTGGGCCGGGCTCCGAAACGATCATGAAAGGGTGATCCCGGAGAATTACCGGTTTGCCCATATTTACGACGTCATTTCCAGCGCCGCACTCCGCATCCAAGGCTGCGCCCGGAAGCTCTTGCCCGGTAGGCTTTCCGTGTGATCTTCAAGCGCATCGGAAACGGCCGGCCGTACCCCGACCACGGCCGGGAAAGCACCCGGCAGTGGGCGGACGTCGCGCCGCGCCCGGTCCGCCTCGATCAGCTGGTGACGACCAAGGGCCAGCTCGATCTGGAAACGCTGCTCGCCGAGGACTCCACGTTCTACGGCGACCTCTTCGCGCACGTCGTGAAGTGGCAGGGCGACCTGTACCTGGAGGACGGCCTGCACCGCGCCGTCCGCGCCGCGCTCCAGCAGCGCCAGGTGCTGCACGCCCGCGTCCTCGAACTGGACTGACCTCCAGGCGGTTCACGCCCGGGTTGACCCTTTCGGGTTGGACTGGGCGCGGGTCAATGATCATCTAGTAGGCATTGCGGCCTCGGCGCACTACGCTGCGCTCATGAGCATGCTCACTCCCCCTGGCATGGGCGGCCAGTACCGGATCACGGGGGACAAGTACCCACGGATGCGCAGGAACCGGGGGCGCCGCCGGATCGTGCTCGCGGTCGTCGCCTCCGTCGCCGCGCTCGGACTGGTCGGCTGGGGAACCCTGCAGCTCATCGACGTCTTCACGGGCGGTGGCGACAGGGCGTCCGCGGCTGCGGCAGCGGGCTGCGGGAAGTCCCCCTCGCCCTCCGCGAGCCCCGTCAGGGCCGTGCCGGAGCCCGGCCAGATCACCGTGAACGTCCTCAACGCCACGGCCCGCTCGGGCCTCGCGAAGGACACCGCGGACGCGCTGAAGAAACGCGGCTTCAAGATCGGCGAGGTGGGCAACGCCACCAAGGCGTACGACAAGAAGGTCGACGGGCCCGGTCTGGTGCTCGGCGCGAAGACGGCGGTCGACGCGGCGCTCCCGGTTCTCGCGACCCAGCTCGCCGGCGCCGAGACGAAGACCGACACCCGGACGAAGCCCGCGGAGGTCGACCTGATCCTCGGCAAGGCGTTCAAAGCCCTGGCGAAGGAGAAGGACGCCGACAAGGCCCTGACCACCCTGGCCAGGCCGGAGCCGACGCCCTCGGTGACGAAGAAGGGCTGTTAGCGGGCCCGTACGGTCCGCCGGCCCCTCAGCCCGTCCGGCCCGCCCGCCACTGCTTCGAGTCGGCCGTTGCCCTGTCCGGCCGTCTACGTACTGGCGTTGGGCTATTCGGCCGCGCCGTACATGCGGTCTCCCGCGTCGCCGAGGCCCGGGACGATGTAGCCGTGCTCGTTCAGGCGCTCGTCGACCGAGGCGGTCACGACCGTGACCGGGGCGCCCGCGAGCTCGCGCTCCATGACCTCGACGCCCTCCGGGGCGGCGAGGAGGACCACGGCCGTCACGTCGTCGGCGCCCCGCTTGATCAGCTCCTGGATCGCCGCGACGAGAGTGCCGCCGGTGGCCAGCATCGGGTCCAGGACGTACACCTGGCGCCCGGAGAGGTCCTCCGGCATACGGGTCGCGTACGTGGACGCCTGGAGCGTCTCCTCGTCGCGGATCATGCCGAGGAAGCCCACCTCGGCGGTCGGCAGGAGGCGCACCATGCCGTCGAGCATGCCGAGGCCGGCCCGCAGGATCGGTACGACGAGGGGCCGCGGGTAGGACAGCTTGACGCCCGTGGTGCTGGACACCGGGGTCTCGATGTCGACCTGCTCGGTGCGCACGTCCCGCGTGGCCTCGTAGGCGAGCAGGGTGACCAGCTCGTCGGCGAGGCGACGGAAGGTCGGGGAGTCGGTGCGGCGGTCGCGCAGCGTGGTGAGCTTATGAGCGACCAGAGGGTGGTCGACGACGTGGAGACGCATGCCCCAAGGGTATCCGGGCCCGTACCGCCCGTCCGTCGCCCGTCACCTGCGGTTCCGGAACCTTCGCCGCTGCCACCGCGCAAACCTCCGTTGGCATCAAACCGCCCGTCGGAGGGAAAGTGGGAGTGACCGACTGGGGGTGTTGCCGATGCCGGACCCGGAGCAGCGGAACCTGGAAGACCTGGAGAGCGACGCGCAGCGCCGCAGGCGCCGGGCCCAGTTCCTGCGGGAACTGAAGGAGGCGCGCGAGCTGCGCGACAGGGTGCAGCCGCGGCGGGCCAAGACGGCCCGCCTGCGCCACGCCATGCGCATGCGCACGTTCCGCTGGTAGCGGCCCGCCACCGGCCCCGCACCACGAGCCACCGCGACACGCGTGCGGCGGTGGCACGCATGCCACCGCGATACGCATGGCACCGCCGCGCGGCTGCGGCCAGGGCGCGCATACCGCCGCCGCGCGGATGCCACCGCCGCCCGCACGCCGCCGTCGCACGTATGGCATCGCGGCCCGTGCCGCCGCCGTCCAGATGCCGCTACGGCGCGCGTGCCGCCGCTCGGATACCGTCGCCACTCGGATACCGCCCGGCACGCATGACACCGCCGCACGCATGACACCGCCGCGCGGATTTCGCCACGGCACGCGTGCCGCCGCCGCTCGAATACCGCCGCGGCGCGCGTACGGCCACGGGCGCGTCAGACGTCACCGCTCGTCAACCGCCGTCGCCCGTCAGCCGTCGCCCCGCCGGACGCGGCCGTGCGCCAGACACGGGCGCCTCGCGGACGCAGCCGCGGCACGCATGACACCGTCGCACGCATGACACCGCCGCGCGGATTTCGCCACGGCACGCGTGCCGCCGCCGCTCGAATACCGCCGCGGCGGCGTACGGCTACGGGCTCGTCAGCTGTCGCCGCTCGTCGACCGTTGTCGCCCGTCAGCCGTTGCCCCGCCGGACGCGACCGTGCGCCGGACGCGGCTGCCCCGCGGACGCCGCCGCGGCCCGCATGTCTCTGCCGCCCGCGTGCCAGCGCGACCGCGACGGGACCCCGCATGCCGGCGCGGCGTGCGGGCCGTTGGCGTGGCGGATGCGGTCGGCGTGCGGTTGGGTCGTGTCGTTCGGATGGTGTCGGCAGGGTGTCCGCGGGGGCGCCGTCTCGCGACGCGCCGGGCGGTCGGGGCGCGACCCGCCGGGCAACGCTCGGGCGGGCTCGTACGGAGTGGGGGTCCCGGCGGCGTACGATCCCGCTGTCGGTGGGCGCCGGGCGCCCAGGTGAGGCCATGCGGCGGCGTGACGCACGCGCCACGTGACCGGGCGCGAGGACGCGACCGGGACACAGCGAGCCGAAGACCTCTCCTGAACGCTCTGTTTCTGCCACGATTCCGAGTGGGCGGGGCTCGGAGCACTCATCCCCCGCCCGCAACCTCCGCCGGGGGGATCCCCAACCGGCACGCCTAGGACCAGTGGGAGAGTCACGGTGTACTTCGCCGCACTGCTCGCGCGCACCGAAGACGGGTGGGAAGCGAGCGACACAGAGCTCGACGATGTGGAGACCCTGTCGGATCTGAGCGACCTGGCCCGCGAAGCCTCGGTCGACGACGACACGGTCCTCGTCTACATCGAGCAGGAGGACGCGTGGTTCGGAGTCGTCCGCGTGGACGGCGAGGAGGACCCTCGCATCTACGTCTCGGACGCCGCGGCCGCTGCCCGCAGTTCGTACGGCGAGATCCTGCTCACGGACGAACTGCTCGGAAGGGATCCCGGCGACGACGGCGTCGCCGACCTGGACTCCCTCGACCTCGACGGCACGGAGGACGGTGAACCCGAGGACGAGGCCGACGACGACGAAGAGGACGACGTCGGCACCACCGCCAAGGGCCGGATCGTGCCGTCCGGACCCGTCGGGGACCGCGAGGTCCTCACCGACCTCGGGGTGAGCCAGAAGGAGTTGCTGACCCTGGACAGCACCGACGCACTCGCCGAGATCGCCGAGGTCCTCGGGGCGGCGGAGGTCATGGAGGCCGTCCGCTGACCCCGTCGAACACATCGTCGAACCCAACGGAGGCACAGGACCCCGTACGCGACCGCTGGCGGGCCGCGATGCGGCTCGCCCTGGACGAGGCCGCACTGGCGGGGCAGGGCCACTGCCCGGACGTACCCGTCGGCGCCGTCGTGCTGTCCCCGGACGGCACGACGGTGCTCGCCACCGGCCACAACGAACGCGAGGCGGCCGGCGACCCGACCGCCCACGCCGAGGTGCTCGCCATCCGCCGGGCCGCCGCGCGGACCGGTGAGTGGCGGCTCACCGGCTGCACGCTCGTCGTCACCCTCGAACCCTGCACGATGTGCGCCGGCGCGATCGTCCAGTCCCGGCTGGACCGGGTCGTCTACGGCGCCCGGGACGAGAAGGCGGGCGCGGCCGGCTCCCTCTGGGACGTCGTACGCGACCGCCGGCTCAACCACCGCCCGGAGGTCGTCGCCGGCGTGCTCGACGAGGAGTGCGCCCGGCTGCTCACGGACTTCTTCCGCGACCGCTGACACCGCCACGCGCCTGCCCGGACCGCTCCCCCAAGCACCCGGACCCACGGTCGGATACGGATTTCCGAGCACGGCCCATCGTGGGCTAGGATCTCTCTCGGTAGCGTGTCCGAGCGGCCGAAGGAGCTCGCCTCGAAAGCGAGTGTGGCGCAAGTCACCGAGGGTTCAAATCCCTCCGCTACCGCTTCTGAAGGGCCCCGTCGAAAGACGGGGCCCTTCGTGCGTCCCGGCCGGCTCCCGCACGTCCCGCCACGTCCTGTATGCATGAAAGATCGTCATATCAGCTGTCCGGGTTACACTCACCGCCGACAACAGGGGTCCCAGCAGGCACAGCCGACACAGTCGGCACAGACAGCAGCCGCAGTTGGCACAGCCGGCACGAACAGCAGGCACGGACAGCAGGCACAGGGGGAGGCCGCGATGGCGGTGAACGCCAAGAAGATCGCCGTCTACGTACTCGTGGTCTTCGCGCTGTACGTGATCATCACCGACCCCGAGAAGGCGGCGGACTACGTCCAGATAGGGTTCGAGGGCATCTCCAGCGCCGCTCAGTCCGTCGGTGACTTCATGACGTGGATCGCCGACGGGGCCAAGGACTAGGCGACCCTGTCGTCGCATTCCCGCCCGGCGGCGCCGTCCCCGTATCGCCGTTCGCCCTGGGAGTGCTTGTGATCCGCCACCTGGTCCTCTTCAAGCTCGATGAAGGCGTCGGGCGGGACGACCCCCGCGTCGTCGAGGGCGTCGCCGCCTTCCGCGCACTCGGCGGACAAATCCCCGAACTGCAGTTCTGGGAGTGCGACTGGAACATCACCGACCGCCCCATCGCGTACGACTTCGCGATCAACTCGGCGGTCGAGGACACGGACGCGCTCAAGCGGTACCTGGAGCATCCCGCCCATCAGGCGGGAGTCGCGCTGTGGCGCGAGTTCGCCACGTGGGTGATCGCCGACTACGAGTTCTGAGCCGCGCCGTCTCCGCCTCCGTCTCCGCCTCCGTCTCCGACGCCGACGCCGACGCCGACGCCGACGCCGACAAGCCAGGCTCCACGCGGACCGCACGCCCCTCGCCCGAACGGCGGGGGGCTGTTTCATGCCCTGCGGTTCGCCCCGGACCAGATCCCGGCCCGGACCCGATCCCCGTCTGCCCCCGGACCTGGTCCCGGTCCGGCCCGGACCCACCCTCCCGACACCGCTCGGACCCTCAACACGAAGTGATGAGGTGCTTGCACACAGTGCACATGTCTTGTGATGCTATGACCGCTTTTGATCGATGAGTTGACGCAGGTGTCTGACGGACGTCGTTCGGACTTGTGTTTTCACGGGTTGACGGACCCAGAGGTGGAGTTGACCGTGCCGGCCAGTACCGCGCCTCAAGCACCTCCCCAGCAGAAGCCGCAGGTCACCGAACGGCTCGACGAACCGGGCGAGTCCCAGGAGCCGGGTCCGCAGCGCCGCCGCGGGGCCGACACCCGGGCCCTCACCCAGGTCCTGTTCGGCGAGCTCAAGAACCTGACACCCGGTACCCCCGAGCACGACCGCGTGCGGGCCGCGCTGATCGAGGCGAACCTCCCGCTGGTGCGGTACGCCGCCGCCCGCTTCAGGTCGCGCAACGAACCCATGGAGGACGTCGTCCAGGTGGGGACCATCGGGCTGATCAACGCCATCGACCGCTTCGACCCCGACCGGGGCGTGCAGTTCCCCACCTTCGCGATGCCCACCGTGGTCGGCGAGATCAAGCGGTACTTCCGCGACAACGTCCGCACGGTCCACGTACCGCGCCGGCTGCACGAGCTGTGGGTGCAGGTGAACAGCGCCACCGAGGACCTCACCACGGCCTTCGGGCGCACCCCCACGACCGGTGAGGTCGCCGAACGGCTGCGCATCGGCGAGGACGAGGTCCTGGCCTGCATCGAGGCCGGGCGCTCCTACCACGCGACCTCCCTGGAAGCGGCCCAGGAGGGCGACGGGCTGCCGGGCCTCCTCGACCGGCTCGGCTACGAGGACCCCGCACTGGACGGCGTGGAGCACCGGGACCTCGTACGGCACCTCCTCGTGCAGCTCCCCGAACGGGAACAGCGCATCCTTCTGCTGCGCTACTACAGCAATCTGACGCAGTCACAGATCAGTGCCGAACTGGGTGTCTCGCAGATGCACGTGTCAAGGCTGCTCGCCCGCAGTTTCGCCCGGCTTCGATCCGCAAACAGGATCGAGACGTAAGTCCGGGGAGCGAATCGTCCCCAAGGACTTTTCCCGACGTTTATCCGTCGAAAAAACGCCAGACCCCCTTTTTCCAGGGCCTATTCACCCTTGTTGTGTCGACATGTCACTACAGCGTGTTGCCGACATGTGACATTCTTCCGGTGACGCGTTTGCCGCAGCCTCGCCTCCGGTATTCAGGTGGAGGCTGCGTTCCTTCGACGGGAGCGTCCGCCGCGACCGTCCGCGACCCAAAGGGGGTGGCATGTCCGCAGACCAGGGCAGCTCCAAGGTGCTCACGCTCACGAAGAGCGAATCCGCACCCGACGTGCTTCACAGTGTGGTTGTCGAGGTACCGGCCATCCCGGCCGCGGAAGCCCCGGCCTTCCCCCCGACCTCGGAAGCGATCGACACCCGCACTCTGTCCCGCTCCCTGTTCCTGCGGCTCGCCGCACTCGACGAGAACAGCCCCGAGCGCGCCTATGTACGAGACACCCTCATCGAACTCAACCTCCCGCTGGTGCGTTACGCCGCCGCCCGCTTCAGGTCGCGCAACGAACCGATGGAGGACATCGTCCAGGTCGGCACGATCGGCCTGATCAAGGCGATCGACCGCTTCGACTGCGAACGGGGCGTGGAGTTCCCGACGTTCGCGATGCCGACCGTCGTGGGTGAGATCAAGCGGTTCTTCCGGGACACGTCGTGGTCGGTGCGGGTGCCGCGCCGGCTCCAGGAGCTGCGGCTCGCGCTGACCAAGGCCAGCGACGAGCTCTCCCAGAAGCTGGACCGGTCCCCGACCGTCGCCGAACTCGCCACCGTGCTCGGTGTGTCGCAGGAGGACGTGGTCGACGGCCTGGCGGTGGGCAACGCCTACACGGCGTCGTCCCTCGACTCGCCCGCCCCCGAGGACGACGGCGGCGAGGGCTCCCTCGCGGACCGCCTCGGGTATGAGGACACGGCACTGGAAGGCGTCGAGTACCGCGAGTCCCTCAAGCCCCTGCTCGCCAAACTCCCGCCCCGCGAACGGCGGATCATCATGCTCCGCTTCTTCGCCAACATGACGCAGTCGCAGATCGGCGAGGAGGTCGGCATCTCGCAGATGCACGTCTCCAGGCTGCTCACGCGGACGCTGTCCCAGCTGCGGGAAGGGCTCGTCTCCGACTGATCTGCCGTCCCCGCCGGGTGGTTGCGTTGGCTGACGGTCCCCGTCAGCCGCCGCACGGGCGCGATGCCCGCACGGGTCCGATGCCGCATCTGCCCGACGCCCACACGGGCGTGACGCGTCGCACGGGCGTGATGTCCCACACGGGTGGTGACGCGTCGGCAGTCGGGACGTGCCGGCGGCGGCATGCACCGGCGGGCTGGACGCACCGGCGAGCGGGGCAGCCGTCAACGCGTGGTCGCCGAGGTGCCTTTGGGCTGCCGGGCGGCGGCTGCCGCTACTTGCCGATTGCCGCTGTCTGCGGGCAGCGGCTTTTCTCGGCCGGGAGTCCGCTCCGGTCCTACGGACGGTACGGGCGACCCACGTAACGGCGGTGACGGCGGCGGGAGTTCGCAGCCGGTGAGCCGAGTGGTCCCGCCCCCGGGGCCGGTCCGCGGTCGCGGCTGCCTGCCGACGGGCGCCGGTGCGAAGCGGCCACCGTCGGCCTGCCCGGCAGCAACGGCGGGAATCCCGCGGTGCGTTCGGGCACGGCGACCTGCGGGACCCAACTCGTCAGCGCGAACTGAGCGGTGTGCGTCGCGCCGGGGTTCCCGTTGGCGCTGCCGAAGGTGGGCGAGGGCGCCCTTCGGCGCCCCACCGCCTACTTGAGTGCGAGCCAGGCGACCACGGCGACGACCGCGATGGCCACGATCACGCCGACGATCAGACCGATACGGGGACCGCGGGGAGCCGCCTGCTGCCGGCTGCTCTGCGGGTCGTCGACGAACGCTCGGAACATCTGGGTGCTACCCGCGGGGTCGTAGTTGCCCTCGGGTCCCTGGGTGTTTGCCATGCGCGTGACCCTATCGGGTGCGTTCTGAGGTCCCAAGTTTTGGGTGCCGCCTTCTGGTCATCGTGTGCGCTTTCTGATGACGGGGTGACGAGGGGGTGGGGTGGCGGGGCGTGCGTGCGGCCGCGGGTGCGCCGTGGCTGAGCGCGCAGTTCCCCGCGCCCCTGGCGGGGTGCGGGTGCAGCCGCGGATGCGCCGCGGCCGAGTTCGTGTGCGGCCCGGGTACGCCGTGGCGGGGACCGTGTGCGGTTGCGGGTGCGCTGTGGCTGAGTGCGCAGTTCCCCGCGCCACTGGTGGGGCTGGGCTTCGCCCTCGCCCTACCTCAGCCCCCCGCCGCCACCGCCACTGCGAAGCGCCCTCCCACCTGCAGGTTTACGTTTGTCAATACTTGCCTTTGCCAAGGTTTTATCCCCTGGGGCCCCATTTCGTTTGCCTGCAGCAACCAACCGTTTTTATAGTTGCCTGAAGCAACAAGCAAGGGAGGTGCGATGGCCGCTCGACGGCAGTACGAAGAGCTGGCCCAGCAGCTCGGCGCCATCGGCGCCGTGAAGCGGGGCCTGGGCCGGGTCCTCCCGCACGAATGTCCGGCCGGGTCCGCCGCCGTGCTCACGCTGCTCGACCGGCACGGCGAGATGCGGATGAGCAGGCTCGCGGAGCTGATGGCCATCGACATGTCGGTGACCAGCCGGCACGTGGCGCACGTCGCCGAACGCGGCTGGATCGACCGGTCCGCCGACCCCGCCGACAAGCGCTCCCGCATCCTGCGGCTCACCCCCACAGGGCGGGGCATGCTCGCCGACCTCTCCGAGCGCTATATGAACGCGCTCGCCCATTACCTGGCGGACTGGACCGACGACGAGGTCGACCAGCTCAGCGCCCTGCTCGGACGCCTGCGCGCGAGCTTCGGGGACTGCCGGACCGTCCCGGCGGCACCGGCGGCACCGGCCGTGCCGACGCCGGCCTCACCGCCGCCGCCGGCCGCGCCGCTCGCACCGCCCCTCCCGTCCGGGGAGGCCCCAGAGGCTCCGCCCGGGCGGACCACCCGTACACCCGTATGACGCACCACAAGAAAAGGAAGCCCATGGCAACGACCACACCAGCCGGTGTGCGGGGCTCACACGCCAAGCACGGAGGTTCGCCCGACGGCGCTCCGATGACGCACCGGCAGATCATGGAAGCCCTCTCCGGGCTGCTGCTCGGCATGTTCGTCGCGATCCTGTCGTCGACGATCGTCTCCAACGCACTGCCCGAGATCATCGGCGACCTGGGCGGCGGCCAGTCCGCCTACACCTGGGTCGTCACGGCCACGCTGCTGTCCATGACGGCGACGACACCCCTGTGGGGCAAGCTCGCCGACCTCTACAGCAAGAAGGCCCTGGTCCAGATAGCCCTGGTCATCTATGTCCTGGGCTCGGTGGTGGCGGGGCTCGCGCAGAACCCGGGCATGTTGATCGCCGTCCGCGTCGTCCAGGGCATCGGCGTCGGCGGTCTCTCGGCCCTCGCGCAGATCGTCATGGCCGCGATGATCTCCCCGCGCGAGCGCGGCCGGTACTCCGGCTACCTCGGCGCCACGTTCGCAGTCGCGACCGTCGGCGGCCCGCTGCTCGGCGGTGTCATCACCGACACCAGCTGGCTCGGCTGGCGCTGGTGCTTCTACGTCGGCGTGCCCTTCGCGATCATCGCGCTGATCGTCCTGCAGCGGACCCTGCACCTGCCCACCGTGAAGCGTGAGGTCAAGGTCGACTGGGGCGGCGCGTTCTTCATCTCCGCCGCGGTCTCGCTGCTGCTCCTGTGGGTCACCTTCGCCGGTGACAAGTACGACTGGGTGTCGTGGCAGACGTACGCGATGGTCGCCGGCGCGGTCGTCCTCGGTCTGCTCTTCGTGCTCGTCGAGTCCAGGGCGAGCGAGCCGATCATCCCGCTGCGCCTGTTCCGCAACCGCACCATCACCCTGTCGTCCGTCGCGTCGCTCTTCGTGGGTATCGCGATGTTCACGGGCACCGTGTTCTTCAGCCAGTACTTCCAGCTGGCCCGGGACGAGTCGCCGACCATGTCCGGTGTGCTGACGATCCCGATGATCGGCGGTCTGTTCATCTCCTCCACCGTCTCCGGTCAGATCATCACCAAGACCGGCAAGTGGAAGGCGTGGCTGGTCGCCGGCGGCGCCCTGGTGACCGCGGGTCTCGGCCTGCTCGGCACGATCCGGTACGACACGGACTACTGGCAGGTCGCCGTCTTCATGGCGGTCATGGGTCTCGGCATCGGCATGATGATGCAGAACCTGGTGCTCTGCACGCAGAACCAGGTCGCCCCCTCCGACCTCGGCGCGGCCAGCTCCGTGGTCACCTTCTTCCGGTCCCTCGGCGGCGCGATCGGTGTCTCCGCGCTCGGTGCCGTGCTGGCCAACCGCATCACGCACTACACGAAGGACGGCCTGGCCGGCATCGACCCGAAGTACTCCGCGGCCGCCGGCGGCGGCAGCGACAGCATCCCGAACGTGGACTCGCTGCCCGGTCCGCTGCGTACCGTCGTCGAGAACGCCTACGGGCACGGCATCGCGGACATCTTCCTGATAGCCGCTGCCATGGCGCTGATCGCCTTCGTCGTCACGATCTTCATCAAGGAGGTCCCGCTGCGTACGTCGGGCGGGCTGGCGCAGGCGGCGGAGGCCCAGGCGGAGGTCCCGGCGGTCGCCGAGGCCACCCCGGCGTCGGCCGACTCGGCCGACGCGTTCCCGGCCGAGTCCGACGAGCGGGTCCCGAGCTGGGCCGTCCAGGACAACGGCACCGGCAGCCCCGGCACCGACGCCGGCTCGTATGACGGCACCGGGTCCGGCCCCGAGGGCACCCGGAGCGCCCAGGGCACCCAGCGGCTCTCGGCGGTCGCCACCCTGGCGGCCGGTACCGACCCGGGCACGGGTGCCGCCTCCGGCGGGGTCCCGGTCCACGGGTTCGTACGCGGCGCCGAGAGCGCGCCCGTCCCCCGTGCCGCCGTCACGCTGATCTCCCTCGCGGGCCGTCAGCTGGGCCGCTCGGTCGCCCAGGCCGACGGCGCCTACGCGGTGGACGCGCCCGGCACGGGTTCGTACGTGCTGATCGCCTCCGCGGACGGGTTCCAGCCGCAGGCGTCGACGGTCGTCGTGAACGGTGAGCCGCTCGCGTACGACATCCTGCTGAGCGGCACGAGCGGGCTGTCCGGCGCGGTGAAGGCCGCCGAGAGCGGCCGGCCGGTCGTGGGCGCGATGGTCATCGTGACCGATGTGCGCGGCGACGTCCTGGCCACCGGGACCACCGGTGAACAGGGCGAGTTCACCTTCGCCGAGCTGGTGCCCGGCGCCGTGACCGTCGCGGTGAACGCCGCCGGACACCGGCCCCGCGCCCTGCCCGTCGAGGTCGGCGGCACCGGGGTCACCCGGGTCGAGGTCGAGCTGACGGCCGGAGCGCAGCTCCAGGGCGTCGTGCACGCACCCGGCGGGCCGCTGGGCGACGCCCGGGTCACGCTCGTCGACGCGGCGGGCAATGTGGTCGGCACCGCCACCACCGGGACGGACGGGGCGTACGCCTTCACCGACCTGGACAGCGGCGAGTACACCGTCATCGCGACCGGCTATCCGCCGGTGGCCACGGCACTGACCGTCAGTGGCACCGGCGTGGACGGTCACGACATCCGGCTCGCCCACCCGGGCGAGTAGTCGGGGACCGGTAGCTGAAGACCCCGGCCCGTGGAGCGCGTTCCGAGCGGAGGCGCGCTCCGCGGGCCGGTTCTCGTGGGGAAGAGACTGAGAAGAGGTTGTGTGAAATGGGACTGACCGCGCGGATCCGTACGCGGGACGGCTGGGCCGTGTCGCACGCGGTCGTCACGGTGACCGACATGACGGGCGCCCAGGTGGTGCGCGCCGAGGCCGACGAGGAAGGCACCGTGCGGGACGCGGTCGCGGTCGCGCCCGGCGCGTACACGGTGATCGTCACGGCCGTCGGGTACGCACCCGTCGCGTCGAGCGCCCTCGTCACGGCGAGCGGCCGGGCCGAGATCGGCACGGTGACGCTCGCCCGGCAGGGCGGCACCGAGCTGCCGCCGCCCGGCCCCTGGACCGTGGACCCGGCGCACTCCTCGGTGGCCGCCGTCGCCCAGCACCTGGGGATCTCCAGCGTGCACGGCCGGTTCACCCAGTTCGCCGGTTCGATCGAGATCGCGCCGGACGACGTCGCCAAGTCCCGTGTGGAGGCGGTGATCCGGGCCGACTCGATCGACACGGGCAACGCCATGCGCGACGGTCACCTGAAGTCGCCGGACTTCCTGGACGTCGAGCGCCACCCGGAGATCAGGTTCGTCTCGACGGGTGTGACCCCGGCCGTCGGAAGCGACCGCTGGACGGTCCACGGCGAACTGACCCTGCACGGGGTCGTCCGCCCGGTCGACCTGTCGCTGGCCTACCTGGGCACCGGCGCCGACTCCTGGGGCGGGACCCGGGCGGCCTTCCGCGCCACCACGGAACTGCGCCGCGAGGACTTCGCGATGAACTACAACCAGGTCGTCGCGGCCGGCATCGCGGCCATCGGCACGACGCTGAAGGTCGAGCTGGACATCCAGGCCGTGCAGGGGGAGACACTCCCGCAGGCGTAGGCACGACAGGAGCAGGCTCAGCCGCGGCCCACCGCCTAAGCTGCCCGCATGGCACCGAACATCGCGACGAACACCGCCGTATCGCTCGACGAGTTGCTGGACTTCGTACGGCCCCGTCACCGCGCCGTCCTGCTCACCCGCAGGGCGGACGGGAGCCCGCAGGGTTCACCGCTGACCTGCGGCGTCGACGATTCGGGCCGCGTCGTCGTCTCCACCTACCCGGAGCGCGCCAAGACCCGCAACGCCAAGCGCGACGACCGGGTCAGCCTCATCGTCCTGAGCGACGAGTGGAACGGCCCCTGGGTCCAGATCGACGGCACGGCCGAGGTGATCGACTCCCCCGACTCGGTGGAGCCCCTGGTCGAGTACTTCCGCAACATCTCGGGCGAGCACCCGGACTGGGACGAGTACCGGCAGGCCATGCTCAAGCAGGGCAAGTCCATCATCAGGATCACCCCGGAGAAGTGGGGCCCGGTGGCGACGGGCGGCTTCCCCGCCCGCCTGGCATAGACCGCGCGTGCCCCGCCAGGGACGCGCCCGCAGAGGCGCGCCCCAAGGGGCGCGGGGAACTGCGCGACCAGCCCCCACCGACCCGCACCCGACTCACCGCCCCCCGGACTCCGCTTCCGCCTCCGCCGGCGCCGACGCCTCCGCCGACGCGGCCCCCGCCTCGCGGTCCACCATCGCCACGATCCCCGCGATCAGCACATCCAGCCCGAAGTGGAAGTCCCGCTCGTACATCTCCTCCACCGTGCTCCCCCCACGCGCCCGCATGATCTCCCTGGACTCCTCAAGGACGTCATCCAGCTCGGGGGACTCCTGCAACGAGCTGAGCGCCTGCTGGAAATACGCGTCGGGGCTCATCCCGGCCGCGGCGGACCGCAGCGTGAAGTGCCCTTCGATCGTGCCGAACCCGTACACGAACTGGAAGACGGCCGAGATGGCCCCCGCCAGCCGGTGCGTGGGCAGCCCCGTCCTGCGGATCACGCGCTGCACGGTGCGGGAGAACGTCACCGACCTGGGCCCGATGTTGAGGAACGTCCCGGCGAGGGACGACGCCCAGTGATGCCGTACGAGAAGGGCCCGGTATCCGGTGGCGATCGCCCGGAGCTGGTCCTGCCAGTCCTCGTCGGCGTCCGGATCCGGCAGCTCCAGTTCGCCGTAGACCGCGTCGAGGGCGAGTTCGAGAAGGTCGTCCTTCGTGTCCACGTACCAGTAGACGGACATCGCGGTCACCTTCAGCTCGGCGGCCAGCCGCCGCATGGAGAACTTGGCCAGGCCCTCCGCGTCGAGCAGCCGTACCGTCACCTCGGTGATCCGGTCCCGGTCGAGCGACGCCGGCTGACCGCCCCGCGCGCCGCCGCCTCGCGGGGTCTTGCCCTCCACCCAGACGCTGGTCCGCGCCGGGCGCTCGGCCCGGCCGGCTGCCCTCACCATGGCGCACCTTCCTCGGAACTCTGCGGAAGGGGCGGTCCGTGACACCGGGGTCCGCCCCGCCCTGATGCTAAGCGGGCCTCATACCCGCGCCGCCACCGCGGAGTCTTCCCGCTCGGCCCGCCGGAGCAACGCGGCGGCCAGGAGTCCGCCGGCGAGCACGGCCACCGCGCCCACCAGCTGGCTGGTCTCCAGCCCCGCGGCGAACGCGTCCGTGATCCGCGCACGCTCGTCCGCCGAGTCCGCGGAGGCGAGGGCCGCCGGGAGCGAGGCTGCGGTGAACGGGATCAGCGCGGCGAAGCGGGCGTTGAGGACCGCGCCGAGGACGGCGACGCCGAGGCCGTTGCCGAACTCGGCCAGCGTGCCGTTGACGCCCGCGCCCACGCCCGCCTTCTCCGGCGGGATCGCGCTCATGATGGCGTACGCCATGGCGGGGTTGGCGATCGCGGCGCCCGCGCCGATGAGCAGGAGGCCGAGCAGCGTGCCGGGGTAGCCGCTCGTGGCGAGGGTCGCGATCGACACCAGGCCGCCCGACATCAGCACCATGCCGAGGATGATCGACACCGGCGTGCCGAGCTTCGCCGTCAGTTTCGCCGCCAGCCCGGTGAAGTTGAGGGCCACCACGGTCAGGGCGAGCGGCGCGGTGCGCAGTCCCGCCTCCAACGGCCCGTACCCGAGGACGAACTGGAGGTGCTGGGTCAGCAGGAAGAGCGCGCCGCCCATGCCGAAGGTGATCAGCACGGCACCGGCGACCGCCCCCGTGAAGCGCCGGTTCCTGAAGAAGTGCAGGTCCAGCATGGGGTACGGGATCCGGCTCTCCCAGTACGCGAAGAGCGCCAGGACGACGACCGCGAGGGCGGCGGTGGCGAGGACGCGGCCGGAGGTCCAGCCGTGTTCCGGGCCGGAGATGATCGCGTACACGAGGGCGGTCATGCCGATCGTGGAGAGCAGCGCGCCGAGGAGGTCGGGGCGGTCGCCGCGCGGGTTCTTCGACTCCGGTACGAGGGAGATCACCGCGACGAGCGCCAGCGCCACCACCGGCAGGTTGACCAGGAAGATCGCGCCCCACCAGTAGTGGTCGAGCAGGAATCCGCCGACCAGGGGGCCGGTCGCGAAGCCGAGGGCGTTGACGGCGCTCCAGATGCCGATGGCCTTCGGCTGCTCCTCGGTCGTGAAGATCTGCATCGCGACGGCGAGCGTGGTGGTGAGCAGGAGCGCGCCGCCCACCCCCATGCCCGCGCGGGCGGCGATCAACTGCCCGCTGGTGTCGGCGAGTCCGGCGGTCAGTGAGCCGATGCCGAACAGGGCGAGGCCGGTCACCAGCATCTTCTTGCGGCCGTAGCGGTCGGCCGCGCTGCCTGCGCTGAGCAGCAGGCCCGACTGCACCAGCGAGTACGCGTTGATCATCCACTGGATGTCGGCGGTGCCCGCGTCCAGTTCCTCGGTGAGGGACGGGATGGCGACGTTCAGCACGGTGTTGTCGAGCAGCACGGTGAGCTGCGCGAAACATATGACACCGAGGATCAGCCACCGCTGGGGGTGGCCTTGCGAGGTTGGCATGCCATACAGCGTAGAACAGTTCCTATACGGTGTACAACAGCGGGAGGGCGGGGCCGGGCGCTCTCGCCCGGCCCCGCCCTCCCGTGGGGAACCGTCAGCCGCTCGTGGGCTGCGTCAGGTCGTAGAAGGTGGACGAACCCGCCGTCACCTCCTTGAAGTTCTCCTGCACCCACTCGCTGATCCGGGACGCCGTACCGGAGTCGCTGCCGCCACCACCGCCCATGGAGCCGGACGAGATGAAGTAGTGGATCTTCCCGTCCGCCACGTACTCCTTGAACTGGGCCAGTGTCGGCGACGGGTCGCTGCCGTTGAAGCCGCCGATCGCCATCACCGGGTCGCCGGTGGAGAGCTGGTAGCTCGCCGCGTTCTGCGCGCCGACGGCCGCCGCGGTCCAGGTGTAGTCACCGGAGTTCTTCTCCAGGAGCGCCTTCGCCTCGGAGCCGACGGTCGCGCCGTTGAGCAGGCCGCCCATACCGCCACCACCGCCTCCGCCGCCCATGCCGCCACCGTCACCGGTGCCGCCGGCGGTACCGCCGCCCGGCTGGGTCTGCCCGTTCTGCCCCGTCTGCCCATTGCCGTTCTGTTGACCTTGCTGGCCGCCGCCGGGGAAGCCGCCGGTCGGGGGCTGTCCCATGCCGCCGCCCTGCTGGTTCCGGCCCGGCATACCGCCGCCACCGGGGCCCCCACCCATGCCACCGCCGCCGCCCGGACCGCCGCGGCCGCCCGAGACCGAGGGGCCGGCCGTGACGATCGAGCCGCTGTGGCCCTCGTTCAGCGTGGTGAGCGTGTACGCCGTCGGGCCCGCGAGCGCCGCGACGAAGCTGATCCCGACCACCCCGAGGGCGAGCCGGCGCCCGAGCCGCGTGATGAAGACCAGCCCGAGCGCGGCGACCAGGCCGCCGGCCAGGACCAGCCACTTCAGCCAGGGCAGGTAGTCGGAGGAGCGGTTCAGGAGGACGTACCCCCAGGCGGCGGTGGCCGTCATCGCGGCGGCCATGGTGAGCGAGACCCACAGCCGGCCGCGCTCCTCCCACAGCACGCTCGCCCCCATGCCGAGCACGGCGGCGACGTACGGGGCGAGGGCCACGGTGTAGTACTCGTGGAAGATGCCCTGCATGAAGCTGAAGACCACCATGGTGATCAGCAGCGAGCCGCCCCAGGCGAGGAACGCGGCGCGGGCCGTGTCGGTCCGCCGCGCCTTCCAGGTCAGGGCGACGGCCGCGACGAGCACGATCAGCGCGGCCGGGATCAGCCAGGAGATCTGGCCGCCGATGGAGGAGCCGAACATCCGGTCCCAGCCGGTCTCGCCCCAGCCGCCGCCCCCGCCGCCTCCTCCGACACTGCCGGTCTCCTCGCCGTTGATGCGGCCGAGTCCGTTGTAGCCGAAGGTGAGTTCGAGGAAGGAGTTGTTCTGCGAGCCGCCGATGTACGGGCGGGAGGACGCGGGCCACAGTTCGACGGCGGCCACCCACCAGCCCCCCGCGACGATCATCGCGAGGCCGCTGAGCAGCACCTGCCCGACGCGCCTGCGCAGGGTCGTGGGCGCGAAGACCACATGGACGAGTGCGAGGGGCGGCAGGATCAGGAACGCCTGGAGGGTCTTCACCAGGAAGGCGAGACCGACGGCCGCTCCCGCCCACAGCAGCCACTTCGTCTGTGCCTTCTCCATGGCGCGCAGCACGCAGTACACCGTGACGGCCATCAGGAGCGCGAGGGCCGCGTCCGGGTTGTTGAACCGGAACATCAGCGCGGCGACGGGCGTGAGCGCGAAGACCGCCACCGTGATGAAGCCGGCCGAGGCACGGAACCGGCGGCGCACCGCCCCGTACAGGACGCCGGCCGTGGCGACGGCCATGAGGACCTGCGGGAACAGGATCGCGAACGAGTTCAGGCCGAACAGCCGTACCGACAGGGCCATCGGCCACAGGGAGGCCGGGGGCTTGTCGACGGTGATGGCGTTGGCCGAGTCGAGCGAGCCGAAGAAGAACGCCTTCCAGGACTGGCTGCCGGCCTGGGCGGCCGCGGAGTAGAAGGAGTTGGCGTACCCGGAGGCCGTGAGGTTCCAGGTGTAGAGCGCGCCGATCAGCAGCAGCGCGCCGAGGAACGCGGGGCGCACCCAGCGGTGGTCCTCGGGCCGGCCGCGCCACAGACGGCGTACGAGGGGCTGTCGGGGGCGGCCGTCCGCGGGGACGGCCGGCTCCGCCGGAACCACTGGTTCCTGTACGGCTGTCGCTGTCGGCGTGGTCGGGCCCTCGCCGGAACCGGTGGCCCCCGTGCTCGGGTACTCGTGCTGAGTCGTCGTCATCGCGCGTCCCTCGGATCGTGGTGGTCCGGGCGCACCGGCCGCATCCGCATGGTCGCGTCCCCCCGGGTCGTGTGGTCGTACGGAGCGTCGTCCGCACCCTGGCCGTACGGGGACCGCGGCGCCGTCGCGTAGACGGGCGAGGCAGGTCCGGCCGGTGCCGTCGGTGCGGCCGGTGCCGTCGGTGCGGCCGGTGCGGTCGGCGGGAAGGTGGGGATGTGGGAGGCGACGACGGTCGACGGTGACTCGTCGTGCCGGTCCGGGAACACCCAGGCCCGGAAGAGCAGGAACCGCAGCACGGTCGCCGCGAGGTTCGCGACGATCAGGACGGCCAGTTCGGTGGAGTGCGCCGGTTCGGTCGTCGCCGCGTTCAGGGCGGCGAGCGAACCGCTGGTGAGGGCGAGTCCGATACCGAAGACGACCAGCCCCTGCGCCTGGTGCCGCACGGCCCCGCCCCGGCCGCGCACGCCGAAGGTCAGGCGCCGGTTGGCCGCGGTGTTGGCGACCGCCGAGACGAGCAGGGCGAGCGCGTTGGCGACCTGCGCCCCCGAGAACGTACGGAAGCCGCTGTAGAGCACCAGGTAGAACAGCGTGGACAGGACGCCCACCACCCCGAACCCGATGAGCTGGCGGGCGAGCCCCTTCGGTACGCCGCTGATCTCACGGTCGCGCGGGTCGTCGCCGAACGGCCGGGCGAGCCGGTCGAGCGCCAGCGAGCCGGTGGCGAGGGCGCGTCCCACGCGCCACACGCCCTTCAGGTCATCGGTCGCGGTCCTGACGATGTGCACCGTCGAGTCCGGGTCGTCGACCCAGTCGACCGGCACCTCGTGGATGCGCAGCCCCGCCCGTTCGGCGAGGACCAGCATCTCGGTGTCGAAGAACCAGCCGGTGTCCTCGACGAGCGGCAGCAGCACCTGCGCGACATCGCGCCGGATCGCCTTGAACCCGCACTGCGCGTCGGAGAACCGCGCCTGCAGCGAGCCCCGCAGGATCAGGTTGTAGGAACGCGAGATGAACTCGCGCCTGGCGCCCCGCACGACCCGCGAACTGCGGGCGAGGCGCGAGCCGATCGCCAGGTCCGAGTGGCCGGAGATCAGCGGGGCGACCAGCGGGAGAAGCGCGTTGAGGTCGGTGGACAGGTCGACGTCCATGTAGGCGAGGACCGGGGCGTCCGACGCGGACCAGACGGTGCGCAGCGCCCGGCCGCGGCCCTTCTGCTCCAGCCGGTACGACCTGACCCCGGGCAGTTGTTCGGCCAGCCGCGCCGCCACCAGGGGGGTGGTGTCGGTGGACGCGTTGTCCGCGACCGTGATGCGGAACGCGTACGGGAAGGTGCGGGAGAGGTGCTCGTGCAGTCTGAGCACGCACGGCTGGAGGTCCTTCTCCTCGTTGTAGACGGGGATCACTACGTCCAGGACAGGCGTACCGGCGTTTCCGGCCGGGAGGTGCTCCCGCGCCGGCAGGGTGCCGGGAGAAGGTTCGGTTCGCATGACGACGACTGTCGTCAAGCGCCCTGTCGCACCCATGTGGTCGTGCTGTGCTGTGCCTGTGAGTACGGTGATGCGTCCGTTCCGGAGATGAACGCCTCATGAGAACGGGGCGCCTGGGGCTCCGGCGCGGGCAGGTGCACGGTGAAGACCGTGTGTCCGGGCACGCTGTCGACGGTCACCGCGCCGCCGTGCGCGGCGGCCACGGCCTGCACGATGGCGAGCCCGAGTCCGGTGGACCCGGAGGCGCGCGAGCGCGAGGAGTCGCCCCGCGCGAACCGCTCGAAGACGTGCGGCAGCAGGTCGGGGGGAATGCCCTGCCCGTCGTCCTGGACGTCCACGCACACCCAGGCGTCCCGGCGGCGCACCCGCGCGGTCACCGTCGTCCCCGGAGGTGTGTGCGTACGCGCGTTCGCGAAGAGGTTCACCATGACCTGCTGGACGCGGGCGGCGTCCGCGAGGACCAGGGCGGGTTCGTCGGGCAGTTCCAGGCGCCAGTTGTGCTCGCGCCCGGCCGCACGGGCGTCGCTCACGGCGTCCACGACCAGCGGGGAGAGGTCGGTGTGCTCGTAGCTCAGCGGCCGTCCCGCGTCGAGGCGGGCGAGCAGCAGGAGGTCCTCGACGAGGCCCGTCATGCGCCCGGCCTCGGACTCGATCCGGCCGAGCGCGTGCCGCGTGTCGGGCCCGGTCTCCTCCCTGCCGCGTCTGGTCAGCTCGGCGTATCCGCGGATGGACGCCAGTGGCGTCCGCAGCTCATGGCTGGCGTCCGCCACGAACTGGCGTACGCGCGTCTCGCTCTCCTGACGCGCGTGCAGGGCGCCGTGGACGTGGTCGAGCATCCGGTTGAGCGCGGCCCCGACCTGCCCGACCTCGGTATGGGGGTCGGTCTCGGACTCGGCGACGCGTTCGTTGAGGGTCACCTCGCCGGTGTGGAGGGGGAGTTCGGAGACCCGGGTGGCGGTGGAGGCGACCTTGCGGAGGGGCCGCAGGGCCACGGTGACCAGGACGGACCCGGCGATTCCGGCGGCGACCAGACCGGCGGCGGTGACGCTGACCTCGACGAGGATCAGGGTGTTGATGGTGCTGGTGACCGTGTCGGTGGGAAGCGCGACGTAGAAGAGGCCCTTGCCCCCGGTGAAGTAGGTGACGCGGTACTCGCCCATGCCGGGGATGTCGACGGTGTGGATGCCGGTCTTGGGCACGGAGCCGAGCGCGGCCTCCGCCGTCTCGCTGAGGTCCTTGGGCGCCATCCTGTCGAAGGCGCCGCCGCTGGACTTCTCCACGGCGACGACCGCCCTGGTGATCCCGCCGTCGGCGTCCACCTCGGCGGCGATGGTGTCCTTCTGCGTCGGGCCCCGGGTGACGAAGTTGTCGAGCGGGTCCTCCTCCGAGGAGTCGCCCGGGGAGCCGGCCGGCACACCGTCGTCGCCCCGGTCCCGGGGCAGCTGGTCGGGCGGCAGCCCACCGGCACGCTTGGCGGCCTCAACGACCTGGGTGTCCAGCTGCGCGTACAGGTGCTGCTGCAGGGCGATGGTCGTGACCGTGCCGATCACCGCGCACACCACCGCGATCAGCGCGAC
This sequence comes from Streptomyces sp. NPDC002701, assembly GCF_042889045.1. NCBI lineage: Bacteria > Bacillati > Actinomycetota > Actinomycetes > Kitasatosporales > Streptomycetaceae > Streptomyces > Streptomyces sp. NPDC002701. The sequence goes on from NZ_JBIAQL010000005.1 coordinate 100,517, forward strand.
CGCCGAGACGACGAGCCGGGTCCGCAGGGTCCGGGGCTGCCGGCGCCGTTGCGTCCGGGGGGCCTGGGGAACCTGAGGGTCCTGGGGGGCCTGGGGGGCCTGGGACCGCCCGTACCGCCGCGTCCGCGGAGTCCCGGCCTGCCCGTACCGCCGCGTCCGCGGCCGTCGTCGTCCGCTCACGACACCGCGGGCTTGATCAGATACCCGGCACCGCGCCGCGTGTGGATCATCGGCTCACGGCCGGCGTCGATCTTGCGGCGCAGGTACGAGATGTACAGCTCGACGACGTTGGCCTGCCCGCCGAAGTCGTACGACCACACGCGGTCGAGTATCTGCGCCTTGCTGAGCACTCGGCGCGGATTGCGCATCAGGAACCGCAGCAGCTCGAACTCGGTCGCGGTGAGGTGGATGCCGTCACCCGCACGCGACACCTCGTGGCTGTCCTCGTCCAGGGTGAGGTCACCGACGACGAGCACCGAGTCGGAACGGCGGTCGGCGGCACCGGACCGGCGGATGAGGCCGCGCAGCCGGGCCACGACCTCCTCCAGGCTGAAGGGCTTGGTGACGTAGTCGTCGCCGCCGGCCGTCAGACCGGCGATCCGGTCCTCGACCGCGTCCTTCGCGGTCAGGAAGAGGACGGGCACGTCGGGCAGCTCCCGGCGCAGCCGCCCGAGGACGGCGAGGCCGTCCATGTCGGGCAGCATCATGTCGAGGACGACGGCGTCGGGCCGGAACTCGCGCGCGGTCTGCACCGCACCGGTCCCGTCGGCCGCACTGCGGATCTGCCAGCCCTCGTAGCGCAGGGCCATGGACAGCAGCTCGGTGATCGACAGCTCGTCGTCCACCACCAGCACGCGGACGGGGCTCCCGTCCGGCCTCAGCAGTTCGGTGCGCCCCTGGGGCGAGGTCGTGGTCATGGTCGACACACTGCTGGGCCGGTCTGAGAGCACGCTTTCCCCGACCTGTGAATCCCCTGAGAAACACACAGGCCCTTCTCAGGGATCACACTGCGGCTCCGCTGCGACTTCCCGCACGGCAGGCCGATGCGGCCGATCGGCGCCGCGGCGGGGGAAGATCCGTCCGCCGGGTGCCGTGCTCAGGGCAACCGTTTCGTGGGACGACCGGCGTGTGAGGCGACCGGCCCGTGAGGGCGACCGGCCGTGACCGACCCTGTTCGTCCGCGGACGAACAGCTCGTCGTCACCGGCCGGCCGTCCGCGTCCGCTCCCCTCCTGTCGGCCCGAACAGCCGCGCGCCGTTGTCGTGGCAGACCCCGCGAAGCCACTCCTCCCCCAGTCCGAGCCGCTCCAGCGCCCGCAGCTGCTGGACGTACGGATAGGGGATGTTGGGGAAGTCGGTCCCGAGCAGGATCCGGTCACCGAGGTCCGCGAGGCGGGGCAGCGCCCGCCGGGGGAACGGCGCGAGCTCCTCGCTGAAGTCCGTGAACGCCATCGTCGTGTCCAGCCGCACCTCGCCGTACCGCTCGGCGAGGTCCAGGAAGTCCTCGTACTCCGGCATGCCCATGTGCGCGAACACCAGCCGCAGCCGCGGATGCCGCGCGAGCACCCGCGCGACCGGCTCCGGCCCGGTGTGCTTGCCGGGCGCGGGCCCGGAGCCGCAGTGGATGACCACAGGTGTCCCCGCGTCGGCCAGCAGCCCCCAGACCGGATCGAGAAGCTCGTCACCCGGGTCGTACGCCCCCACCTGGACGTGCGCCTTGAAGACCCGGGCTCCTTCGTCGAGCGCCTTCCGCACGTACGCCGTCACACCTGGCTCCGGGAACAACGTCGCCGTATGGAGGCAGTCGGGGGTCCGCCGGGCGAAGTCGACCGCCCACTGGTTCAGCCAGTCGGCCATGCCCGGCCTGTGCGGGTAGAGCATGGCGGTGAAGGCCCGCACGCCGAACCCCCGCAACAGGCCGACCCGTTCGCTCTCCTCGGCCCGGTAGGTGATGGGCCACTCGACACCGCCGGTGAGCGGCCCGAGCCCGTCGAAGTACGCCCAGACCTTCTTCAGGACCGGCTCGGGCATGAAGTGGGTGTGCACATCGACGAGCCCGGGAAGACCGAGCCCCTCCCAGAACCGCCGTACGTCAACGGCCTCGCCCGCCGTCGCCTCCTCCACGTCAGCCGTGCCCCCGCTCGAACCCATGGCTTCGCTCGACCTTGGCGACGTGCAGCGTGTAGCTCTCGTACCACTCGGCGCGCCCACGCCGCTGCGCCGCCCGGTGCTCGACATCGCTCCGCCACTCGTCGATGGCGTCCGCGTCGCGGAAGTACCCGACGGTGATGGACAGCCCGCCGGGGGAGCCCGCATGGTCCATCCCGAGGAACCCCGGGATGCCCTTGACCCGCTCCTCCATCCGCTCGGCGGTCTCGCCGTACGCGCCGGCCCCGCCGTTCCCCCCGTCGGCAGCCTCCGTCTTCACCGAGGTGAACACGACGGCGTAATAGGGCGGTTCGTACGCGCCGACCGGCACGACGGCGGGGGAGGAGGACGAGCGAGGGACAGAGGCAGGAGCAGGGGCGGAAACAGGTGCAGAGACAGGAGCAGGAGCAGTGGCAGGGACAGGTGCTATCGGCTGATGGCTCATGTCGCCCACTCTCGGTCCGGCCGCCGCGCCACGTCCAGAGCTTTTGCCGAAGGGGATCCGCAAGGGATCGAACTCTTGACCATCAGCCCCCGCACTCAGAAAAGTCCGTCCTGGACCCCGCCGAACTCCCGCACGGGCACGGTGATCTCCCCCCACTCACTTCTCTCCCTGCCTCTCTCCCTCTCCCTCTCCCCTTCGCCGGCCCCGGACGACTCCGCCGCTCCGGACGGCCCCGTCGCCGCGGTGAGCTCCCACCCGGTCATGAGCCGCGTATCGAGCACGACGACCCCCCGCCCGGTCCGGAGATGGAGATCGGGCCCGGCGGCGGCGACCAGCTCCCCCCGCACGACTCCGCCCGGCGCGAGTTCGCCGACGACGGCCACGGCCGGCGCGAGCCCGTCGAGCCCGAACGCGCCCGCGTGATCGACGGCCTCGAACGGCATCCGCGCCAGGGCTTCCGGCCACCGGTCCAGCCCGATGGCGCGCGCGTGCAGCTCCCGGACCTCCGCCTGCCGGACCCCCGCCTCCGGCAGGGTGCTCCGCACCGCCCGCTTGGCGTCGTACGCGATCCGGTCCGGCACGCCCAACGCCGTACGCAGCAACTCCTCACTGCGCCGGGCCGACATCAGCGGTCCCCGCCCCAGCCAGGTGAAGACGACGGCTCCCTGCTCCAGCAGCCGGGCCGACCCGCGCTCGACCGCGGTGATGCCGACCTTGACCATCCCGGGTCCGAACCACGCCAGATAGACGGAGTAGGGCCGGGGATCGTCGGCGATGGTGTCCGCAGCGACGGAATGGGCACGGTCCAGCCGCGCACACTCCTCACACCGGGCGCCGACACTCCGCCCGGACACCGTGGCCGCCAGGGGACAACTGTGCCCGCGCGCCCCCACACACCGCCGCACACCCCCGCCGACGACGGCGAACGCGACCTGCTTCCCCCACGGCAACGCACTACGACGACCCCCGCCCCACGCCAGCACGGGCGCGCCCCCGACCCACCGGAGCCCCGCGCACGTCCACACCTGTGCCATCACACGAGCGTAGAGGTCACCACTGACACCCCTCACGAACAGGCGTCGTCCGCCTGCTTCCGGAACTCCGCGCGGCTCACAGCCCTTCCGTCGGCCCACCACTGCCCGGGCGCCAGTTCCTCGACGTCCGCGCGCGTGAACCTGGCGACGCCCTTGTAACGCACCGTGTCGTCCGGCCCGACGACGAAGCTCAGCGAGTAGTTCCCGTCCGATGCCAGCTTCGTGGCGGAACCCGCCCCGCCGCCCCGCCAGCCCTTCGGCAGACTGAGGAGGCTGAACTCCTGCTCGCCGGTCGCCGGACCGGGCGGCCGGGCCGACCAGTGGTCCAGGACCGCGGGATCCGCTTCGACGCCCTTTTCGCCGCCCTCCTTACCGCGTTCCTCGTCGTTCCTGAGGAGCACGACCTCCCGGACGGGATCGTCGTCCGAGCAGGGCCGCAGCAGCGCCCTTACGTCTCCGGCAGGGCCCTTCCCGATGGCCACCAGCGGACGCTCGGCCGGACTGCAGCCGCCCACGAGGAGCGCGAGGGCCACGGCCACACCGGCACCGAACAGTGTGCGCGCCGTCCTGTTGTCGCCGGCCAAGGTGACCTCACCTCACTACACGGCTGCTGTACTTCGCTGCCGTACGCCCTGAAACGCCGAAGGCCCCGGATCTCTCCGGGGCCTTCGACCTGTGTGCACTCGGCAGGATTCGAACCTGCAACCTTCTGATCCGTAGTCAGATGCTCTATCCGTTAAGCTACGAGTGCTTGTGTGTTCTGTTGTGTCTGCTCTTCCTTCCGGGCTTTTCTGCCTGGTCGGCGTTGCGGGAACAACATTACATGACTGGCGGCGTGAGGCGAAATCCGTTTGTCAGACCCGGCCTGACCTGCGAAAACAGCCTTCAGAGGGCTCCGGACGCGGTCCCGTGGAGCGCCGGGATCGATCAAGGAACGGACGAAGCCCCGATCATGGACGACCGGGGCTTCGTGATCTTCTGCGGAGGCGGAGGGATTTGAACCCTCGATGGGATTTGCGTCCCAAACCGCATTAGCAGTGCGGCGCCATAGACCGGACTAGGCGACGCCTCCAGCACAACCGTCCGCGTGAGTGCGAATGGTGCGTGCAGATGATGACACAGCCCAGCGGGCTGTCACCAATCGCCCCCTACGGTACTAGGCGGAAAGGCCCGAGGGCAAAGCCCCCGCCTGCGGCGCAACGTCACGGGGCGGACGGCGTTAGTGCAGTGGGGCACGCGCCCCGACGGAGAGCCGCCGGAGACGGTTCCCCCGGTTCGTCGGCCTCGTCGGGCCGGCCGCGTGCTCCGAGTTCTTCACGCAACCGCCCGCACCCCGTGGAGCCCCCATGCTGCGTCGTATCGCCCTCACCGTCGCCACCTCCGCCGCGGCGTCCCTCGCCGCGCTGTCCGCCACGCCGCCGGTCGCGTACGCCGACTCGCTCCCCCTCCTGCCGCCGCCCGTGAGCGGTACGGACACCACCGACCGCCTCACCGTGACGGTGGACAAGGCGGGCGAAGGACACGACGGCACGTTCGAGCTGGACTGTCACCCCGCGGGCGGCAGTCACCCCGACGCGCGGGCCGCCTGCGAGCAGCTCGACCGCAAGACCCTGTGGGGCAAGAGCCCGTTCGCGCCCGCGCAGGAGGGCGGGATGTGCACGATGCAGTACGGCGGTCCCGCCACCGCGCACGTCACCGGCACCTGGGCCGGCCGCCCCGTGGACGCGACCTACCGGCGCGGTGACGGATGCGAGATCGCGCGCTGGGACGCTCTCGTGCCGCTGCTTCCGGATGTCGGCGCGTAGACCGGCCCCATCAGGCCGCTGCGTCCGTTCTGCGTCCCCTCTGCGTGCGACCTCCCTCTCATCCGGCGTCGCGAGCGCAACCACTGCCCGTAGACTCCCTCGCGTGACACGTCGCGGACCCGTTGGCAAGATGGCTACCGCGGTCGGCAAGGAGCGGTAACAGGGAGGAAGCGTCTCGTGAGCAGCAGGCCATCCCGAGGCGCTGCTCGCCTCGCAGCCATACTCGACGCGCTTCCCGACGCGTTGGTCCTGGTCAACGCCAACGGAACGGTCGTCAACGCCAACACCATCGCCCTGGAAGCCTTCGAGGCGCCGGGCACCGCCCTCGTGGGGCGCGGGCTGCTCGATCTGCTGCCGCAGTTCGACTCCCGGCTCATCCCCGGCACGATGCGGCGGCCCGAGACGGTCGACGAGAGCGGCCGTACCCGCCCGACCCGGATGGTCGCCCGCCGCACCGACGGCAGCGAGTTCCCGGTCGAGGTGACGAGCGCGAACCTGGAGAACGCCCAGCAGGCGTACGACGGTTACGGCTACACGGGCGACGAGCTGCTGATGCTCGTCGTACGCGACCTCTCCGGCACCGTCGACACCGAGGCCGAGCTCGCGCGTTCGCAACGGCAGACGGAGATGATCCTGCGTGCCGCCGCCGAGGGTGTGGTGGGCACGGACACCGAGGGCCGGGTCGTCCTCGTCAACCCCGCGGCCGCCCAGATACTCGGTTTCCGGGCCAGCGACCTCGGCGGGCAGGAGCTGCACCCGCTGATGCTGCACTCACGTGCGGACGGTGAGCCGTTCCCGTACGAGGAGTCGCCGCTCGCCGACACCCTGCGCTCCGGGCGCAAGCACCGGGTGCGCGGGCAGGTGCTGTGGTCCAAGAGCGGCGACAGGGTCCCGGTCGATCTGACCACGGCCCCGGTGCGGGACGGCGACCAACTCGTCGGGGCCGTGATGACCTTCACGGACCGGCGGCCGTACGACGCCCTCGCCGAGGAGAAGGACGCCGCGGCCGAACGGCATCGGCAGGAACTCGCGCGGGCCGCCGAGGCGCACGCCGAGGAGCTGGCCTCGCTCCGGGAGGAGCACGCCCGGGCACTCGGCGAGCTCCGGGAGCAGCACGAGGAGGAGCTGGCCGCCGGGGACGACCGGTACGCGGCCCTCGCCGAGCGCGAGAAGGACAGCTACGAGGCGCTGTCCGCGCGGCACGAGCAGCTCCTGGCCGTCCTGGGGCGCTCGCTGCGCGGACCGCTCGACCAGCTGCGCGGCGAACTCGCGACGCTCGCCGCGGACGACGCCGGGCAGTTGTGGCCCGAGGCCAACCAGGTCCTGCACCACCTGTCGGCCGGTTACTCGCGCATCACCACCCTCGTCGACAACGTGCTCGCGTACCAGCGGCTCGACTCCGGAACCGAGGGCGTCACCCGTACGAAAGTGATGCTGGACGCGGTCGTCGCCGCCGGTGTCGACGGGGCGGTCGAGCTGATCGGGCCCGGCCGGGTGCAGTTCGCGGTGCACGCGCCCCCCATCGAGGCCGAGGTCGACCCGCAGCGGCTCGCCACCGCGCTCGCGCACCTCATCGCGGACGTCGCGGGCGTCGACTCCACGGGGAACTCGCCGGTCTCGGCCGGCGGCTACATGGACAACACGGTCGTCGTGGCGGCCGCGCAGCGCGGTGAGGGCGTACGGATCGAGGTACGCGGGCCGTACACCGGTGGGGACCCGGTGCACGAGCCGATCGTGCGCGGCATCGTGCGCGCGCACGGCGGGGTGCTGCAGACGCACGAGGTCCCCGGGATGAGCGGCAGCGCGTTCGTCCTCGAAGTGCCCATCGGGGGCGGTGCCGGGTCGGTTCCGGCTGCTCCGGGTGGGGGCGCGGTTGCCGGTGTGGGCGCGGCTGGTGGCGGCGCGGACGCTGATACCGGTACTGCGGGTGCGCATGCCGTTAAGGGTCCGGTCCCCGGCGGGGCCTCGGACGGCGGCCAGGCCGCGGGTGCCGGTGCGGCCGGTTCCGCTCTCGCACTGCCCGAGCAGGCTTCCCCGCAGGGCGGCCGGCGGCGGGCTCGGCGCGCGTCCGTGGACGCGTTCCTGGAGAGCGGGGTCGGGCCTTCGACGGAGGCGGCCGTGCCCACCGGTCGACGCAGGCGTGCCGCGGAGGGCGGGGGACAGCCGGCGCTGCCGGCTCAGGTCTCTACGGACGAGGGTGGTTCCGAGGGCAACGGCGGGACCGGGCGACGGCGTGGGCGGCCGAGCCCCGTCGACGGCGGCGAGACCGCCGCGCCCGGTGGCGGCTCCGCAGGCGGTGGCGGCTCCACGGGTGGCGTCTCCGAGGGCGCGGTGGTGACCGCCGCCGAGCATGCGGCCGGTACCGCGGCCACCGGACTGGGGCAGACCGTGCCGCCACAGGGTGTGCCCGCGCCCGCGGGCGGCCTGCGCACGCAACAGGACGGAGGAGGGAGGCAGGACGGTGGCGGGCGGCAGGCTCTGCCGGCCGCGCTGCCCGCGGCTCCCTCACCCTCTCCCGCTCCGGACGCGGGTACGGGCGGGAGCGCCGACGGTGGCGGAGCTCAGCCGACCGGACGGCGCAGGCGTGCGCTGGCGGCCGCGGCGGAGCGGGCGGCGGCCCAGGAGGCGGAGCCGCGCGCGGTGTTCGCACTGCCGCCCGCCGAGGCGGACCGTTCTCCCGGATACGCCGCCCAGCACGCCGAGGGCCGCGCCCGGGCTCGCGTCCAGTCCGCCGACGGACGCCATGACGCGGTTCTGCACGACCCCGGCGAGGAGCACACCCCGCCCCAGCCGCATCCGGTGCAGGCCCCCAGCGGGCGCCGACGGGCCCGGCAGGGCACCGGTGCCGAGGAGACGGGCGCGGGCGTGGGCCATACGACGGCGGGTGGACAGGCAGGGGTCTCCGGGCAGCCGGGTGCGGTGCAGGGCGCCCAGCCCTCACTGCCCGCGCCCGCTCCCCCTGCGCCCGGCATGCCCGGGCCGGCCATGCCGGGCCACCTGCCCCCCGCGCAGGCGGTCCCCGCGGAAGGCGCGCCCGCCCAGCACCTTCCCGGCCAGCAGCCCCTCCCGGGGCAGCCGGCACCCGTACCCGTACCCGTTCAGGGAACCCCGGGTCACGGCACACCGTCAGCCGCTCCCGCCGCCGCGGGACACGCCGCCCCTGCGCAGGCCGGCCCGCCACAGGCCGTGCCTCCACAGGCCGTGCCTCCGCAGGCCGTGCCCCCGCAGGGCATCCCGCAGCCGGGCGCCCCCGGTCAGGCTCTGCCGCCGCAGACAGTGCCCGCCCAGGGACAGCCTCTTCCGCCGCAGGTCGCCCCAGGACAGGTCGCCCCAGGTCAGGTCACCCCAGGTCAGGTTGCCCCAGCCGGTCTCGCAGGGCCCGCGGCCTCCGCGGCGCCCGTAGCACCGGCCGTGGCCGAGGGATCCGCGAACCAGGGTGGAGTCCCGGCCCCCACCACGCCCGCCCAGGGCACCCCCATGGCCGCGGGACCGGCTCAGCCGCTACCGCAACCGCAACCTCCGGTGTCCTCGGCCGGCACACCGGCTGCGGATCCGGCCGGGCCTCCTCAGCCGTGGCCCGGCTCGTCCGACACCTCCGGCGCCGGAGTACCCGTACAGCCGGACGCCGCCGCCGCGCCCCAGCCGTGGCCCGGCACGGCCGACACCTCAGCCGCCGCGGTCGGCTCGGCCGTCCCGGAGTCCGCAGCGGCCCCGGAGCAGGCGCGCGCCGCGCAGCCCCTTCCCGACGAGGCCGCGGCGCCGCCCATCGACCCCAACTCGACCCAGGGCCGGGCGATCAGCGTCCGTACCCTCGGGCAGGGCGTCCCGTTCGGCCGCCGTATGACCGACGCGCAGCAGCCCCTGCCGGGCCGGGCAGGATCCCCTGCGCCCGCGGCCCAGGCACAGGCACACCCCGCGGCTCAGCCCTCGACGCAGCCGGGAGCCGCGCCGCAGCCCCAGGCACCCACGCCTCCCCCGCACGCGACCAACGGTTCCGGGCGGCGCCGCAAGCTCGGCACCCGCCCCGAGCCCGTCGCCGAGCAGCCGGACCCGGCGACGCGCGCGCATCCGGGAGCGGGGGGCCAGCAGTCGCGGCTCGCCCACACCACCGAAGGCACCGGCCGGTCGTACGCCATAGGGGCCCCCGACGAGAACGCCGACGAAGGCCCCGAGCCGCTCGACGGCCCCGGCGGCGCGGTGGAGGTCGCGAACCAGCCCCATCCGCAGCCGATGGACGACGAGCTCCCCCCGGAGCCGCTGGACAACCCGCGCCGGCTGCTGGTCTGGCCCGCGCCGGACATCACCACGCAGCAGGCACTGAGCGACCGCGGTTACCGGCCCGTCATCGTGCACTCGCGCGAGGAGGTCGACGCGCAGATCGCCGCCTTCCCGGCCGCGCTGTTCGTCGACCCGCTCACCGGCCCGATCACGCGTACCGCGCTCCAGTCGCTGCGTCAGGCGGCCGTCGCCGCCGAGGTGCCGGTCCTCGTGACGGCGGGTCTCGGGCAGGCGACCCGCGAGGCGGCCTATGGTGCCGACCCCGCCGTCCTCCTCAAGGCGCTGGCGCCGCGCGACAGTGAGCAGCACCCGCCGCGTGTTCTCCTCATCGAGGAGCACGCCGAGATCGCGCTGGCGCTGACCTCGACACTGGAACGGCGCGGTATGCAGGTCGCGCGGGCCTCGTCCGACGAGGACGCGGTCACGCTGGCCGGTCAGATGCGGCCCAACCTGGTGGTGATGGACCTGATGCAGGTACGCCGTCGGCGTGCCGGGATCGTGGACTGGCTGCGCGCGAACGGCCAGCTCAACCGCACCCCGCTCGTCGTCTACACGGCGGCCGTCGACCAGACCGAACTGCCGCGCCTGGCCGCGGGGGAGACGGTGCTGTTCCTGGCCGAGCGATCGACGAGTGCCGAGGTGCAGGACCGGATCGTCGACCTGCTGGCCCGCATCGGCACGAACTGAACGCCCCCACCCACAGGTTGGGGACGGCACACGGATTTGCGTACGGATGTGCATGCGGACTTGCCTATGGGTTGGGGCGCTGTTTCACGTGAAACAGCGCCCCAACCCATAGGTCACCGCGAAGACCCTCGGACCGGACCCGGTCCCGTAGGAGGCCCGGGTCCGCGAGCCGTCAGAGCTGCGTGACGTCCAGCTCTCCCGCCGCGTACTGCCTGCGCAGCACCTTCTTGTCGAACTTGCCGACGCTCGTCTTCGGCACCGCCGGAATGATCGTCCAGCGTTCGGGGAGCTGCCACTTGGCGATCTTGCCCTCGTCGGCGAGGAAGGACCGCAGGGAGTCGAAGTCGGCGTCGGAGCCTTCCTTCAGCACCACTGTGGCGAGCGGCCGCTCGCCCCACTTGTCGTCCGGGACCGCGACGACCGCTGCCTCGGTGACATCGGGGTGCGCCATCAGGGCGTTCTCCAGGTCGACCGAGGAGATCCACTCGCCGCCGGACTTGATGACGTCCTTGGCGCGGTCGGTGAGGGTCAGGAACCCGTCGGGGCTGATCGTGCCGACGTCACCGGTCTTCAGCCAGCCGTCCTCGCTGAACTTGTCGTCGGGACGCAGCACCTCGGCGCCCTGACCGCCGTAGTACGCGCCCGCGATCCACGGGCCGCGCACCTCCAGCTCGCCCGCGGACTCGCCGTCCCACGGCAGCCGCTCGCCGCCCGGGCCGGTCAGCCGGGGCTCGACACCGGCCGGGAAACGGCCCTGGGTCAGCCGGTACGCGAACTCCTCGTCCGAGCCCACCTCCACGTGGGCCGGAGGGCGCGCGATCGTGCCGAGCGGCGAGGTCTCCGTCATGCCCCAGGCGTGGCAGACACGCATGCCCAGGTCGTCGAACGCCTTCATGAGGGCGGGCGGACAGGCGGAGCCGCCGATGGTGACCTGGGTCAGCGAACTCACGTCACGCGGCTTGGCCGTGAGTTCCGCGAGCAGACCCTGCCAGATGGTCGGGACGGCTGCCGCGTGCGTCGGACGCTCGCTCTCGATCATCTCGGCGAGCGGAGCGGGCTGCAGGAAACGGTCCGGCATCAGCACGTTCACGCCGGTCATGAACATCGCGTGCGGCAAGCCCCAGGCGTTCACGTGGAACTGCGGGACCACGACCAGGGACGTGTCCCCGTCGGTGAGACCCATGGACTGCGTCATGTTGACCTGCATCGAGTGCAGGTAGATGGAACGGTGCGAGTAGATGACGCCCTTGGGGTCACCGGTCGTGCCGGACGTGTAACACATGGCCGCGGCCTGGCGTTCGTCCAACGCGGGCCAGTCGTAGCTGTCCGGCTTGTCCGCGATCAGGTCCTCGTACTCGTGCACCTGGACGGTCGCCCCGTCGAGCAGCGACCGGTCACCGGGGCCGGCGACGACCACGTGCTCGACCGACTTGAGGTGCGGGATCAGCGGCGCGAGCAGCGGGAGCAGCGAACCGTTGGCCACGATCACGCGGTCGGCGGCGTGATTGACGATCCAGACGAGCTGCTCGGGAGGCAGCCGGAGGTTGAGCGTGTGGAGAATCGCGCCCATGGCCGGGATCGCGTAGTACGCCTCGACATGCTCGGCGTTGTTCCACATCAGCGTCGCGACCCGGTCGTCGTCGCGGACTCCGAGGTCGTCACGCAGCGCGTGCGCCAGGCGGGCCGCCCGGACCCCGATCTCGGCGAACGAGCGCCGCTGGGGCTCGCCCTCTCCGGTCCAGGTGATCACCTGAGATGAACCGTGGATCGTCGACCCGTGGGTCAGGATCCTTGAGATCAGCAGCGGTACGTCCTGCATCGTGCTCAGCACGGCGTCCTCCCGGGGGCGACATTGCCTACGCGGTGGTAAGGGTTGGGCTGATTCTGCTCACATACCGCGCGGTATGTCACTACTCCCGGGTGATCGATCACATCACGGCAAGGATTGCTTGCCGGGTCGTACACCCTGTGCTCCGCCGCACCGGTCGGCGCGCGGTAGGTGCACGGTCAGCGCACGGGGCCCAGCTCAGGGTCCTCTCGGAGCTTGCCCAGCGCGCGGGACACGGCCGACTTGACCGTACCGATCGACACGTCCAGCACCTCCGCCGTCTGTGCCTCGCTCAGGTCCTCGTAGTACCGCAGTACGACCATCGCCCGCTGCCGCGCGGGCAACTTCATGATCGCGCGCCACATCGCGTCGTGCAGGGCCTGCTGCTCCGCCGGGTCCCCGGCCGGCGGAGCCTCCGGCTCCGGGAGCTCGTCGCACGCGAACTCGTCGACCTTCCGCTTCCGCCACTGCGACGTCCGCGTGTTCAGCAGCGCCCGCCGTACATAGCCGTCGAGCGCCCGGTGGTCCTCGATCCGCTCCCAGGCGACGTACGTCTTGGTGAGGGCGGTCTGCAGCAGGTCCTCCGCGTCACACGGGTTCGCGGTAAGCGAGCGCGCGGTACGCAGCAACACGGGTTGGCGAGCCCTCATGTACGAGGAGAACGACGGGTACGCATGGGTCCGCGTCGCTGCGTTCGAAGCGCTGGTGCAGACGGATGTGGTCATGGCTCCACGCTAGGATCGCCCCCTACTCCAGCGGATCGGCCGCAGGTCCCGAAGCCGTGTCCGCCTCAGGTTGTAGGAGGGGGGCAGGCCCCACCTCCTGAAGGTGGACACGAGGCTCCGGACCCCTGGGGGTTCACCCCTGAGAAACGGCCCCCACCCCACTCCGCCCGCAGTAGGCCGCCCGCCGGCATGGTGCGGAAGGAGTACGCCCATGCTCCGGCGTGCTGTCGGCTCAGTCGATGCGTGCGACCGGCGCGTGCATCAGATTGCGGTCGATCAGCAGCGTACGGCCGCCGTGCCGTTCCCGTACGTTCCCCGCGTACTGGTGGATGCGCCGCGCGGGCGTCCACGCGGTCTTCCGCAGGACGGGCTCGCTGTGCAGCCCGTTCCGTACGCCCCATCGCGCGAACCACACGACCGACGGCAGGTCCCGCACTCCGGCCCGCCGCGAGCGCTCCATGTGTCGGATGCCCGACTCGGCGCTGCTGTAGAACCCCGCGAGGTACCCCCGGCGCGACACCTCCCGGTTCCACCCCCGTACGAACAGGAGCGTGGAGCGGGCGCACTTCTTCTTCCCGTCCGCATAAGCCTCCATGTCCAGGAACAGCGGGCTACCCGGCCGGATGCCGAGCGCCGCCGCCTTCTTCACCGCGTCGCGGGCCTCCGCCGTCCCCTGCTTCCAAGGGTGCCGCCCGATCGGGACGCTCTTCTTGTGCCGCGCGAACACGCAGGTCGCCTGTGAGCCCACGTACAGCGGCAGCACCCGCCAGCCCTGGCCCTGCACCGTCCGCATCCAGCCGTGACTCAGATGGGGCTGCGCCTTGCAGGCCCGCCCACGACCGCCGAAGTAGACACCCACGGCCCGGTACGGGGATGCCCGCCACCTCCGCATGGTGTCCGCGGACGGCGCCCGGCAGGTGTCGAACGCGCGGCCCTTGAAGGTGCGCACCTCAGGTTCCATGCCGGACTCCGGAACACGGAGTTCCGCATCCGGGGTCCGGGAACCCACCCGAGCGGCGGCGCCCGGCGCCCACGACCCCGCCTCCGCCGGCGGTGCCGCCGTGAGCCCGAGGAGAAGCAGGACGAATCCGAATCCGACGATCATCTTGTGACATCGCAGCCAACGCATGAGCCGAGTCAACGGCCCCGGCCTCGCTGTCGGGGCCGGACACGCGCCACGTTCATCCGTCCGCCCCCGCAATCAGCCGATCAGCCCCGATCGTCCGAACCGAGAACCAGCCCCGACGTCGGAACGCCCGTCCCCGAGGTCACCAGCACCCGACTCGCTCCGGGTATCTGGTTCGCGGACGCACCGCGCAGTTGCCGCACTCCCTCCGCCACTCCGTTCATCCCGTGCAGATACGCCTCCCCGAGCTGTCCTCCGTGGGTGTTCAGCGGCAACCGCTCCTCCGCGACGAAGTCCGCCGCCTCACCCGCCTTGCAGAACCCGAACTCCTCCAACTGCGTCAGCACGAACGGCGTGAAGTGGTCGTACAGGATCCCGACATCGATCCCGGCCGGCGTCAGTCCCGACGTACGCCACAGCTGCCGCGCCACCACACCCATCTCCGGCAGCCCCGTCAGGTCGTCCCGGTAGAAGCTGGTCATCTGCTCCTGCGCCCGCCCCGCACCCTGGGCGGCCGCGACGACCACGGCGGGCGGATGCGGGAGGTCGCGCGCCCGCTCCACCGAGGTGACGACCAGGGCCTGGCCGCCGTCCGTCTCCTGACAGCAGTCGAGCAGCCGCAGCGGCTCGACGATCCAGCGCGACGCGGCATGATCGGCGAGCGTGATCGGTCTGCCGTGGAAGTACGCCGCCGGATTGGTCGCCGCGTACCTCCGGTCGACGACCGCGACCTGCCCGAACGCCTCCGCCGTCAGCCCGTACGTGTGCAGATAGCGCTGGGCCGCCATCGCCACCCAGGACGCGGGCGTGAGCAGTCCGAAAGGCAACGCCCAACCGAGCGCGACCCCCTCCGCCGACGGCTCCCGGCGCTGGACCCCCGAGCCGAATCTCCGCCCCGACCGCTCGTTGAACGCCCGGTAGCAGACCACGACGTCGGCCACCCCCGCGGCCACCGCCAGCGCGGCCTGCTGGACGGTCGCGCAGGCCGCCCCGCCGCCGTAGTGGATCCGCGAGAAGAAGGACAGCTCGCCCATGCCGACCGCCTGGGCGACGGTGATCTCGGGGCTCGTGTCCATCGTGAACGTCACCACGCCGTCCACGTCTCCCGGCGTGAGCCCCGCGTCGTCCAGCGCGGCCCGCACCGCCTCCACCGCGAGCCGCAGCTCGCTGCGCCCCGAGTCCTTGGAGAACTCGGTGGCCCCGATCCCGACGACGGCCGCCCGCCCGCCGAGACTGTCCCTGGCCCGTACGCTCACGACCGCCCCTCCGCACGCCGGACCGCGCCACCGTCGGCGGCCTCCGGAACGGTGCCGGCCGCTTCGGAGACGGTGTCGGCCGCCTCGGGGACACTGCCAACCGCCTTGGGGACAGTGCCGGTCTTCGGCCACCGCGGCACGGTGACGGTGACCGTCCCCGTGACGTGTCTGCCGAGACCGTTGGCGCCGACGACCCGCACCGTCGCCGTGTCGCCCCGGACGTCCTCCACCACGCCGGTGAGCACCATCGTGTCGCCCGGGTAGTTGGGCGCACCCAGGCGGATCGCCACTCTCCGCAGCACGGCCCCGGGACCGAAGTGGTCCGTGATGTAGCGCCCGACGAGCCCGTTGGTCGTCAGGATGTTCATGAAGATGTCCGGCGAACCCTTCTGCCGTGCCGCCTCCGCGTCATGGTGCACGTCCTGGTAGTCGCGCGACGCGATCGCCCCGGCGACGACGAGCGTGCGGGTGATCTCGATCTCCAGCGGCGGCAGCGCGTCACCGGCCCGCACCGGCTCGACCTCGGTCGTCATCCGTCCCCCTCACCCTGCACGAGCAACTCCCCCAGCTCTTGCAGGAGTTCGCTCCCGCATCCCAGATACGCGTCCAGCTGCCGTCCCCACAGGAAGTGCCGGTGCACGGGATGGTCGAGGTCGGCACCCATGCCACCGTGCAGGTGCTGCCCGGCGTGGACGACGCGGTGCCCCGCCTCCGACGCCCACCAGGCGGTGGTCAGCGCCTGCGCGGTGTAGTCCAGCCCTTCGTCCCTCCGCCACGCCGCCTCGTACGCCGTGACACGTATCGCCTCGGTGTCCATGTGGGCGTCGGCCGCGCGGAGCTGGACCCCCTGTTTGGCCGCGAGGGGCCGGCCGAACTGCTCGCGGGTGTTGGTGTACGCCACCGCCCTGGCCACCGAACCCGCGCACACCCCGGCCTGCAGTCCCGCGAAGGCGGTGCGCGCGGTGGCGAGCACGTCGTCGTAGGCCGCGGCACGGCCCCCGCCACCGAGGCCGCCGTCCTCCCTTTCTCCGTCCCCGCCCTCTCCCACTTCCTCTTCAGGGGCGCCGAGCCGCTCGGCCGGGGTCGCGCTCAGGGTCAGGCGTCCGGCCGACCACGGGGCGGTCGACTCGACGGGCTCGGACCGTGCGTCGACGGTCCGTACGAGCCACAACCGGTGTTCGTCGTCGGCGACGAGCACGTGCGTGGCATCGCGGAGCCACGGCACCACGGGGACCACCCCGCTCAACTCCCCGTGCGCCAGGGGGACCGCCCCGCTCAGCTCCCCGTGCGCCACGGGGGGCACGGGGGCCACCCCACTCGGCTCCCCGGGCCGGCCCGCCCGTACGGCGGTCTCCGGCAGGGCGCCGGTCACGACGACCGTGCCGTCGGCGATGCCCGGCAGCAGGCGCTCCCGCTGCCCCGCCGAACCGTGCGCCGACACCGCCAGCAGTCCGTAGACACAGCTCACGGCGAACGGCACCTGGGCCGTCGTCCGCCCTTGCTCCTCCAGCAGAAGCACGAGTCCGAGGAGTCCTATGTCCTGCACGGCGGCAGGCAGGCCCGCCTCGCACAGCGCCTTCCACAACTCCCCGTCGCTCCCCGTCCCGGCGGCTGCCAGGCGCTCGTGCGTGGAGAGATCGCCGAAGATCCGCGCGGCCAGATCGCGGGCCGCCGCCTGCTCCTCCGTCGGTGTGAAGTCCATGTCAGCCACCGCTCCCCCCGGTGGCCCGGAAGACCGGCAACTCCAGCTGCTCGTCCACGCGCGCGAACTCCAGCCGTACCGGCATCCCGATCCGCACGCGGTCGTGCGGCACCCCCACCACGTTGCTGATCATCCGCACGCCCTCGGCGAGTTCGACCAGTCCCACGGCATACGGAGGGTCGAAGGCCGGGAAAGGCGGGTGATGCATCACCACGTACGAGTAGACGGTCCCCTCGCCGGCCGCCTCGACCGTGTCCCACTCCAGGCATCCACAGGCGTTGCACCCCGGCAGCCAGGGAAAACGCAGCGTCCCGCACTCCCCGCACCGCTGGATGAGCAGCCGGTGCCGGGTCACGCCCTCCCAGAAACCGGCGTTGTCCCGATTGACGACGGGGCGGGGCCGCTCGACGCGGGAACCCTCGGGGCGGGCAGCAGCAGCTTCCGCCGCCGTGCCGTCTCCACCGGCCGTGCCGTCTCTGCCGTGCCGCCCCGCGGGCATGTACTTGAGGATCCGGAACCGATGCGTCCCGGCCGGTTCGCCCTCTGCCCGTACATCCATCCGCGTCGTGACGAAGTACCCCGTCCCCAGCTTGGTCGTCTTGCGCTCGGAGACCGACTCGATCATCGCGTCGAAGGTGATCCGGTCCCCGGGCCGCAGGGGCCGCAGATACTCCTGCTCGCAGTCCGTGGCGACCACCGAGGTGTATCCGGCGCCGTCGAGCAGCCCGAGCAACTCGTCGTACGCCCCCGAACGTCCCCCGTGCCCATGCCCGTTCCCGTGCCCGTGTCCGGACAGTCCCCCCATCGTCCATGCCTGGAGCATGGTCGGCGGCGCGATGGCGCCTGCTCCCGCGTACGCCGGATTCGTGTCTCCCATCGCCTCGCACCAGTGCCGGATCATCGGTTCGTTGACCAGGTCCTTGCCCACGCCTCCCACGGCGGCCGCCCGCCCTTCGTACGCTTTCAGCCGCGCGTAGACGTCCTCGTGCCCGCCGTCGGTCGCATCCGCAGCCGCCGTCGCCCCCGCCCCTCCCGTCGCGCCCTTCTCCCGCTCCGCGCCCGCCGCGCCCGGCGCGCCCTCCGGGTCCGCCCCGCTCGGCACGGCGCTCTCGCTCGACATGGCCCTCTCGCTCACCGCCGCCCCCTGGTCATCCCGAGCCGCATCGTCGCCACGATCTCCCGCTGCACCTCGCTCACCCCGCCCCCGAATGTGTTGATCTGTGCCGCCCTGTTCATCCGCTCCAGCTCGCCGTCCTCGAAGACACCTGGCGAACCGCGGCGGATCAGCGCGTCCGATCCGACGATTTCCTGACACATTCGATACACCGCGACGGCTGATTCGGTTCCCACGACTTTCACGCCGCTGGCATCTCCGGGTGCCAGCCGGCCGGCCCCCACATCACCCACCAGACGCCAGTTGAGCAGGCGTGTTGCCGCCAGGCGGGCATGCACCTCGGCCAGCCTGGAACGCACCCACGGCTCGTCAACCCTGCGCCGTCCAGTCACTGGATCGGGTGTGCGGGCCGCAGCCAGCGCGGCCGCGAAGAAGTCCTCGGCCTGCATACCGATGGCCGCGAGCGCGACCCGCTCGTGGTTGAGCTGGTCGGTGATGAGCCCCCAGCCGCCGTTCACCTCACCGACGAGACGGGAGGCCGGTACACGGATCCCGTCGTAGTAGGTGGCCGTCGTGGTCAGACCGCCCACGGTCTCGATGGGCGTCCAGGAGAACCCGGGAGCGTCCGTGGGGACCAGCAGGATCGAGATGCCCTTGTGCTTCGGCGCGTCCGGATCCGTACGGCAGGCGAGCCAGATCCAGTCGGCGTGCTGAGCGTTCGAGGTGAACACCTTCTGCCCGTCGACAAGCCAGCCACCGCCGGGCCGGTCACCGGCGGACCCGTCCCCGCAGGGCCCGTCCTCACCGAGTTCGCCCGTGCCAGGCCCGTCCCCGTCGGGTCGGGCTCCATCCCGCCCTCCATCGCCGCCGCCGTCATGGGCTCCCCCGCGGCCGATCCACACGGCCCGCGTCCGCAGCGACGCCAGGTCCGTCCCCGCCGACGGCTCGCTGTACCCGATCGCGAACACGAGTTCCCCGCGCAGAATCCGCGGCAGGAAGTAGTCCTTCTGTTCCTCGGTCCCGTACTTCATGAGCGTGGGCCCGACGGTGTTCAACGTGACCATGGACACCGGGGCGCCCGCCCGGCATGCCTCGTCGAAGAAGACGAACTGCTCCTCGGCGCCCCGCCCTTGCCCGCCGTAGCTCTCCGGCCACCCGAGCCCAAGCCACCCGTCGGAGCCGATCCGCCGCAGCAGCGCGCGCCGCCGTTCGTGCCCGGCCGCGGACGGCCCGTCCGGCATCAGCTCGCGAAAGTACGTACGGAGTTCGGCGCGCAGCCGGCGCTGGCGCTCGGTGGGGGCGAGGTGCACGACGGCGACCCTCCCGGACTGACCTCGTGCGGACAGGAGTTTCTGACTGTCCGTCAGGTCCACCGCACTGTCAAGGGATAGACGGCGCGACGCAGGCGGACCCAAGGCACGCGGGTACGACGCACGCGAGCACAGTGACGGGACGCGGCGCACCACACGCGACAAAACATCAAACATCACACAACAAACATCAATGGCCAAGCACCAGTGGCCAATGACCAAGTACCAGACACGCCTGCGCGGCGGCACCGAAGCACCGCCGCGCAGGCGTGTCATCACCCCACAAAGCACCCCATTAAAGAGGCTCACGACCGTCGGGGGCCTCCAGTCCCCGGCGGCCGCCGGCTCACCAGAGGGCGATGAAGTTGACGGCGACGTTCTCGTTCGACTGGTCGATGGCCGTGAACCCGGAACCATTCACCTGAGCCGTGTTGCTCTGGTTCGAGGCGCCTGAGCCGACGGCCTGCTGCTGGGTCGTGGACGAGGTGCCGAAGTTGTCGCCACCGACACCGCTGCCACCGACCGTCGCGGCGGCGGCGTTCGATCCGTTGTCCGCGAAGGAGCCGCTGTTGGCCATCGCCACACCCGAGAAGAGGGCGGCGGCGAGCGGCAGGGCTGCCGCGGCGGCGAGAACGCGGGCAGTACGGATGCTTGCCATGTCTGTTCCTCCAGGAGCGAGAAGTACGTGCCGGTCGGACCGGCTGAGTACGGCTGGATCCGGGGCAGTTGGCCGACCGCCTCGGTGTTCGTGCACGACGTCGCAAGATCAGAATTGCCCACCGATCCCCGGCGAACCACCCCGGAAGCCGCTATTCGCTCGCAAGCGTGAGGACATGTCGATAAACCCCCTTCATCATTCCAAAACCTCGGTTCGGGAGGGTGCGGACATCTCGATCCCGCGCGCCGCAACAGATGAAGCGTTCCGTCACCTTTTCGGCCAATGTCGATGGCGGGTTCTCACATCCGCCCCTGGAGCGCACCGCAGCCCCGCCGACCGCCTCGGAGCGCCCCCGCGAACCGCACGACCCCTTCCCTTTTTCGAACACTCGTACGAACATAGAGGCATGGCCACCATCGATCGGCAGGCCACGACGCTGGCCCTCGCACACGCCCTGTCAGCCGCCGAACGCGGACTGGCCGTCATCCCGCTGTCCCGGACCAAACTCCCGGCGCTGCGCTCGCCGCACCGCGACGACCCGACGGCACCGCCCTGCCACGGCGGGTGCGGCCGCTTCGGGCACGGCGTGTACGACGCCTCGACCGACCCCCACCGCATACGTGAACTCTTCGCCGCCGCTCCCTGGGCCACCGGCTACGGCATCGCCTGCGGCCTGGACCCGTACCACCTCATCGGCATCGACCTGGACACCAAGTCGGGTACGGACTCGTCCGCGGCTCTTCGTGAACTGGCGCTGCGCCACCTGTTCACCATCCCTGAGACGGTGGTCGTGCTGACCCCCAGCGGTGGCCGTCACCTCTGGCTGAGCGGACCGCCCGACATCGTCGTCCCCAACTCCGCGGGCCGCCTGGCCCCGGGCATCGACATCCGTGGCGCCGGCGGCTACCTCGTCGGCCCCGGCTCCCGCACCGAACACGGCGTCTACAGCACGGCTCCGGGCACCGGCCGGCTCGCGCCCGCGCCCTGCCCGGCCTCCTTGCTGCGCCTCCTGACACCACCGCCCCGCTCGAACACCCTCACGAGCTCTTCGGCGAACCAGCAGGGTCAGGGCCTTGTCCAGTTCGTGCTCGCCGCCCATGAGGGGCAGCGCAACACCCGCTTGTTCTGGGCGGCCTGCCGTGCGTACGAGAACGGCCTGGGTCCGCAAGTGACCGAGGCCCTGGTGGACGCCGCCGTCCGCACGGGCCTCACCGAACGCGAGGCCCGCTCGACCATCACATCGGCCTCACGCATGACAATCCACCACCCGTGACCCACGGCAACCCGCAGGGTGTCGTCACTCTCGCCGGGCTCCGGCTTCAAAGGGGCGCGTCGCCTCCGCCACCAGGGCACGTAGATCAGTGCCGCCGCCACGAGGGGACACCGACTGGGCGGCCCAGCAGCCCGCCCGTACCCCATCCGCGCCCGACAGGACAGACCGAAAACACACGGAAGAACGCGACCCCCAGTGACCAGCAGAGATCTCACGCGACGACGGCCCCTGACCGGTCTGCCTGGTCAGGGGCCGTTCACCTGCGGTGGGTGTGGGATTTGAACCCACGGTCACATCGCTGCGACGACGGTTTTCAAGACCGTTCCCTTAGGCCGCTCGGGCAACCCACCCCGCGCCGCTGAGAGATCGGCGCGGGGACAAGAGTAACGGGTCAGCTGTCGCCCTCGCGCTGGCCCAGGGTGACTTCCGCCGTCCGCTGCTTGCCGTCGCGGGTGTAGGTGAGCTTGACGGTGTCGCCGGGCTGGTGGGTCCAGATCTCGCCGATGAGGGTCGGGCCGCTGTCGATCACCCGGTCGTCGAGCTTGGTGATGACGTCGCCGGGCTTGAGGCCGGCCTTGTCGGCGGGGCCGTTCGGCGTGACCGCGTCGGAGTTGCCCGCGCCCTCTTCGCTGATCTTCGCGCCGCCCGTGCCCTCCTCCAGGGCGACGGAGGCGCCGATGACCGGGTAGACGGGCTTGCCGGTCTTGATGAGCTGCTGGGCAACGGTCTTCGCCTGGTTGATCGGGATCGCGAAGCCCAGGCCGATGGAGCCCGACTGGCTCGTACCGCCCAGGCCGCCGCTCGTGGACTGGATCGCGGAGTTGATGCCGATCACCGCGCCCTTGGCGTCCAGGAGCGGCCCGCCGGAGTTGCCCGGGTTGATCGAGGCGTCGGTCTGCAGCGCGCTCATGTACGAGGCTTTGCTGCTGGAACTGCCGTCGCTGGAGGCCACCGGGCGGTTCTTGGCGCTGATGATGCCCGTGGTCACCGTGTTGGACAGCCCGAACGGGGCACCGATCGCGATGGTCGAGTCGCCGACGGCGATCTTGTCCGAGTTGCCGAGCGGCAGCGGCTTGAGGTCGCCCGGCGGGCTCTTGAGCTTGATGACCGCGACGTCGTAGCCCTGGGCGTGACCCACCACCTCGGCGTCGTACTTCTTGCCGTTCGAGAAGGTCGCCGACAGTTTGCCGCTCTCGACCGCCTCGGCCACCACGTGGTTGTTGGTCAGGATGTGACCCTGCTTGTCGAAGACGAAGCCGGTGCCCGTCCCGCCCTCGCCGTTGCTGCCCTCGGCCTCGATCGTGACCGTGCTCGGCAGCGCCTTGGCGGCCACGCCCGCGGCCGAGTCGGCGTCGCGCTTGAGGTCGCCGCCGCTCTCGGACGCGGAGACCGTCGTCGAACCGGAGGAGTCGTCCTTGCGGTCCGCCGCCCAGAAGCCGACGCCGCCGCCCACGCCGCCAGCGAGCAGCGCGGCCGCGAGAACCGCGGCGACCAGACCGCCGCGTCCGTTGGACTTCCCCTTGGGAGCGGGCTGCTGGTACGAGGAGCCCCACACGTCCCCGGAGCCGCCTTCGCCCCCGCTCCCGTACGGGCCTGGACCGCCTGCGCCCCCGTACGGCCCGGAGCCGCCGTCGCCGCCGCCCGCGTACGGGCCCGGGCTTCCCTCACCCGCGTACGCGGGCGTGGTCGGCGGCGGAGGCGGCGGCCAGGAACCCGCCTGGGGAGCGGGAGAGGCGCCGTAAGGAGCCTCGGGGGACCCGGGACCCCCGTGCGGCACCGGAGGCAACGAAGCCGTCGGCGTGTCTCCCTGGAAGGGGCCCTGCCCCGGAGGGTGGGACGCGCCGTGGTTCGGGCCCACGGAGTCCGCTCCCGGCGAAGCCGCCTGTTCCGGAGGCACGGAAGCAGCGGGAGTGTCCACCGGCACGGGAGGTGCAGACGGGGCCGGGGGTACTGCGGTGCCCTCGTTCTCGGTGCTCACAGCTCTTCCTCTCGATCCACGGCTGTTCAGTCAGTTCACATTCGGTCACGTTCGGACGCGTGTGTTCAGGACTCAACTCACGCGTGTTCGGGAACCGGCACGATTCAGCTGCGCATGTGCTTTTGTATGCCGTCAGCTTCTCCCCCGGGACGTCAGGGCACCATAAGCGGGACCTGTGACTCCGGGATCTTTATTTATATAGGACAGGTCTGACAAAACCACTGTAGGTTCCGCGCCGACGTCCGCACGCCTACCCACTTGCGATGGCACCATGACGCGGTGACCCACGCACGACAGCACCCGACCCAGGTCGTCGCCCACCGCGGGGCCTCCGAAGACGCCCCCGAACACACCCTGGCCGCGTACGAGAAGGCGATCGAGGACGGGGCCGACGCCCTCGAGTGCGATGTACGGCTGACCGCGGACGGGCATCTCGTCTGCGTGCACGACCGCCGCGTGAACCGGACCTCCAACGGCCGCGGCGCCGTCTCCGCCCTGGAACTCGCGGATCTCGCCACCCTGGACTTCGGCTCCTGGAAGAACCGCGACGAGGCGCCCGACTGGGAACAGCAGCGGCCCCCCTCCTGGGAGCAGCAGTCCGTCCTCACACTGGAGCGCCTGCTCGAACTCGTGGCCGACGCCGGCCGCCCCGTACGGCTCGCCATCGAGACGAAGCACCCCACGCGCTGGGCCGGCCAGGTCGAGGAGCGACTGCTCGTCCTCCTGAAGCGTTTCGGTCTCGACGCACCGCCCTCTCCCGCCGAGTCGCCCGTACGCGTCATGAGTTTCTCGGCACGCTCCCTCCAGCGGGTCCGCGCCGCGTCACCGACGCTGCCGACGGTCTACCTGCTGCAGTTCGTCTCACCCCGGCTGCGCGACGGGCGGCTGCCCCCGGGCGTCCGTATCGCCGGCCCCTCGCTGCGGATCGTGCGCAATCACCCGGCATACGTCGCGCGCCTGAAAGGGGCCGGTCACCAGGTCCACGTGTGGACGGTGAACGAGTCCCACGACGTCGACCTCTGCGTCGGCCTGGGCGTGGACGCCATCATCACCAATCGGCCACGGGCGGTATTGCGCCAGTTGGGCCGCTGAAACCAGCGTTCACACGGCCCCCGCAGGTCCCCCGGGTTTCGTACACCGATGTTCGGTTTCGGACAAGTCACCGATTTCGCGCCATGCGACTACAGGGAGTGCTCCGGCGCGTTCGAAGCGTATTCGATCGTTGCGAGTGCGTCACCGCACGGGCATTGGCCGGTTTCCGGCTCAGTCCAGGAGGGCATCCACACCGTGGCGTGGGGCAAAGGAGGTCTCGGGGGTGGCGTTGGTGGTGGCACAGGAGGTGCCTGCGTCGTCGAGCATGGCCGTACCCCACGGCCCTGCCGGCGTGGGCGAAGCCAGACACCGGATGCGGGCGCATCTGCGCACCGGCGGTGTCGCGGAAACGGTCATCGACGATGCCGTACTGATCCTTTCCGAACTACTGAGCAATGCCTGCCGGCACGGCAGGCCACTGGGTGATGCCCTGGCCGGGGACGGTGACGTCCGGGCGGCCTGGCGCGTCGAACCGACCGGCAGGCTCACCGTCGAGGTGACGGACGGCGGCGGTCCGACCCGTCCGGTTCCCGCCACGCCCTCGATCACCGCACACGGCGGTCGCGGGCTGAACATCATCACTGCGCTGGCCGACGACTGGGGCGTCCGGGACGACCACCGCGGTGAGGTCACGGTGTGGGCGGTCGTACACAAGGAGGCGCACGCCGTGCGCCGCCGGGACGACTTCGCCACGCGGGTCACGGCCCCCGCGGTGTCCGCGACAGCCGACCTCGGCTTCGGGGACGCCTTCGACGGGCTGGACTGAAGCAGGCCGGAGCCGGCGGGCCGGCGCGGATCGCTCCGGCGGATCTGGAGCGAATCGCCACGACGGCGGCCCGGAAAACGGATCGCATGGGCAGACCCGGAACGGATCGCGAGGGCAGGACCCGAACGGATCGCAAAGGGTGGTCCCTAAAGGAATCGGACCAGCTGGTCCGGAGCGGATCGCGACAGCGGTTCCGGAAGAGATCGAACAACGGTCCGGAACGGATAGCGGCAGCGGTCCCGGAAGGGGTCGGACAGCCGGCCCGCAGCGGACCAGGCTGGCCTACCGGGACCGGAACCCGAACCGGAACAGACCGAACGGCCGAGCAGCCAAACGGCCGCGTGACCTGACGGGGCCCGAAGCCAACAACAAGCACCGCGTGATGTGCGACGGGCGACGAGTGCGAGCAACGAGTGTGAGCGACAGGTGACAGACCGGCGTCGGTCGCGCGTCGAAGCCCAAGACCGCCGAGCGAAAACCGAAAGCCGAAAGCCGGACCGAAGCCCTGGCCGAAGACCGGAACCGAAAGCCGAGCCGAAGCCGTGAGCCGGAGGCCGAAGGCCGGAAACGAAGAGCCGGGCCGAAGCCGTGAGCCGAAGGCCGGAAACCAAGAGCCGAGCCGCATCGGGCGCCGGAGGCGGAGGCCGGAGAACCGGGGCCGGAAACCACCGGACGCGGGATCGGGGCCGAAGCAGGCGGACGTGCCGGTTCCGGGACGAACCGAAACGCCGTCGCGGGTACGACCGGGCACGTTGTCCACAGGGTCCCGTGGGTCCTCGTACGAGCGGCTAGGCTCGCGCCCGTACGAGTCGAGCCGTAACCGGGAGACCTCCACGATGGCCAAGAAGCGACCCCAGACGAAGGCCAAGCAGCCGCAGCCGCAGGATGGGGCCCGCGCCGCCGGCGCTGACGGACACGTTCCGGTTGTCGGAGCACGCGAGCCCTGTCCCTGCGGCAGCGGCCGCCGCTACAAGGCATGTCACGGCCGCGCCGCCGCGCACGCCGTGACCGAGCTGGTGCAGCGGCCCTTCGAGGGCCTGCCCAGCGAGGGCGACTGGGTCGCGCTGCGCGAGCTGGTCCCCGCGGCCACCGTCGAGCTGCATCTGAAGGAGCCGCTCCCGGAGGGTGTCCCGTCGGTCACCCTCGCGACGGTGCTGCCGATGGCGTGGCCGGCGCTGCGCCGCGAGGACGGCTCGGTCCTCATCGGCCTGCAGAACGACACGGCGTCCGGCGACATCAGCCGCGACCTGGCAGACACGCTCCAGCGCGCGCTCACCGCCGAGCCCGGCACTCCGGTGCAGGGCCGTCGCGCCCCGAGCGACGGCGTGCGACTGCAGGATGTGCTCGACCCCGAAGGCGCGTTCGAGCCAGTTGTGCACACGGGCTTCGAATTCTGGGTCCCGGACGCGCAGAACGCGACGCCGGAGGTGACCGCCTCCCTGGAGCGCGCCAACGCCGCCGCCATCCCGACGGTGAAGCTCACCGGCGTCGACGCGGCGTACTGGTGCGAGACGCCGGACAAGAACCACCTGCGCTGGGTCATGCCGCACCCCGAGGAGCAACTTCTGGACGCGCTCGCGCGGCTGCACGCGGCGGGCCGGTCGAGCCTCGGGGAAGGCACCCGGCTGGTGGGTTCCTTCCGCGCCCACGGCCTCACCGTCCCGGTCTGGGACCTGCCGACGGGTGTCACGGCGGAGGACGTCGAGAAGCCCGCCTCCGAATTCGCCGAGCGGCTCGCCGCCGCCCTGGCCACGGACGCACCGCTCACCGCGGACGAACGCCGGGCCCGCGGCGGCCTCACCAACCGACAGGTCACCCTCAGCTGACACCCGGGGGACACGCGTCGTCCGGCTGACCGACCGGCCAGTCGGACGACAGGTGTGCCGAGTGGGTGACTCCTGTCACAACTCCCCATCGTGGCAAGCCGATCGGTGTCTGAATAGCCGAGATCGAATTTGCGAACCGCCGATCTCTTGTTACCGTTCGAGTAGCCCGGTTGCTGGTGCATCCCCCGTCGTCAGCAACCGGGTCTTTTCATGCCCGGATGCGCGGCGGTTGTCGGCGAAGTCCTCAACGCCCTTTCTGCGTAGGCGAGTTGCTCCCCGAGCGCAACAGCAGCGGCCCGTCGGCACTCTCCGCGAACTCGGCGACGGCCATGTACGCCGACGCATCTTCGACCGTGCGCTCCCGCGGCGTCTCGCACACCCCCGGCTCGTCGTCCGCGCCCAGCGCGCAGTGCATCCGTACGGTCCGGTCGCCGGGCACCATGAGAGTCAGTACGGACGTGAGATCGTCACCGGTCGCGTTGCGGTAGTAGGTACGCGCCCAGGTGTCCCGCCCCTGCGTCAGTACGCAGGTCTGCGCCTCGATGCCGTCGGGGGAGGCGAGTTCCGGACCGCAGCGGGCGGCGGTGGCGAGCCCCACGCCGAGCGTCAGGGGGCTCCTCGGCCCCGCGGAGCCCGCAGCCCCTGAAGCGGCGCCCGCCGGCCCTGAGCCGGCCCCCCTGTCGTCGGCCCGATCGGAGACGGGCGACTCGCCGGACGAACGGCCCTCGCTGCCCTGGCCACCGGATGCCGAACCACGGACGCCACGGTCGGCGGATGCCGGATCACCGGCACCACGGCCGCCGGAATCGCGGGCGCCGGATGCGGAATCGCGGGACGCGGCATCACCGGCTTTACGGTCACCAGTGGCGGAGGCAGGCACCTCACCGTCCACCGGCCCCGCCGAGGCCACGGCCAGCGGCAGCCCGACCGTGAGGACGACGATGCCTGTCAGCACCATCAGGCGGACTCTTCGGGGGTCAAGGGGTCGTCCCCCGGAATGACGCAGCATGAAGGGGACGATAACGAGCGAGGGCGGGCGCGCGGTTCCCCGCGCGCCCGAATCCCCTACAACTCGGGGGCGCTCACACCCGTACGAGTGAGCGCTTCCACCACGGCATCCACCACGGCCTCCACGTCGGGAACCCAGGGGGCGGCCGAGCCGGGCAGTGGAGCCCGCTCCCAGCGGATCTCGCCCTGCCCGGTCCTGGACGGGGGCAGGGCCACGTAACCGCCCTCGCCGTGGAAACGCAGCGAACCGGGCACGTAGTCCTTGGCGTAGAGCAGTTCGCCCAACTGCTCCAGGGAGTACGGCTTCACGAGCAGCGCCCAGCGCGTCGGGGACGCGATCACGGGGCCGAGGCGCATCCCCATGCGGTCGAGCGCGGTGAGCGCGCGGGAGGCGGCCGGGGCGGGCAGGCTCACCGCGCACGGTGCCGTCCCGCCGGTGGCGAGGATGATCGGCGCCGCCGGCCGGTTCGTCCACCACCAGCGCGCCATGCGTTCATCGGTCGTGGCCGCGAGCAGGCCGGGGTCGAAGGGGTGGGCACCCGGCACCGTGCACTCCGGGTCGGGGCACGCGCAGCGGGCCCGCCCTTGCGGATCCGGGGCCACACCCGGGAGTACGGGCCATTGCCAAGCGGTCGCGAAGGTCAGGGCCGCGCTGAGCATCTCAGACCTCCCGTCGTTTCGCCTGGACAGGAGCCTGCGTCGCCTTCCGAGGATCTCGCGCATGTGCGCTCGTTCCTTTCCGTTGAACGCCGAGGGGCCACATCACACCATGTGTCGATCACTTCACTGTGCGTACCTACTGGCGCATCACACCCCCGTCTCGGACAAGGGGTCCCTGCGGGCCGAGCGTCGGCTTCGTCCGCGTCCACACTGCTCTGTCCAAAAAAGCGGGCTGGCGTGGGGTGGCGGCGCCTGGCGTTTGCTGTCCCGCGTCTTTCTCGCCGCCTCCGCCACGGGAGGATGGGGCACGGTCGTCGGTGGTTAAGACGCCCGGGTCCGTCGCCAGGTTCCGGAAGGATCCCAACCACACCTGGCCTTCTCCGAGTACGTACCCATCACGACCGCTGTGACGCTCTGTCGAGCAAGGCCAGTCGACCGCAATACGCCGTGACTCGAGTCAGTTTTAAGCCAACTTTACCTTTCCGCAGCGGTCCCACGGACACCGGGAAACCCGGCAGGACAATGCTGGACATCCCCTTACGAGTGCGTGTACATGTGGAGACACTGCTAGCGGCGCAGAATGACATGGGGGTTTGCGATGCTATCGAGCAATACGCACCGGTCGGAAAGCCGGACGCCATGAACGCCCCTCACCTCCCGAAAGTGGCCGGAATCGATTCAACGGTTCCCTCGCCCGCACACACTGTCGCGCCGACACGTGCCACCCCGGGTTCCCCATCGGCCACTTCTCCACACGCCCCCGGCGCCGTTCTCCAGGACAGACTGGCAGGCTGGGTCTCCGACCTCACCACCCTGCACGAGCTCACCGAACGCCTGGCACGCACCGCCTCGCTGGCGGACGCGCTCCAGGAACTGCTGCGCGCCGGAGCCGCCCTCGTGGGCGCCCGACGCGGTCTCGTCGTACTGGAGCCGGGCGACGGACTCGGTCCGGACACGACGATCGGCCTGGGCCTCGCCCGGGCGGACCTCGGGCACATCGAGACCGTCCCGCGCAGCTCCATGTCGTACGGGAAGATCCTCGACGGGCTTCCCGGCGGCGAGGGCGAGATCGCCCAGCCCGACCTCCTCTCCGAGGACGGGCTCGACCCGCGGCACCGCGAGGTGGCCGCCCGGCTCGGCTATGCCGCCAGCTACGCGCTGCCGTTGTGCGCGCAAGCCCCCGGCCGCCTGGGCGCCGCCGTCTGGCTCTACGACGAACCCGCCGAGCCCGTCGAGCGGCAGCGGCACCTGATCGGCCTCTACACGGGGTACGCGGCCGAGCACCTAACCCGCCTGGTGGAACTGGAACGCACGCGCGCGTGCATGACGACCATCTCGGAGGAACTGCTCCCCTCCCGGCTGCCCCGGGTCCCCGGGGTCCAGCTCGCCGCCCGGCACCGCACGGGACCGCGCGGCGGCGGCGACTGGTACGACGCGCTGCCGCTGCCCGACGCCGCGCTCGGCCTCGCGGTCGGGTCCGTCACCGGGTCGGGTCCCAGCGCCGTCGCGGCGATGGGCCGGCTGCGGGCCTCCCTGCGGGCGTACGCGGTGATGGAGGGCGAGGACCCCGTCGCCGTCCTGTCCGACCTCGAACTGCTGCTGCGGCTCACCGAACCGGCCCGCTCCGCCACCGCCCTGTTCGCGTACTGCGAGCCCGCCCCGCGCAAGATCACCCTGGCCGGGGCCGGACACAGCCCGCCGCTGGTGATCGGCGAGCGGCGCACCGAGTACGTGGAGACGTCGCTCTCGGCGCCCCTGGGGATGCTCGCCTGCTGGGAGGCGCCCAGCGTGGAGTTCCAGGCGGAGCCAGGAGAGACGGTTCTGCTCTATACGGACGGGCTGCTGCACCGTACCGGCGACCCCATGGACCGGGCCTTCTCGCGGCTGCACGCGGCCGCGGCGAGCGTGCCCCGGACGCTGCGCGCCGACCCGGGCTCCGTCGCCGACCACGTCCTGCGGAACATGCTGCCGGACGGCCTCGCCGACGCCGACAGCGACGAGGACGTGGTGATCCTCGCGGCCCGGTTCGAGTAAGTCGCGCGTCGGTGGGGTGAGCCGTACGCCGTCAGGTCTTCCGGCCCTGGGCGTCCTTCCGTACGACCGTACGATGGTGGGCGTCCAGAGTCGTATCGAGGAGGCAGACCGTGTCGGAGGCGCTCAACCCGGAGACCCCGGAAGCCGTGCTTGACGATGCCGCCGACCAGGCGGACGAAGAAGAGCCCATCAAGCAGCGCAAGAACGGCCTGTACCCGGGCGTGTCGGACGAGCTGGCCGAGAGCATGAAGTCCGGCTGGGCCGACACCGAACTGCACGGCCTGGAGCCGATCGCGCAGGCCGAGCACACCGCCGCCCGCCGTGCCGCGCTCTCCGCGCGCTTCCCGGGCGAGCGCCTGGTCGTCCCCGCGGGCAACCTGAAGACCCGCTCGAACGACACGGAGTACCCCTTCCGCGCCTCGGTCGAGTACGCGTACCTGACCGGCAACCTCACCGAGGACGGCGTCCTGGTGCTGGAGCCGACCGCGGACGGCCACAAGGCCACGATCTACCTGCTGCCGCGCTCCGACCGCGAGAACGGTGAGTTCTGGCTCTCCGGGCAGGGCGAGCTGTGGGTCGGCCGCCGCCACTCCCTGACCGAGGCCGAACAGCTGTACGGCATCCCCGCCTCGGACGTCCGCGAACTTCCCGACAGGCTGCGCGAGGCGACCGGCCCGGTGCGGGTCGTGCGCGGTCACGACGCCGGGATCGAGGCGGCGCTCACCGACAAGGTCACCGCCGAGCGCGACGCCGAGCTGCGCGTCTTCCTGTCCGAGGCCCGGCTGGTCAAGGACGAGTTCGAGGCCGGCGAGCTGCAGAAGGCGGTCGACTCGACCGTGCGCGGCTTCGAGGACGTCGTACGGGTCCTGGACCGGGCCGAGGCGACCAGCGAGCGCTACATCGAAGGCACGTTCTTCCTGCGCGCGCGGGTCGAGGGCAACGACATCGGCTACGGCTCGATCTGCGCGGCGGGCCCGCACGCGTGCACGCTGCACTGGGTGCGCAACGACGGTCCGGTGCGCTCCGGGGACCTGCTCCTGCTGGACGCGGGCGTGGAGACGCACACCCTCTACACGGCCGACGTCACACGCACGCTGCCCGTCAACGGCACGTACTCGGAGATCCAGAGGAAGATCTACGACGCCGTGTACGAGGCCCAGGAGGCCGGTATCGCGGCCGTGCGGCCGGGCGCCAAGTACCGGGACTTCCACGACGCCTCCCAGCGGGTGCTGGCCGAGAAGCTCGTCGAGTGGGGGCTCGTCGAGGGTCCCGTCGAGCGGGTCCTGGAGCTGGGACTGCAGCGCCGCTGGACGCTGCACGGCACCGGTCACATGCTCGGCATGGACGTCCACGACTGCGCGGTCGCCCGGACGGAGACGTACGTGGACGGCACGCTGGAGCCGGGCATGTGCCTGACCGTCGAGCCGGGTCTGTACTTCCAGGCGGACGACCTGACCGTGCCGGAGGAGTACCGGGGCATCGGCGTCCGTATCGAGGACGACATCCTCGTCACGGAGGACGGCAACCGGAACCTGTCCGCGGCGCTTCCTCGGCGGTCGGACGAGGTCGAGGCGTGGATGGCCGCTCTGAAGGGCTGACACGGAGTTCCGGCCGGGCGCTGAAGGGTGCCCGGCCGTCTGCGTCTGCGTCTGCGGTGATCCGTGCGGGTTGTCCGTGGCTTGTCGCGCAGTTCCCCGCGCCCCTTCCAGGGGCGGACGTCGTGTCGTCAGAAGGCGGCCAGTGGCGTGCCCTCGCGCCACTTGAGCATCTTGTCGAAGCTGATCACGGCTCCGCCCCTGACGGAGCTGTTGCCGATGTGGACGTGGTCGGCGAGCTCCTGGATCAGCCACAGGCCGCGGCCGTGCTCCGCGTCGCCTCGGGAAGGCCGGTGGGACGCTCGGCTCCGTCCCGAAGGGAACCCCGGACCCGAGTCGGTCACCTCGATCCGGCACTTCTCGCCGTCCAGATAGGCCGTGACCCGGTACGCCTCGGTGGGCTCTCCCCGGACCGTGTCGCCTCCGTGTTCGACGGCGTTCGCGCATGCCTCGCTCAGCGCGACGGAGATGTCGTAGGAGATGTCCGGGTCCACCCCCGCCGACTCCATCGTGCCGATCAGCAGGCGCCGGGCGAGCGGAACACTCGCCGCCTCACGCCGGAGATGGAGGGACCACCAGATGCTCATGCGCCAGCCTCCTGGCCGCGGCTCGACATACCGTTACGACATACCGATACGTATTGCCACCGAACACCGAAAGTAAGCGTGTCCTGACCGTGACGCCGCCCATAAGGGGGATGCGCCGACGCCATCTGCCGGTGTATGTGCGGGCGACTCCTCCCAGAACATGAGCTTCCGGACCGTACGCCATCTTGTGGACCTGCCGTGTCGGGCGGGCGGGGCCAGTGCGATGATGAGCCCGCCATGACTGCCCCCCACCAGCGCGCGCGCACCGGAGGTGAACTCCGGCTCCTGAGGGCCGCGGTGTTCACCGCGGTCTGTGTCGTGCTGGCCGCGGCCGGTCACTCCATCGCCTCCTGCGCGACGGTTCCGCTGTGGTCACTCGGCGCGGGATTTCTCGCCGTCTTCGCCGTCGCGGCCCCGCTCGCGGGCCGCGAGCGCTCGCTGCCGGGCATCACCGTGCTCCTCGCGACCGGCCAGACGGTGCTCCACACGCTCTTCGGGCTGGGGCAGCACGGCACGGCGTCGGCCGCCGCCTCCGCGGGCGTGGACGCCTCGTCCGTGGACGCCTCCCTCGTGGCCAGGGCCGCGCGGCTGGTGTGCGGCGCGTCCGTGTCGACACTCAGCCCCGCCCAGGCACAGCGGATCCTCGCCGACGCGCAACTCGGTACGGGCGGCGGCGCGAGCGGTACGGGAACGGGCGCGGGCGGCGCCCACGCCCTGCACGGGCAGGCGGGTGCCCTGCCGGCCGCCGTCGGGGCCCCGGCGTCGGTGCTGCCGTCGCTGTCGATGCTCCTCGTCCACCTTCTCGCCGCCGTGGCCACCGGGTGGCTGCTGCGCCGCGGGGACATCGCCCTGCGGCGCCTCATGCGGCTCTCGGCGGACCAGGTGGCCGAGGGGCCGCTCGTCTCCCTCCGCGGGGCCCTGGCGCTCGTACGCGCCCTGCTGGCGGGGCTCCCCGGCGCGACCCCGTCGGCGCCGGGCGCCCCGCGCTCCTGGGAGTACGCGTCCCCGGTCCCGCATCCGACCGCTCTTCAGCACTCGGTCGTCCGGCGCGGTCCGCCGGCCGGCGGGGCTCTCGTCCTCGCCGCCTGACACGACGCACCGCTTCGGACGTATCACTCCGGGGGTGCCGTCGTGCGGCACGCGCGCGTGTCCGTTCTTCCACGCGCGCAATCCCCCGTTCTTCACCGAACCAGTGCTGAAAGCGATGTGTTTCCTGCCATGAAGGCTTCTCGTGTCGCCGCGACCGGTGTCGTCGCCGCCTCCGCCGTCCTCGTACTCTCCGGTCCCGCGTTCGCGCACGTCAGCGTGCAGCCCGAGGGCACCGCCGCCAAGGGCGGCTACGCGACGGTCAACTTCAAGGTGCCGAACGAGCGCGACAACGCCTCGACCACCAAGCTGGAGATCAACTTCCCGGCCGACCACCCGCTCGCCTCGGTCATGCCGCAGCCCGTCGACGGCTGGAACGTCAAGGTCACCAAGTCCAAGCTCGAAAAGCCGCTCGAACTGCACGGCGAGAAGATCAACGAGGCCATCACCAAGGTCACCTGGACCGCGGACGGCAAGGGCATCCAGCCCGGCTACTTCCAGAAGTTCCCGCTCTCCATCGGCGCCCTGCCCGAGGACGCCGACGAACTGGTGTTCAAGGCGATCCAGACGTACTCCAACAAGGAGGTCGTGCGCTGGATCGAGACGCAGGAGAAGGGCGAGGAGGAGCCGGAGACGCCGGCGCCGGTGCTCGCGCTGTCCGCCGCCACCGACGATCACCACGGGGCCGCCGCCTCCGACGACGCGGACGCCGACGCCGACGAGAGCGAGGACGCGGAGGCCGCCGCCAGCACCTCGACCACCGAGGCCGCCTCCACCGACAGCAGCGACACCACCGCCCGCGTGCTGGGTGTCGTGGGCATCGTCGTCGGCGTGGCCGGCGTGGCGTTCGGCGTGCTCGCCGGCCGTCGGCGTACCACCGCGTAAGTCCAGTCCTACCGACCCAACGTCGGACGCCCCACCGGACTCCCGGCCGATCGTTCCGCGGCCGGGGCTCCGGGCCCGTGCCTCGTCGGCAGTCGGGTGCGGCGTCCCCGGGAGAATGCACTATGCGCAAGAAGACCTACGCCGTGGCCGCTCTGTTCGCCTCGGCCGTCCTGACCCTCTCCGCCTGTGGCGGCGGTGACGGCGACACCGGCAACACCGTCGCCGAGGTGTCCACCGACACCGGCTCGGACAAGGCCGCCACGGTCCTCGACAAGCCGTTCGAAAAGCCGGACCTCGTCCTCACCGACACCCAGGGCAAGAAGTACGACCTCCGCGAGGCGACCAAGGGCAAGCCGACGCTGATCTACTTCGGCTACACCAACTGCCCCGACGTCTGCCCGCTGACGATGAACAACATCGCCGTCGCCAAGAAGCAGCTGGCCCAGGACGAGCAGGTGTCCCAGGCCGAGAAGGACTCGCTCCGCATCGTCTTCGTCACCACCGACCCGGAGCGCGACACCTCCGCCGCGCTCGGCAAGTGGCTCAAGGGCATCGACCCGGACGTCGTCGGTCTGACCGGCTCCTTCGCCACCGTCCAGGCGGGCGCCCGCACCCTCGGCATCTCCATCGAGGCGCCGACGAAGGACAAGAACGGGAAGGTCACCTCCATGCACGGCACGCAGGTGATCGCGTTCTCCCCGAAGACCGACGCCGGTTACGTGCTGTACGGCGAGGACGCCACCGTCGACGACTACACCAAGGACCTCCCGGCGCTGATCAAGGGCGCGAAGCCGTGACCCGTCGTACGGCATCCGCGGCTGCCCTCGTGCTGGCCGCAGCGCTGGCCCTGGCGGGCTGCGGGGACTCGGACTCCGGCGGGTCGGAGGGCGGACTGTCCGTGGGCTCCGCCTACATGCCGCAGCCGGTCTCGGACTCCATGGCGGCCGGTTTCCTGGTCATCGCCAACGACGGCGGGGCGGGCGACAGGCTGGCCTCCGTCACCAGCGACGTGGCCGGCGAGGTCACCCTCCACGCCACCGTCGGGCAGACGATGGAGCAGGTGAAGGACCTCGACATCCCCGCCCACGGCAAGCTCGTCCTTCAGAGCGGCGGCGACCACCTCATGTTCGAGAAGCTGAAGCGCAAGCCGAAGGAGGGCGACACGGTGTCCCTGGAGCTGCGCTTCACGAAGTCCGAGCCGATCAAGGTCGAGATGCCGGTCAAGTCCGCCACCTACCAGCCGTCGACGGCCATGGAATCGTCCGCCCGGTCGTCCGCCCGGTCGCCCGGCCAGTCGTCCGGCGAGTCATCCGTCCGGTCGTCCGCACTGTCGTCCACGCCGTCGCACCACTGAGGGAGGGACCTCCGTTGAGTCAGACCACCGCTCCCCGTGTCCGGACGCTGCTGTTGCTGCTTCTCGCCGTCACCGGCGCGCTGCTGGCGGGAGCCGTGCCCGTCTCCGCGCACGCCGCACTGACCGGGAGCGATCCCCAGCAGGGAGCGGTGGTCGCCGAGGCACCCGCCCAGGTGTCTCTCACCTTCTCCGAGCAGGTCGCGATGTCCGACGGCTCGGTGCGCGTGCTCGACCCCAAGGGTGAGCGGGTCGACACCGGAAAGACGTCCGGGCTGGGCGGCAACACGTATGCCGTGAAGCTGCACTCCGGCCTGCCCGACGGCACGTTCACCGTCACCTACCAGGTGGTGTCGGCGGACAGCCACCCCGTCGCCGGCGCCTTCACCTTCTCCATCGGGGCGCCCTCGAAGACGTCCGTCGCCGTGTCCGACCAGGAGGCCGGCGGCGGGATCGTGGGCGGGCTCTACGGCTTCGCCCGCTATGTGTCGTACGCAGGATTCATCCTGCTCGTCGGCGGTTCGGCCTTCGTGCTGGCCTGCTGGCAGGGCGGCTCCGGAGTGCGGGCGGTGCAGCGGCTCGTGGTCTCGGGGTGGCTCGCCCTGACCGGGGCCACGCTCGCCATGCTGCTGCTGCGCGGGTCGTACACCGGTTCGGGGAAGGTCGGGGACATCTTCGACCTGGACCTGCTCAGCCAGGTGCTGCAGACCAAGACGGGCGCCGCCCTGGTGTCGCGGCTCCTGCTGCTCGCCGCCGCCGCGCTGTTCATCGCCGTGCTCTTCGGGGCGTACGAGAAGCGTGACGACGAGGAGGAGAAGGGCGACCTGACCTTCGGGCTCGCCATCGGCGGGTTCGTCGTGGCGGCCGGGCTCGCGGCAACCTGGGCGATGGCCGAGCACGCCTCGACGGGTCTCCAGACGGGCATCGCGATGCCCGCCGACGTGCTGCACCTGCTGGCCGTCGCGGTCTGGCTCGGCGGGCTGTCGACGCTGCTCGTGGTGCTCTACCGCACCCCGTCGATCGAATCGTCGGCCGTACGCCGCTTCTCCCGCCTCGCGTTCGGCAGTGTGGCCGTGCTGGTCGTGACCGGGATCTACCAGTCGTGGCGGCAGGTCGGCACGTGGTCGGCGCTGACCGGGACCTGGTACGGGCAGCTGCTGCTGATCAAGATCGGCCTGGTGGTCGTCCTCGTCGGTATCGCGTGGATCTCGCGGCGCTGGACCGGCCGGCTGGCGGAGGCACCCGCCAAGGAGTCGGCGAAGGTCCCGGTCGGGGCTTCGACGTCGAAGGCGTCGAAGGCATCGACGACATCGGCCGTGGCGAAGGCATCGAAGGCTTCGAACGGGTCCAAGGGGGCCAAGCAGGCCGCCAAGGGGCGTGCCGACAAGGACAAGAGGCAACCTGCTTCCACGGGCGAGGGGGGCGACGGCAAGCGGGCCGCCCAGCTGGCGCGGCAGCGGGCCGCGGTGGCCACCGCGCGGGAGAAGCGTCTGCGGGACTCCGACCCGCTCCGCTCGGGCCTGCGCCGCTCGGTGCTCGCCGAGGCGGGCGTCGCGGTCGTCCTGCTGGCCGTCACCACCGTGCTCACGTCCACCGAACCCGGGCGTACGGAGGAAGAAGCCAAGGCCGTCAGCGCCGCCACCTCGGAGGAGACCGGCGGGGCGCTGTCCCTGGACATCCCGTTCGACACGGGGGGTCAGGACGGCAAGGGCATCGCCCGCGTCGAACTGGACCCGGCCCGCGTCGGCGGCAACGACATGCACGTCTTCGTGGAGCGGGCGAACGGCAAAGCCTTCGACATTCCCGAGGTCAAGATCGCCTTCACCCTGAAGGCCAAGGACATCGGGCCGCTGCCCGTGGTCCCCGACCGCATCGCCACCGGACACTGGACGGCGAGCGGGGTGCAGATCCCCATGGCGGGCAACTGGCAGATCGCGGTGACGGTACGGACCTCCGACATCGACCAGGTGACCGTGGACAAGAACGCGCAGATCGGCTGAACGACACCATGGCTGAACAGTCCGCTCCGAAGACCTCCACCCCGGACGTCTCTCGTGAAGGGGCGTCTCCGAAGAGGGCCGTTCCCGGTTCCGGGAGTGACCGTGCCGAAAAGGCCCCTCCTGGGGAGGCTGTTTCCGCGGAGTCCCCAAAGGCCCTCTCCAGGGGCATCGTTTCGCGGCGGCGTCTGCTCGGCACCGCCGGCGCCACGGGCCTCGCGCTCGGCGCGGCCGGCGGAGCCGCCGGGTACGCCGCCGCACCCTCCGCCGACCGGACCGCGCTCCTGAGCTCGGTGGGCGCGGACGAGGTGATGTTTCACGGGAAACATCAGCCGGGCATCACGACCCCCCTCCAGGCCCGTGGCCATCTCGTCGCCTTCGACCTTTCGGCGGGCGCGGGCCGCAAGGAGGCCGCCGCCCTGCTGCGGCGCTGGTCGACGACCGCGCGGCGGCTGATGGCTGGGGAGGCGTCCGGGAGCGGTGACACGGACGTGGCACGCGACGCCGGACCCTCGTCCCTCACGGTCACCTTCGGCTTCGGCCACAGCTTCTTCGCCCGTACGGGACTGGAGAAGCAGCGCCCCATCGCCCTGGACCCGCTGCCCGACTTCTCCTCGGACCACCTCGACAAGGCCCGCAGCAACGGCGACCTGTGGGTCCAGATCGGGGCGAACGACTCTCTCGTCGCCTTCCACGCCCTGCGGGCGATCCAGCAGGACGCGGGCTCCGCGGCGCGGGTCCGCTGGCAGATGAACGGCTTCAACCGCTCGCCCGGCGCCACCACCCGCCCGATGACGACCCGCAATCTGATGGGTCAGATCGACGGCACGCGTAATCCCAAGCCGTCGGAGTCCGACTTCGACCGGCGGATCTTCGTACCGGACGCGGGCGACCCGTCGTGGATGGCGGGCGGTTCGTACGCCGTCGTACGCCGTATCCGGATGCTCCTCGACGACTGGGAGAAGCTCTCGGTCAAGGACCAGGAGGACGTGATCGGGCGCCGGAAGTCCGACGGGGCACCGCTGTCCGGCGGCGCCGAGACGACCGCCATGGACCTGGAGAAGACCGGCGGCGACGGCAAACTGGTGGTCCCCATCAACGCACACGCCCGGATCACCCGGCCCGACGAGAACGGCGGCGCGGCGATGCTCCGCCGGCCCTTCTCCTTCCACGACGGCATCGACGCGGACGGCGTGCCGGACGCGGGCCTGCTCTTCGTCTGCTGGCAGGCCGACCCGCTGCGCGGCTTCGTCCCGGTGCAGCGCAAGCTCGACCGCGGGGACGCGCTGTCCACCTTCATCCGGCACGAGTCGAGCGGGCTGTTCGCGGTGCCGGGCGGGGCGGCGGAGG
Organism: Streptomyces sp. NPDC002701; assembly: GCF_042889045.1. NCBI lineage: Bacteria > Bacillati > Actinomycetota > Actinomycetes > Kitasatosporales > Streptomycetaceae > Streptomyces > Streptomyces sp. NPDC002701. The sequence continues at coordinate 140,120 of NZ_JBIAQL010000005.1, forward strand.
GGGAGTACGTGGGGCAGAAGTTGCTGGAGGGGTGAGATCGGCGGTGCCGGAAGCGGCCGCCGGGCTCCGCGAGGCCTATTAGGGTGAGGCCATGCCAGCCAGCTACGCGTATCTCGGTCCCGAGGGCACCTTCACCGAAGTGGCCCTGCGGACTCTCCCGGAGTCGGCCACCCGCCAGCTCATCCCGATGGTGTCCGTCCCCGCGGCGCTCGACGCCGTCCGGGCCGGCGAGGCCGAGGCGGCGTTCGTTCCGATCGAGAACTCGGTGGAGGGCGGCATCACCACCACCGTCGACGAACTCGCCGTCGGCGAACCGTTGATGATCTACCGCGAGGTGCTCCTCTCGATCACCTTCGCGCTGCTGGTCCGGCCCGGTACGAAGCTCTCCGACATCAAGACGGTCAGCGCCCACCCGGCCGCCCAGCCGCAGGTGCGCAACTGGATGCGGAACAACCTCCCGGACGTCATCTGGGAGTCGGCGGCCTCCAACGCGGACGGCGCCCGCCTGGTGCAGGAGGGGCGTTACGACGCGGCGTTCGCGGGCGAGTTCGCCGCGGCGCGGTACGGCCTTGAGGCCCTGGAGACCGGGATCCACGACGCGGAGAACGCGCAGACCAGGTTCGTCCTGGTGGGCAGGCCGGCCCGGCCCGCGGCGCCGACCGGCGCGGACAAGACGTCCGTGGTCATCTGGCAGCGCGACGACCACCCGGGCGCCCTGCTCGAACTGCTGCAGGAGTTCGCCGTCCGCGGGGTCAACCTGATGCTGCTGCAGTCCCGGCCGACGGGTGAGGGCATCGGCAACTACTGCTTCGCCATCGACGCGGAGGGGCACATCGCGGACCGCCGGGTGGCCGAGGCGCTGATGGGGCTCAAGCGGATCTGTCCGCAGGTGCGGTTCCTCGGCTCCTATCCGCAGGCCGACGTCGATCCCGAGGACATGCGCGCACCGCGGGCCGGTACGTCGGACAGTGAGTTCGCGGCGGCCTCGGACTGGCTGGCGCGCTGCCAGGACGGCCGTTTCTAGTCGGCCCGTCAGTGCCGGTCGGTCCTACCTGCAGATTGTCTCTGTCCACAGAAGTTATCCACAGGTTTGCTTCTCGACCTGGGGACAAGTCGACAACGACGTGCGACTCGGTCGACAAATCGGCCTACAACCCGCAACTACGTCCACAGCCCCACACGTCACCCTTCGTCCACCTGTTTTCCTTGGTCAATCCCTTAGAGGGAACCATTTCCACCCGAACGTGGGGGTAGAGAGGGTTTGACTCGCGCTTTTCCCGCCCGGGATGCGGCTTTAGGAATGATCACTTCCGGTGTCCACAGATCTTTCGCACAGCCTGTGGATAACTTTTCCGGAAGGTGACTCCCTGTGGACAACTGCTGCCTCAAGTCCCCCGAGGCGCACGGAAGTCGGGTCAACCCGCCGCGTCCCGCTGCTTCTTTCCAGGGAGCGGCGCCCTTTTCCTTGACGCATGTCGAGCGAATTCACAATTCCTCTAAACCATGACAGAAGCGACAGATCGGAATACCGGGTCGTGCCCCGGAACCCCGCACCGGTAGCCTTGTGGGGTGATTGACCTTCGCCTGCTCCGTGAGGACCCCGACCGTGTTCGCGCCTCCCAGCGCGCCCGTGGAGAGGACGTCGCACTCGTCGACGCCCTCCTCTCCGCCGACGAGCGGCGCAGGTCGTCCGGCGTCCGCTTCGACGAGCTGCGCTCCGAGCAGAAGGCGCTCGGCAAACTCATCCCCAAGGCCGCGGGCGACGAGAAGGCCGAGCTGCTCCAGAAGGCCGGCCGGCTCGCGGCGGACGTGAAGACGGCCGACGCCGAACAGCACGAGGCGGACGAGGAGACCAAGCGCCTCCTCCAGCAGCTCGGCAACCTCGTGCACCCCGACGTCCCGGTCGGCGGCGAGGAGGACTTCGTCGTCCTGGAGACGCACGGCACCATCCGCGACTTCGGCGCCGAGGGCTTCGAGCCCAAGGACCACCTGGAGCTCGGCGAGGCGCTGGGCGCCATCGACGTCGAGCGCGGCGCCAAGGTGTCCGGCTCGCGCTTCTACTACCTGACGGGGGTCGGCGCGCTCCTGGAGCTCGCGCTCGTCAACGCGGCGATCGCGCAGGCCACGGAGGCCGGCTTCATCCCGATGCTGACCCCGGCGCTGGTCCGCCCGCGCGCCATGGAGGGCACCGGCTTCCTCGGCCAGGCCGCGGAGAACGTGTACCACCTGGAGAAGGACGACTACTACCTGGTCGGCACCTCGGAGGTCCCGCTCGCGGCGTACCACATGGACGAGATCCTCGACGCCGACAGGCTGCCGGTGCGCTACGCGGGCTTCTCGCCGTGCTTCCGCCGCGAGGCCGGCACGTACGGCAAGGACACCCGGGGCATCTTCCGCGTGCACCAGTTCGACAAGGTCGAGATGTTCTCGTACGTCGCTCCGGAGGACGCGGAGAACGAGCACCAGCGGCTCCTGGAGTGGGAGAAGCAGTGGCTGACCGCCCTCGGGCTGCCCTTCCAGGTCATCGACGTGGCCTCGGGCGACCTGGGCGCGTCCGCCTCGCGCAAGTTCGACTGCGAGGCGTGGATCCCGACCCAGGGCAAGTACCGCGAGCTGACCTCGGCCTCCAACTGCGACGGGTTCCAGGCCCGCCGCCTGTCGGTGCGCATGCGGGACGGCAAGAAGGTGCAGCCGCTCGCGACACTGAACGGCACACTGTGCGCCGTCCCGCGCACGATCGTGGCGATCCTGGAGAACCACCAGCTGGCCGACGGCTCCGTACGGGTGCCCGAGGTGCTGCGTCCGTACCTGGGCGGACGCGAAGTGCTGAAGCCGATCGCCAAGTGACCGGCACCACGGGGGCGGCCGGTTCGCCCCACTCCACCGGAGCGGCCGGACCGGCCGGGGCGTTTCCTTACAAGCTCGTCGCGACCGACCTCGACGGAACGTTGCTGCGCTCCGACGACACGGTCTCGGAGCGCACGCGTGAGGCACTCGCCGCGGCCACCGCGGCGGGCGCCGCGCACCTCGTCGTGACCGGCCGGGCCGTTCCCTGGACCCGGCACATCCTCGACGACCTCGGGTACGAGGGGCTCGCAGTGTGCGGCCAGGGCGCACAGCTGTACGACGCCGGGGCGCACCGGCTGCTCACGTCGGTGACCCTCGACCGGCAGCTCGCGGGTCTCGCCCTCGCCAAGATCGAGGCGGAGATCGGCCCGCTGGCCCTCGCCGCGAGCCGCGACGGCATCGACGGTGACGTCCTGATCGGTCCCGGCTACCGGGTGCAGGGCCTGCTGCAGGCGGTCCCGTTCACCGACGTGGCCGAGCTCTGGGCCGCGCCCCTGACGAAGATGTACATCCAGCATCCGCGTCTCACCGACGACGAGCTGGCGTCCGCGGCGCGGGCCGCGGCGGGCAGCCTGGTGAGCGTCGTGATGGCGGGCGAGGGCATCGTGGAGATCCTGCCCCTGGGTCTGTCGAAGGCCACGGGGCTCTCTCTGGCGGCTCGTCGCCTGGGCGTGAAGGCCGCCGACACGATCGCCTTCGGCGACATGCCGAACGACATCCCGATGTTCGCCTGGTCGGCACACGGAGTGGCCATGGCCAACGCCCACGCCGAACTCAAGGCCGTGGCGAACGAGCTGACCCTGTCGAACGACGAGGACGGCATCGCGGTGGTACTGGAGAAACTGCTGTCGTCATAGGGACGGGCGGGCTCATGCCGCTCACAGGCGGCTGGGCTCACGCCGCAAAAAGGGCGGGTGGATGGGGAAGATGCCGCCGCGAAGCGGCACCCCAGAACCCCGCCCGGTCAAAGCGACAGCGTCCCGCGGAGGATGCGCGGATCGAACGCGCGCGGGCTGAAGAACCCGACCACGGCTTAGCAAGCCGGTGCCTTACCGCTCGGCCAATCCTCCAGGGTGGGCGGCCCGCGCCAAGGTGCGCGCTCGAAGCGGCCGCCCCGGGCAGCTCCCCGTGGTGGGGGGGTGGACTCGACGGAGCTGACTACTCCGGAGCCCGCACGCTGCCCTGCTGGGAGCTCGACGAACTGCTGCTGACGGGCATCGTCGTGCTCCTCTCCCGGACCGTGGCACCGGAGGAATCCGGCGACCTGGACATGACCACTGTGCCGGTGAGCCGGAAAGGACGCCACCGAATAAACGCCCGCCCGGCGCAGCACGCCCGGAGCGGTCAGCGGCGCCGCCACCTGCGTCGTCGCGCCTTGCTGAAAAACCACCCCGCGGGCGGCTCGTCGGAGCGCCAGGGCTGCGGATCGGGGGCGCCCTCGCGCCAGCGGGCCGTGAGCATACGGGCACGCGCGGACGGCTCGGCCGTGTCGGCGGACCGTATGAAGTCCTCGTCGAGGACGAGTTCGTCCCAGACCTCCCCGGCGGCCTCTCCCCGGCCTTCGCCGGGACTCTGTCCGTCGCTCCGTGGTGCCTTCGCTGTCATCGCCGTTCCTCCCCGTCGCATCCCCTCGGACAAGTCTGCCGTCACCCGCGTAAAACCGACTTCAAGATCAGGTCGCGGGGGGGGGGGGGCCCCGGCGGGGCCGCGCGCGCCGCCCCGCGCCGGCGCCCCCCCCCCCCCCCCCCCCCCCCCCCCCCCCCACCACCCCCCCCCCCCCCCCCCCCCCCCCCCCCCCCCCCCCCCCCCCCCCCCCCCCTCCCGGGGGCGGGGGCCCCCCCGCGGGCCCCCCCCCCCCCCCGCGCCCGTCCCGGGGCCGGCTCCCGCCCCGGACCCGGGCCGCAGGGACTACTCCTCGCCCGCCAGCGTCAGCGTCCGCAGTTTCTGCCCGGCGAACCAGGTGGCCGCGACGGTCACGACCACCAGCAGCACCGTGCCGGTGACGAGGCTCACGTCCGAGGTGACGAGATCCCCGCCGGACACCTTGTGGGCCACCGCGAGCGACCACTGCTGGACGCTGAGCGTCTTCGCCCCGGAGACCAGCGTCCCGAAGAGGGCCTCCCACACGAGCGCGTAGACGAGCCCGAAGACCACCGCGTGCCGGGTGATGGTGCCGAGCAGCAGGAAGAGCGCGGCGTACGCGATGGAGGCGACCAGCGCGGCCACCGTGTAGGCGACGGCGATCTGCTGGCCGTTGCCGTTGAGGATCATCCCGGCGAGGAAGGTCGGGATCGCGGAGAACGCCATGGTGACGGCGATGGCGACGATCAGCTTGGTGAAGATGATCGTGGGGCGCTTCACCGGTTTGGCCAGCAGGTAGACGACCGATCCGTCGTCGATCTCGGGGCCGATCGCGCCGGTGCCGGCGATGACTCCGATGATGGGCACCATCGTGGCGAGCGCGAACCCGCCGAGGACGTCCGCGGCCACCTGGTCGTCGGCGCCGGTGAAGCCGCGTACGGCCACGGAGATGACGATCAGCAGGACGGGCAGGGCGCCCAGGATGAGGGCCCGGCGGCGGCCGAGGAGGCCGCGGTAGGTGAGCCGGGCGACTGTGGGGTCGTACATCTTTCGGCCTCCTACGCCGCGACGAGATACGAGAAGACGGACTCGAGGGACTCGTCCGACGGTGAGACCGTGAGCAGCCGGATGCCGTGGTCGCGGGCCACCCTCGGCAGCAGTGCCGTGAAGCGGGGGAAGTCGACGGCCTGGATGCGCAGCGCGCCCTCCTGGAGGTCCACTTCGATGCCGGACGTCGACGGGTCGGCGATGAGCGCCGCCGCGAGCGCGCGGTCGTCGCTGGAGCGGACGAGATAGCGGTGCGGGCGGTCGGTCATCAGGCGGCGGATGCGGCGGAAGTCGCCGCTCGCCGCGTGCCGTCCGGCGACGATCACCTCGATGTGAGAGGCGAGTTGCTCGACCTCTTCGAGGATGTGCGAGGAGAAGAGGACCGTGCGGCCCTCGTCGCCCATGCGCCGCAGCAGTTCCATCAACTGCATGCGCTGGCGCGGGTCCATGCCGTTGAACGGCTCGTCGAGCAGCAGCAGCGACGGGTTGTGGACGAGCGCGGAGGCCATCTTCACGCGCTGGCGCATGCCCTTGGAGTACGTCGAGATCTTCCGGTCCTGCGCGTACTCCATCTCGACCGTGGCGAGGGCCCGATGGGCGGCCTTGTCGCCGAGACCGTGCAACTCGGCGTTGGCGACGACGAACTCGCGGCCCGTGAGGAAGTCGTACATCGCCTCGCGCTCGGGCACGATGCCGATCTGTTTGTAGATCTCCTCGTTGCGCCAGGTCGGCCTGGAGTCGAGGGTGACGGTGCCCGTGGAGGGCGCCAGGAAGCCGCCCATCATGTTGATGAGCGTGGACTTTCCGGCACCGTTCGGGCCGAGCAGGCCGGTGACGCCCGGGCCGATGGTCATGGTGATGTCGTTGACGGCCACCACGTTGCCGAACCAGCGTGAGACGTGGTCGATGGTGAGGGTGCTCATGGGCGCGGCCCGTTCCTTCGAAGGGTGATGGCGGACGACGGGCGGGCGGTCACAGGCCGACCTTTCGGTAGCGGCGCATCAGGAGTCCGTAGCAGCCCGCGACGAGCCCCAGGACGACGAGCAGATAGACGACACCCTCGCCGCTGGAGGGACCCGCGCCGCCGGGGAAGGCGGACGAGGCGCCGAGGAACGCGGTCTGGACCCCGTCGATCAGCGTGATCGGCGAGAACAGCCCGAGCCAGGCGATCGCGTCGGTGCTGGACTGGTCGTAGGCGATGGCCTGGACGGTGGACACCGCTCCGTAGGAGATGGTCAGCACGGCGATGACGGCGGCGATACCGAAGCCGCGACGCGGGGTGACCGCCGAGATGACCAGGCCGATGCCGGCGAAGAGCAGGGAAAGCAGTGCCACGGAGACGAGCCCTTGTGCGAAGCCCTTGGTCTGGTCGGTGAAGTCGAGTTTGGCCAGCAGCGCGCCCACGTACAGCACGAGCAGCGGCGCGGCGGTGATCATGAACAGCGCCGAGGCCAGGGCCGCGTACTTGGCGCGTACGTAGTCGGCGGTCTCGATGGGGCGCGAGAAGTACAGCGGGACGGTCTTGAACCGCAGGTCGCGGGAGACGGACTGCGGTCCCTGGGAGGCGACGTACAGGCCGATGACGGCCTGCATGATGATCGCGTAGCGCGTGTAGTCGACGGGCAGGTCCTTCGCCTTGGTGGCGACGGCGACCGCGACCATGATCAGCGCGGGGACGCACATCACCACGAAGAGCAGCATCGGCAGCACCTTGGACTTCACTGAGCGGCCGAGGCCGTACGCGCCGCGCAGGGACTGCGAGTAGAGCGAGCGGCGGGCGTACGCGCGTCCGAGGCGCGCGCCGTCGTAGTTGCGGTAGCCGATGTTGTGGATCCGGGTCTGCTCGCCCGCGCGAGCCGGGATCTGCTCCGGGGCATGTGCCTGGGGCTGCTCAACCGCCATGGCCGACCGCCTCCTTCCGCTGTTCGTCGCCGCGCTGTTCGTCGCCGCCCCTGAGGGCCTGTTCGTCGCTGTCCTTGAAGACCTCGGCGATGTGGTGCCTGCGCTGCTCCATGCGCACCAGACCGAGCCCGAGGTCGGCGACGACGTCCCGTACGAGGTCGTACGTCTCCTCGCCCTGTGCGGTGAGCAGCAGGATGTGGCCCGCGCCCGGGAGACCGCTGCCGTCGTGGGTCTCCATCCCGCGCGCGTGGAGCTGGTCGCGCAGTGCGCCGGTGCCGTCCGGATGCTCGTCCGTGTCGGTGACCTCGACCGCGAGGATCGCCGTGCGCTGGGTGAAGTCCGTGGTGGAGCTGGACCGCAGGAGCTTGCCGCCGTCGATCACGACGACGTGGTCGCAGGTGCGCTCCAGTTCGCCGAGCAGGTGGGAGGTGACCAGGACGGAGATTCCGAAGTCGGTGTGGATGCGGCGGATCAGGCCGAGCATCTCGTCGCGCCCGACCGGGTCGAGGCCGTTCGTCGGTTCGTCCAGGAAGACCAGCTGCGGATCGTGGACCAGCGCCTGGGCGAGCTTCACACGCTGCTTCATGCCCGTCGAGTAGCCGCCGATGGGGCGGTACCGCTCCTCGTAGAGGCCGACGTGGCGCAGCGTGTCCGCAGTGCGCTCACGGGCCGCCGCCGGGGGCAGGCCGGACATGCGCGCCATGTGGACGACGAACTCGGTGGCCGAGACGTCCGGCGGCAGGCAGTCGTGCTCGGGCATGTATCCGACGCGCTCCCGGATGTCGCCGCCCTTGGTGGCGACATCGAGTCCGAGCACCGCGGCGCGGCCCTCGGTGGCGGGGGACAGACCCAGCAGGATCTTGATCAAGGTGGACTTGCCGGCTCCGTTGGCTCCGACGAGTCCGGTCACACCGGGTCCGACGTCCACGGAGAGCCGGTCAAGAGCGGTCACCCTCGGGAACCGCTTGCTCAGGCTTTCGGTCGCGATCACAGTCACGGTTCGAAGGTAGTGGCGCAGGCCACATCAGTCGTCAGACCTGGGAGCTGTATCGCCGTCACTCTCCAGTCGTACGGGCCCGTAAGGGTCCCCCTCAGGTCGAACAACCGGGGTTGTCCCCGGCACGGACAGACCGTCCGGCCTGGCCGGATTGTCCCCGTCGACGAGGTTTTCCACAGGCCGGACGACCGCCATTGACGCAGCCGCAGACAACTGTCACATTCATCCGTGTCACGTTACGGACGCGTACCGCAGCCGGCCGGGAACGGACGGTGGCACCCCGGCGGTGCCCTCACCGGCTCCGGGCGGAGTGCGTCCCGGCCGGACGACGATCCGCCGCACATGCGGCGATGGGCGGAGGACGAGTGACCCTTCACAGTGCGCGTGAGCGCTGGGTGAGTACGGGCGGAGTCGAGCTGTGCGTGGCCGAGTCGGGTGATCCCGCGCAGCCCACGGTGGTGCTCGTGCACGGCTATCCGGACTCCAAGGAGGTGTGGTCCGAGGTCGCCGGGCGCCTGTCCGAGCACTTCCACGTCGTGCTGTACGACGTGCGCGGTCACGGCAGATCCACCGCACCCGACCCCCTGCGCGGCGGGTTCACCCTGGAGAAGCTCACGGACGACTTCCTGGCGGTGGTGGACGCGGTCAGTCCGGACCGCCCGGTGCATCTGGTGGGCCACGACTGGGGTTCCGTGCAGGCATGGGAGTTCACCACGGTCGCCCGCACGAAGGGGCGGATCACCTCCTTCACGTCGATGTCCGGTCCGTCCCTCGACCACTTCGGGCACTGGATCAAGAAGCGGATGTCCCGCCCGACGCCCCGCAGGGTCGGCCAACTGCTCGGCCAGGGCGCGAAGTCCTGGTACGTGTACCTCCTGCACACCCCCGTGCTCCCCGAACTCGCCTGGCGCGGCCCCCTCGGCAAGCAGTGGCCCAGAATTCTCCGCCGGTTCGAGAAGGTCCCGACCGGGGACTATCCGACCGCGTCACTGCCCACGGACGCGGCCCACGGCGCCTGGCTGTACCGCGACAACGTCCGTCCGCGCCTGAGCAGTCCGCGCACCGACGCGTACGCGCACGCGCCCGTGCAGCTCATCACGCCGCTGGGGGACGCGTTCCTGTCGGAGCGGCTCTATGACGAGCTGGAGCGGTGGGCGCCCCGGCTGGTGCGCCGCACGCTCCCGGCGAAGCACTGGGTTCCGCGGACCCGGCCCGATCAGCTGGCCGCCTGGATCGGCGAGTTCGTGACCACCACCGAGAGCGGCCGGCCCACACCGGCGGTGCGCGGACCGCACTCCGAACGCTTCGGCGGACAGCTCGTGCTGGTCACCGGAGCGGGCAACGGCATCGGACGGGCCACCGCCCTGGCGTTCGCCGAGGCCGGCGCGCGCGTGGTGGCCGTCGACCGGGACGCGGCGAGCGCGGCGCGCACCACGGAGGCGTCCCGGCGCGTCGGCGCCCCGGAAGCCTGGGCCGAGACGGTCGACGTCTCGGACGAGCAGGCCATGGAGGAACTGGCCGCGAAGGTCGCCGCCGAGTACGGGGTGGTCGACGTCCTGGTGAACAACGCCGGGATCGGGCTGTCCGGTTCCTTCTTCGACACCACCGTGGAGGACTGGCGGAAGGTCCTTGACGTCAACCTGTGGGGTGTGATCCACGGTTGCCGGCTCTTCGGCAGGCAGATGGCCGAGCGCGGACAGGGCGGCCACATCGTCAACACCGCGTCGGCCGCCGCCTATCTGCCGTCGAAGGCACTGCCCGCGTACAGCACCTCCAAGGCGGGGGTACTGATGCTGAGCGAGTGCCTGCGCGCGGAGTTGGCGGGGCAGGGCATCGGGGTCTCGGCGATCTGCCCCGGATTCGTCAACACCGCCATCACCTCGACCGCCCGCTTCACGGGCGTGGACGCCGAAGAGGAAGAACGGCGCAGGAAGAAGTCCGCGCGACTGTACGGGCTGCGCAACTATCCGCCGGAGAAGGTCGCCGCCGCCGTTCTGCGGGCCGTCGTCCGCAACCAGGCCGTGGTGCCGGTGACGGCGGAGGCGCGGGGCGGGCGCCTCATGTCCCGCTTCACTCCGGGGGCGTTGCGCGCGATCTCCCGGATGGAGCCACCGCTGTGACGCGACGATCGGCCGTCACACCCCGGGGCTCGGAGGGGCGGGAGCAGTGAGCGACGAGTCGGCCGACGCCTCGTACCGGATCGAGGACCTGGCGCACCGCAGCGGCGCCACGGTCCGGACGATCCGTGCCTATCAGGACCGCGGCCTGCTGCCCCGCCCCGAACGGCGCGGACGCGCCAACGTCTATACGGACACGCATCTGGCCCGGCTCCGGCAGATCGCCGAACTGCTGGACCGCGGCTACACCTTGGCGTCCATCAAGGAGCTCCTGGAGGCATGGGACGCGGGACGGGGCCTGGGCGGTGTGCTCGGACTGGTCGCCGAGGTCGACGGGCCGTGGACGGACGAGGAGGCGGTCCGTATCTCGCGGGCCGAACTCGACGAACGGTTCGGCGGCCCCCCGGACGAGGCCGCCGTGGCCGAAGCCGTCGAGCTCGGAGTGCTGGAGCGGATACCGGGAGAGGAGGACACGTTCCTCGTCCCGAGCCCTCAAGAACTGGCGGTGGCGGCCGAGTTGTCCGCGGCGGGCGTACCGCTGTCCGAGATCACGCTCCACCTCAGGGAGTTGAGGGGACAGGTCGAGCACATCGCGGCGCGTTTCCTGGAGTTCACGACCGAGCATGTCTTCGCCCGCCGCCTCGGCGATCACGCGCAGGCCGACGCCGACGCCGACGAGGCGGCAGCGCTCGTACGACGGCTGCGGCCGCTCGCCCGGCAGACGGTGGACGCCGAACTGGCGCGCGCCATGCGGTTGTTCGCCCACCGCGAGCTGCGTCGTCGTCTCGGCGCCGCGGGACCCCGCCAGGACACGGAAACGACGTGTACCGTCACGGTCCCGGCGTCGACAATGGCCGCTGTACGAGGGCTGGTCGGCGCGGAGCACGCGGCCGAGTTCTTCGCTCTGGCGGCCGAACGTGAGGTACGGGCGCGGGCGTTGGACCGGCTTTCCACAAGTGGTGCGCATGCGGGCGATGTTGACGAACTGCGCTGATGTGGGGGCCAGTTATCCACAGAATCCTCAACCGGGGTTGTGGATAACGCATTTGGTTGTGGATCAAACCTCTGCGCCGAAATCATTCGCGTGATCAGCGTCTCTCCAGGCACCCTACCGGGATGAAAGAAAGTGACCTCCCCGGAAGCGGCCCGACCGGACGTGACGCGGCAGCACGTGACGCGTTCGAACGTGACACGGCCGGACATGACGCGACGGCGGCCGGGAGTGACTCGCGGGGCAGCGCTGTGGACGACAGACGCACCGTGAAGGTGTCGAAGTACCTCTCGAAGCATCTGCGGCATCAGCCCGAGAGGATCGGGCTCACCCTCGACGAGGGCGGCTGGGTCGAGATCGCCACACTGATGGCCGCTGCCACCGCGCATGGCTTCCGGTTCACTCGGGACGAGCTCGATCATGTGGTCGCCACCAACGACAAGCGGCGCTTCGCGATCGAGGGCACCCGGATCCGTGCCAGCCAGGGCCACTCCGTGGACGTCGACCTGGGACTGCCGGCGGCGACCCCGCCCGCGCAGCTCTACCACGGCACCGTCGCCCGCAGCCTGGACGCGATCCGTGCCGAGGGCCTGCGCCCCATGAACCGGCACGACGTGCATCTCTCGGCCGACCGGGAGACGGCGACCCGCGTCGGTGGTCGCCGCGGCCGTCCCGTCGTGCTCTGCGTGGACGCCGGCGCCATGCACCGCGACGGACATGTCTTCAGGGTCAGCGCCAATGGCGTCTGGCTCACGGCCGCCGTACCCCCGCACTACGTGCGGTTCCCTGCCGCACGCTGACCCGACCGGACCGGCGGGGGGCTTCCCGCCGGCGCATAGGCTCTGTGGCATGAGTCTGCGTCTGAGCACCGTGATCCTGCCGTACCTCCGCTGGCACGAAGGAGGGCGGTCCGCCTGGCAGCGCGCCGAGCAGCTCGGATTCCACACCGCTTTCACGTACGACCATCTGGCGTGGCGGACGTTCCGCGAAGGACCCTGGTACGGCGCCGTACCGACGCTGACCGCGGCGGCCGACGTCACCGACCGTCTGCGCCTCGGCACGCTGGTGACCTCCCCGAACTTCCGGCACCCCGTGCCTCTCGCCAAGGAACTGATCTCGCTCGACGACATCTCCGGCGGCCGGATCACGCTGGGCATCGGTGCGGGCGGCTCCGGCTTCGACGCCACGACGCTGCTGCGCGCCGGCGAGGAACCATGGACACCCCGCGAGCGGGCCGACCGGTTCGGTGAGTTCGTACCGCTGCTCGACCGGCTGCTCACCGAGGACACCGTGTCGTACGACGGCACGTTCTATTCCGCGCGTGAGGCATACAACATCCCCGGCTGCGTCCAGCGCCCCCGGCTGCCCTTCGCGGTGGCCGCCACCGGACCGCGCGGGCTGAGGCTCGCCGCCGCGCACGGGCAGGCGTGGGTGACCACCGGCGATCCGAAGCTCTTCGAGGCGGGCACGCCCGAGCAGTCGCTGGACGCCCTCCGTGGCCAGGTGGAGAAGCTGACCGCCGCGTGCGAGACGGCCGGCCGCGATGTGCGCGAACTCGACAAGGTCCTGCTCACCGGTTTCACACCGGACCGCGGCCGTCCGCTGGAGTCCCTCGACGCGTTCGTCGACTTCGCGGGCCGCCACATGGCGCTGGGCTTCACGGACATCGTGATCCACTGGCCGATCCCGGGCTCGGACTTCGCGGCGGACGAGAAGGTCTTCGAGACCATCGCGACAGAAGCGGTCGCGCAACTGGGCTGACACCCGTGATGTGCTCGCGCAACTCCCGGCGCCCTCGGAAGACGCGTGCCGTGGGTCTGGCACAAGGCATAAGGCCAGGTGAAGACGTACGTCACTCACCTGTGCGGACCGCCGCACGCCCGTGCGCGCATATGCGCGACAATGGTGAAGTGACCTCAGCGACCCGACGGCCCGGGATCCCGGCCTCCCCCCTCCCGCCCCGCCTGATCGCCACGGATCTCGACGGCACCCTGCTGGGCGACGACAAAGCCGTCTCACCGCGCACGGTGGCCGCCCTGGCCGCCGCCGAGGCAGCCGGCATCGAGGTCTTCTTCGTGACCGGCCGGCCGGCCCGGTGGATGGACGTCGTCAGTGAGCACGTCCACGGTCACGGCCTCGCCATCTGCGGCAACGGCGCCGCCGTGGTCGACCTGCACGGCGGCCCCGGCGCCCACCGCTTCGTCAAGATCCGGGAACTGGCGCGGGAGAACGCGCTCGACGCCGTACGGCGGCTGCGGGACGCAGCTCCGGGGACCCTGTTCGCCATCGAGCGGACGTACGGCTTCTACCAGGAGCCGGCGTATCCGAAGCTTCACCTGGAGGCTCCCGACAGCCTCGCGCCCGCCGAGAAGCTCCTGGCGCCGGACGCCCCGGGTGCCGACGAACCGGTGCTCAAGATCCTCGCCCACCACCACGAGATCGCCCCGGACGACTTCCTCATGACCGCGCGGCTGGCCATCGGCGACCGGGCCGACGTGACCCGGTCGAGCCCCAGCGCACTGCTGGAGATCAGCGGGCCCGGCGTCTCGAAGGCCAGCACCCTCGCGCTGTGCTGCGCCGAGCGCGGCATCTCGAACGAGGAGGTCGTCGCCTTCGGTGACATGCCGAACGACGTGGAGATGCTGACCTGGGCGGGCACGTCGTACGCCATGGGCAACGCGCACCCCGCCGTGATCGCCGCGGCCTCCGGGCGCACGGCCGCCAACACCGAGGACGGAGTGGCCGTCGTGATCGAGCGGATACTCGCGGAACGCGACCCGCAGCGAAGGGCCGCCCCCTAGGAGCTACAGCCGCACTCCCCGCTCCGCGAGCCACCTCCGCGGATCGATCGCCGAGCCCCACTGCGGGGTCAGACGCACCTCGAAGTGCAGATGCGGCCCGGTGGAATTACCGGTCGTGCCCGACTGGCCGACCCACTGCCCGGTGGACACCCGCTCCCCCTGGTCCACGGAGACGCCGGCCAGGTGGGCGTACTGCGTGTAGTAACCCCCCGCGTGCTTCACCACCACCTCCATGCCGAACGGCCCGCCGCACGACACCTTCACCACGCGTCCCTTCCCCACCGCACGCACCGGCGTGCCGATGTCCACGGCGAAGTCCTGCCCGGTGTGCCGGCTCGCCCAGTGCTCACCGCTGCCCCCGAACCCCGCGGAGAGCTGGTACGTCTCCACCGGCGGGATCCAGGGCTGGCTGAAGGTCATACGCGGCCGGCCGTGCCGTGCGGACCCCCGGCACGCTCCGGCGGCGGCCGAGGCGTCCGCCTCCCCCTGGAGCGTCTCCTGTGCCTCCTGCAGCTTCCGCGCGATCCCCCGCTTGATCTCGGCGAGTTCGTCGGTGCGCCGTTCCAGCGCCTGCCGCACGGACGCCGCCTCGGCCTCGTCGGCGGCGAGCCGGGACTCGGCCCGGCGGCTCCTGGTGACCGCGTTGCCGACCGCCAGATCAGCCTGCCGCACGATCCGCTGACCGCGCATCAGCTCCTCGGGGTTGTCCGCGAGCAGCAACCGGGCGGCGTGCGGGAGCCCGCCGCCGTTGCGGTACTGGGCACGCGCGATACGGCCGAGGTCCTCGCGCAGCACCGCGATGTCCTGCCGCTCCCGTGCGAGAAGCCGCTCCAGACGCCGCGCCCGATCGCGCTGCGTCTCGGCCTTGCGACGCCCTTCCTCGTACCGCTGTGTCGCCTGTGACGCCTCCTCGTACAGCCGCACGACCTCGGCGCCCATGTCCCCCGACCTGTCGTCGTCCGCCCCTGCCACTGTGGGGCTCGCCACCAGGAGGGCCGCCGCGCACGACAGCACCGGGACGAGCAGGGGGCGACGACGACGTGAGCGCATCCATGGATCGTGCCGCGCACGGACCGCCCGGGTCCTGTTCACGTCGTACACCTGGGGGAGCGGGCGGCACGGATGGAGCACTGCGCTGGGCCGAACGGGGTCTCTCCGCAACCAGTTCGACGGGTTCAGTACGGTGCTTCCCAGACCACCGACGTACCGCCACCGTCCGGTCCGGCCCCCGGCCCGTACCAACTGTCCCCGCCGAGCGACTCCGCCCGCCGCTTCAGGTTCTTCAGCCCGCTGCGCCGGCCCCCTTCCGGGATGCCGACGCCGTCGTCCGCGACCGTCAGCCGTACGCCCGGCCGCTCGTCCGGCAGCCGTACCGTCGCGTCCACGGTGACGTCGATGCGGGACGCCCCCGCGTGCCGGAAGGCGTTGGACAGGGCTTCGCGGAGGGCCGCGATGAGGTTCTTGGCCGTGAGTTCGCCGACCACCGTGTCGACCGGTCCGACGAACCGGTGGGACGGCTTGAATCCGAGCGGTACGGCGGCCATGGTGATCTCGCGCAGTACGCGCGTCCGCAGCCCCGTCGGAAACTCGGCCGGTCCCTGCTGCAGCGCGAAGATGGCCGTACGGATCTCCTGGATGGTGACGTCGAGTGCGTCGACCGCCTTGCCGACGCCCTGCCGCACCTCGGGCAGAACGGACCGGCGCTGTGCGCTCTCCAGCAGCATCCCGGTGGCGAACAGCCGTTGGATGACGAGATCGTGCAGGTCACGGGCGATCCGGTCGCGGTCCTCGAAAACCGCGAGCCGCTCCCGGTCCCGCTGGGCCTCGGCCATCATCAGCGCGAGCGCCGCCTGCGAGGCGAACTGCGTCGCCAGGGTGCGTTCGACCCCGGTGAACGGACGCCCACCCCCCGCCCGCGCCATGACGAGGGTCCCCAGGACCCGCCCGCCGCTCTGCAGGGGGAGGAGCATCGTCGGTCCGTAGCCGCGGGCGAGGTCGGCGGACATCCGCGGGTCGGAGGCCGCGTCCTCGATGAACACGCCGTTGCCCGCGAGGATCTCGCCCGCCACCGCGTTCTCCGGGGGCACGACCAGCCCGAGCGCCCTCGACGGGCCCTCGGAGGCGACGGCGACGATCTCCAGCCCGCCCTCGGCCGCCGGCAGCAGCACGAGTCCCGCCATCGAGTCCGAGAGCCGGCGAGCCTGCTCCGCGACCACCTGGAGGGCTTCGTCGGCATCCCCTCCGGAGAGCAGCGCGGTCGTGACGGCCACCGATCCGTCGATCCAGCGCTCACGTCGTCTGGCGGCCTCGTAGAGCCGCGCGTTCCCCAGGGCGATGCCCGCCTCGCGCGCCAGTACGCGCACCATGTCGAGGTCGTGCCCGCCGAACGGTCCCCCGTCGCGCTTCTCGGCGAGGTAGAGCGTGCCGAGGTTCTCCCCCCGCACGCGGATGGGCACCCGCAGGAATCCGGCCGCCGGCCGCCGGCGGGGTCCCTCGTGCCCGGCGGGCAGCCGCCCGATCCACCGGACCGCCTCCCCCTCGGGGTCCTCGCTCACGCGCTCGACGAGGCTGTCCCCGCACTCCGCCGACAGTCCGACCGCCGCATACCGGGCGTCCGCCAGTTCGGCCGCGGTCTCGCAGATCCGTTCCAGCGTGGACCGCAACCGCAGGCCGCTGCCGACCGCCCGCAGCGCCTCCAGCAACCGCGGTACGTCGTCCGGGTTCGGGGCGGCACCGGGGTCCGGCTCGACTGACATGCACCGAGCCTAGTTAGTCCCATTTGTCAGGGAAAGTCGAGCCTCGCCGATGGAGCCCTCAGCGCGTGAGAGCCAGCATCTCCGTCCGGCTCTCCCGCTCGGCCATCTCCCGCAACGGCCCCTCCGTACGCACCAGCTCGCCGAAGGGTCCCCGCTGGGCCACCTGTCCCTCGGCCAGGACGATGACCTCGTCCACCGCTGCCAGTCCGGCCAGCCGATGAGTGATCAGCAAGGTCGTCCGCCCTTCGGTCGCGGCCAGCAGGTCGGCGGTGAGGGCGTCGGCGGTGGCCAGGTCGAGGTGCTCCGCGGGCTCGTCGAGAACGAGCACGGGAAAGTCCGCGAGCAGGGCCCGGGCCAGCGCCAGCCGCTGCCGCTGTCCCCCGGACAGCCGCGCGCCGTGCTCCCCGATCAGCGTGTCGAGCCCGTCGGGCAGTCCGTCGGCCCAGTCGAGCAGCCGCACCCGTCGCAGCACGTCCCGCAGATCGGAGTCGGTCGCGTCCTTCCGGGCGAGCACCAGGTTCTCGCGCACCGAGCTGTCGAACAGGTGCGCGTCCTGAGCGCAGAGCCCGACCAGGCGCCGCACGTCGTCACCGTCCATGCCGTACGCGTCCACGCCTCCCAGCGTGTACGTCCCCCCGCGTGGGTCCAGGAAGCGCAGCAGCACCTGCGCCAGCGTCGTCTTGCCGGATCCGGACGGTCCCACGACGGCGGTCCTGCGCCCTCGTTCGAGCACCAGGTCCACCCCGGCGACCGCGTCCCGCTCCTGTCCCTCGTACCGGGCGGTCAGGCCGGTCACCACGACCGGGAACGGCGAGCCGGGCGCCTTCGCCGGCCGCTCCGGCTCCCGTACGGGATCGGGCGCGTCCAGGACCTCGTACACGCGCTCCGCGCTCTTGCGCACCCGCTGCCGGTACTGGGCCGCGAGCGGCAGTCCCAGCACGGCCTCGAAGGCGGCCAGCGGGGTGAGGACGACGACGGCCGTCGCCACGCCGCTGAGGCGCCCGTCGACGACCGCCTGGGCACCGAGGAACGCGGCGGCCGTGACGGTGAGTCCGGAGATCAGAGCGGTGAGTCCGTCTCCGAGCGCGGTGGCGGTGGCGGTGCGCGAGGTGATGCGGGTCAGGGCCGCGTCGGCCCGCCGCGCCTCGGCGGTACGGGCGGGAAGCGCGCCCGCGACCGTCAACTCGGCCGTGCCCGTGAGGAGGTCGGCGACCCGGGTGGCCAGGGCGCCGCGTGCCGGTGCCAGCCGGCGCTCGGCTCGGCGGGCGACGGCGCCGGTCACCAGCGGGACGCCCACCCCGGCGGCCAGCAGCCCGACGGCGAGAGCGGCGCCGGCCTCGGGCAGCAGCCAGGCCGTGAAGGCGACCGAACCTGCGGACACGACGGCCGCCGCGGTGGCGGGCAGCAGCCAGCGCAGCCAGTAGTCCTGCAGCGCATCGACGTCGGTGACGAGCCGCGAGAGCAGATCGCCGCGCCGGGCGGTCCGCAGCCCGGCGGGCGCCAGCCGTTCGAGGCGCCGGTACACGGCGACCCGGGTGTCGGCGAGCATCCGCAGCACGGCGTCGTGCGACACCAGCCGCTCGGCGTACCGGAAGACGGCCCGCCCGATCCCGAACGCCCGCGTGGCCGTCACCGCGACCATCAGATACAGCACGGGCGGCTGCTGCGAGGCCCTGGAGATCAGCCAGCCCGAGGTGGCCATCAGGCCGACGGCACTCCCGAGCGCGAGACTGCCCAGGAGCAGCGCCAGCGCCAGGCGTCCGCGGCGGGGCCCGGCCATGGCTCGCACGCGCGCGAGCACGCCGCCCCGCCCCTGGTGGAGTACCGGCGCCTCTTCCCGCTCCGCCGCGGGTACGACCGCCACCGCGCCGGAGCGGGGGGTTCCCGTACCGCCGAGCCGCGTGGAGTGGTCCACCGCGGCCTGCGGTGCCAGTCGCACCACCCGGTCCGCCACGCCCAGCAGAGCCGGCCGGTGGACGACCAGGAGCACGGTCCGCCCGACGGCCAGGCGCCGGACCGCCTCGACGACCTCGGCTTCGGTCGCCCCGTCCAGCGAGGCCGTCGGTTCGTCCAGCAGCAGCACCGGCCGGTCCGCGAGGAACGCCCGTGCCAGGGCGAGCCGTTGGCGCTGTCCCGCGGAGAGCCCGGCACCGTCCTCACCGAGAACCGTGCGCGCCCCGTCGGGCAGCGCGTCCACGAACTCCAGGGCTCCCGCGTCGGCCAACGCCTGGCGCACCGCCGAGTCGTCCGCCTCCGGCCGCGCCAGCCGTACGTTCTCGGCGACGGAGCCGGCGAACAGATGGGGCCGCTGAGGCACCCAGGCGATCCGCGAACGCCATTTCTCCAGGTCGGCTTCCGCCAGATCGGCACCCCCGACGCGGACTCGCCCCGCGGTGGGGTGGGCGAAACCCAGCAGCACGTTCAGCACGGTCGTCTTGCCCACGCCGCTGGGGCCGACCAGGGCCACCGTCTCCCCGGGCCGGACCTCGAAGGACACGTCCGACACCGCGGCGGACGACCGCTCGGGGTACCGGACCGTCACACCCTCCAGGCGCAGCTCCCCGGAGGGGGGCACGGCACCGGCTCCGGGCTCGCGCACGGGGGTCTCCAGGACCGTGAAGATCTCCTCCGCGGCCGACAGCCCCTCCGCCGCCGCGTGGTACTGCGTCCCGACCTGGCGCAGCGGCAGATATGCCTCCGGCGCGAGGATCAGCACGACCAGCCCGTCGTACAAGGCCATCTCACCGTGGAGGAGTCGCATCCCGTTGGTGACCGCGACCAGGGCGACCGAGATCGTGGCGAGCAGCTCCAGGGCGAAGGACGAGATGAAGGCGATCCGCAGGGTCCGCATGGTCGCCTGCCGGTACTCACCGGTGATACGTCGGATGGACTCGGCCTGCGCCTTGGCCCGCCCGAACACCTTGAGCGTGGGCAGCCCCGCGACCACGTCCAGGAAGTGCCCCGAGAGCCGGGACAGCAGCTGCCACTGCCGGTCCATCTGGGACTGTGTGACCCAGCCGATGAGCATCATGAAGACCGGGATGAGCGGCAGGGTGCCGACGATGATCGCCGCCGACACCCAGTCCTCGGTGACGATCCGCGCGAGCACGGCGACCGGGACGACCACCGCGAGCCCCAACTGTGGCAGGTAGCGCGAGAAGTAGTCGTCCAGGGCGTCCACGCCGCGGGTGGCCAGCGCGATCAGTGAACCCGTCCGCTGCCCGCTCAGCCACTCCGGTCCGAGCACGCCGGCCCGTTCCAGCAACCGTCCCCGCAGCTCCGACTTGACCGCCGCGCTGGCTCGGTGCGCCGCGAGTTCGGTGAGCCAGGAGATGAGCGCGCGACCGACCGCGACACCTGCCAACAGCAGCAGCGGCGTGCGGAGTTCGCCCGTCGACAGCCCGTGCTGGAAAGCACCCACCACTACTTCGGCGATGAGCATGGCCTGGGCGATGATCAGCCCCGCCCCGACGACTCCCAGGCCGACGACCGCCATCAGGAACAGGCGGGTGGCGCGGGCGTGACGAAGCAGACGCGGGTCGATCGGTTTCACGTGAAACACACCCTTGGATCAAGCAGGTGTGTTTCACGTGAAACACACCTTCTCCTGATTGAGGCATGTTTCACGTGAAACATGCCCCCTGGATTCAGCAGGCCCATCAAGCTCAGTGCACGGCGTCGGCAATGTGCTGCGTGCCGATCCGCTTGCGGAACACCCAGTACGTCCACCCCTGATAGAGCATCACCATCGGCGTCGCGATCACGGCACACCAGGTCATGATCTTCAACGTGTACGGGCTCGACGAGGCGTTGGTGACCGTCAGGCTCCACTCGTCAGCGAGAGAGGACGGCATGACGTTCGGGAAGAGCGTCAGGAAGAGCATCGCGACCGCGGCGACGATGGTGAGGCCGGACAGCGCGAAAGCCCAGCCTTCACGCCCTGCCATGTTCGCCCCGACGGCCGCGACCAGCGCGAGCACCGCCACGGCCATCGCGACCAGGCTCTTGCCGTCACCGTTCTCCGTCTGGGTCCAGAGCAGGAAGACCAGCGCGAGCACGGCCGTCACCAGTCCCAGCCCGCCGGCCAGCTTCCGCGCCCGTTCCCGGATGTCCCCGAGGGTCTTGAGCGCCGCGAACACCGCCCCGTGGAAGGTGAACAGCGTCAACGTCACCAGGCCGCCCAGGAGGGCGTACGGGTTGAGCAGGTCCCAGAGGCTGCCCACGTACTCCATGTCCTGGTCGATCTTCACGCCCCGCACGATGTTGCCGAACGCCACACCCCACAGGAACGCCGGGAGCAGCGAGGTCCAGAAGATCGCATGCTCCCAGTTGCGCTGCCACTGCTCCTCTGGCCGCTTCGCCCGGTACTCGAAGGCGACTCCGCGCACGATCAGGCAGACGAGGATGAGCAGCAGGGGCAGATAGAAGCCGGAGAAGAGCGTGGCGTACCACTCGGGGAAGGCGGCGAAGGTCGCGCCTCCCGCGGAGAGCAGCCACACCTCGTTCCCGTCCCAGACCGGTCCGATGGTGTTGATCAGGACCCGCTTCTCGGTCCGGTTCCGGGCGAGCAGCTTGGTGAGTACGCCGATCCCGAAGTCGAACCCCTCCAGGAAGAAGTAGCCGGTCCACAGGACGGCGATGAGGACGAACCAGATGGTGTGGAGTTCCATGACTCAGCAGCTCCCTCGGCCTAGTAGGAGAAGGCCATCGGCTTGTCGGCGTCCCGGAGGTCGCCACCGATCTTCGTGGGCGGGTTGAGGTCGGCCTCGGTCAGCTCGGGAGGTCCTGCCTTGACGTACTTCACGAGGAGCTTCACCTCGACGACGGCGAGGATCGCGTAGATCGTCGTGAGCACGCCCAGGGAGATGAGCATCTCGCCCTGCGACACACCGGGGGAGACCGCGTCCCGGGTCTGCATCACGCCGTAGACGACCCAGGGCTGCCGGCCCATCTCGGTGAAGATCCAGCCCCACCCGTTGGCGATCAGCGGGAACGCCATCGTCCAGAGAGCGAGGAGCCAGTACAGCCGGGTGAGCCTGGACCCGAGCGGCTTCCTCAGCAGCACCAGATGCGGCACCTCGTCCTCCCCCGTCCGATGGGCGGCCGGCAGCAGGAACCTCTTCCGGGTGAGCCACAGCCCCAGCAGGCCCAGCGAGA
This sequence comes from Streptomyces sp. NPDC002701, assembly GCF_042889045.1. Classification (NCBI taxonomy): domain Bacteria; kingdom Bacillati; phylum Actinomycetota; class Actinomycetes; order Kitasatosporales; family Streptomycetaceae; genus Streptomyces; species Streptomyces sp. NPDC002701. Next base: position 162,316 of record NZ_JBIAQL010000005.1, read on the forward strand.
AGGACGCCATGCCGAAGCCGATCATCCAGCGGAAGCCCCAGTAGGCGACAGGGACGATGGGCTTGTAGTCACCGGGCCCGAACTTCTCCTGCAGCGCCTTGTTGGTGTCGTGGATACCGGGCACGTACGAGTCGAAGTCGCTGTGGGCGAGGAAGGACAGGAGCCCGGGTATCTCCAGGGCCACCTTGTTGTGGCCCTCGTCGACGTCTCCGTATGCGAAGACCGAGAAGGGCGCGGGCTCCTCGCCGTCCCACAGCGCCTCGGCGGCGGCCATCTTCATCGGCTGCTGCTCGTACATGACCTTGCCGAGGGTGTCGCCGCTGATCGCCGTGAGTATGCCGCCGACCGCCATGGTGACCAGACCGAGGCGGAGCGAGGTCCGCATCACCGGAATGTGCCTCTTGCGCATGAGGTGGAACGCGGCGATGCCCACCATGAAGGCGCCACCCGTCAGGAAGGCCGCCGAGAAGCTGTGGAAGACCTGGTTGAGCGCGGTGTTCTGGGTCAGGACCAGCCAGAAGTCGGTGAGTTCGGCCCGGCCCTTCTGCTCGTTGATCCGGTAGCCGACGGGGTGCTGCATCCAGGAGTTGGCCGCGAGGATGAAGTACGCCGACAGCAGCGTGCCGATCGAGACCATCCATATGCACGCGAGGTGGATCTTCTTCGGCAGTTTGTCCCAACCGAAGATCCACAGCCCGATGAACGTGGACTCGAAGAAGAAGGCGATCAGGGCCTCGAAGGCGAGCGGGGCTCCGAAGACGTCACCGACGAAGCGCGAGTAGTCGGACCAGTTCATGCCGAACTGGAACTCCTGCACGATGCCCGTGACGACGCCCATCGCGATGTTGATCAGGAAGAGCTTGCCCCAGAACTTGGTGGCCCTGAGGTACTTCTCCTTCTCCGTACGCACCCAGGCGGTCTGCAGGCCCGCGGTGAGCGCGGCGAGCGAGATCGTGAGCGGGACGAACAGGAAGTGGTAGACGGTGGTGATGCCGAACTGCCATCGGGCCACCGTTTCCGGCGCCAGAGCCAATTCCACGTCGTCATCTCCTTACGTCGCCGTCGTAACAGCGGCAGTTTGTCCCGCTTGTCCTGGACATCACGGGAGTAACTGGGACTCGCTTGTGAACGCGTTCACATTCACAAGCAATTATGCCGCATGCTCGTTCGAGACGTGACAGGTGGGGGTCGCTCGGCGCGAAGCCGGGCTCCTACGACGTGAAATGCCAGGTCAGAGGCGCGCCAGGGGAAGGTGAGTTACGCCATGGACGTCAGGCCCCGGCATCCCGGGTGAGCGGGATGCCGGGGCCTGGTCGGTCGGATCGAGCCGGGCGGGGCACGGCGGGCCCGCCACGGGCACGGAGGGCCCGGTCTGAGCACGCCGGGACAGAGGGCGAGCGGGGACAGAGGGCGCTCGGCAGGGGGCGGTCAGAACTCCTTGCGGAAGTTCTCCGCCGTCTGCAGGAAGATGTCGTTGGCCTCGGCCTCGCCCACCGTCACACGAACCCCTTCGCCCGCGAACGGCCGCACCACGACTCCGGCCCGCTCACAGACGGCGGCGAAGTCGACGGTGCGCTCCCCGAGCCGCAGCCACACGAAGTTCGCCTGTGTGTCCGGCACCGTCCAGCCCTGCCCGCGCAGCGTCTCGACCACGCGCGCGCGTTCGCCCACCAGCGCGCCGACCCGCCCCAGCAACTCGTCCTCGGCCCGCAGTGAGGCGACCGCGGCGTCCTGCGCGAGCTGGCTCACCCCGAAGGGCACAGCCGTCTTGCGCAGCGCCGCCGCCACCGGCTCATGGGCGATCGCGAAGCCGACCCGCAGCCCGGCGAGACCGTACGCCTTGGAGAACGTCCGCAGCACGCACACGTTCGGGCGCTCCCGGTAGAGCTCGACACCGTCCGGCACCTCGACGTCGCGCACGAACTCCTTGTACGCCTCGTCGAGGACCACGAGGACATCACCGGGCACCCGGTCGAGGAACCGTTCCAGCTCGGCCCGGCGCACCGCCGTCCCCGTGGGGTTGTTGGGGTTGCAGACGAAGATCAGCCGCGTGCGGTCGGTGATCGCGTCCGCCATCGCGTCGAGGTCGTGCACGTCCCCCGGCGTCAGCGGCACCTGGACCGCCGTCGCCCCGCTGACGCGGGTGATGATCGGGTAAGCCTCGAAGGACCGCCAGGCGTAGATCACCTCGTCGCCCGGTCCGGAGGTCGCCTGCACCAGCTGCTGGGCGACGCCGACCGAGCCGGTACCGGTGGCCAGATGCGTGAGCGGTACCCCGAACCGGTCCGCCAGCTCGCTCATCAAGCCCGTGCACGCCATGTCGGGGTAGCGGTTGAAGGCGCCGGCCGCGGCGGTCACGCTCTCCAGCACGCCCGGGAGCGGCGGATAGGGATTCTCGTTGGAGGACAGCTTGTACGCCACCGGGCCGTCCCCCGCGGCAGCGGGCTTGCCCGGCCTGTACGTGGGGATACCCTCCAGCTCGGCTCGCAGCTTCGGGCTCGTCTCGCTCACCGCAGTCCTCCTCGTGACCTTCTCCGGCTCGTCACCACCACCGGCTGCCAATACTGCTCACCTTAAGAGGATTCGGTCCCACTGCGTACGGCCCGGGACCGACCTCGCGGCCGGCACCGCGGATCCGCGTACGCACTCCTGGGCATCACCGCACGAAGGCGTACGAAAGAGGGGGCGCGCTGCCCGCCGCAATCCGCGCCGGTGGCTCGCGCCGTGGCGCGCATCCCTCGTGAAGGTGAGTTGAGACCTCTTCGAAACATGGCTCATTTGGCAGGCACTTGCGCGTCGACAAGTGACGTACTGCCATTGAATTGGTCAACCCCCTTGCTTTCAAAGGTAGTTGCGTATTTATGACCATGCAGAAACGTGACTGTCAACGCGTGCATATGCGTCCGCACTACCCCACCGCATGAGCCCTACTATCGGCTCGCCATGACAGCAGCAGGGAAGCACCAGGTGAGCCGGTCGGATACCTCCCGCCGAGGAAGCCGGCCGGGCCGGGCGGGCATCAGAGACGTGGCCGCGGCCGCCGGAGTGTCCATTACGACGGTGTCCGACGCACTCAACGGCAAGGGGCGACTTCCGGACGCCACCAGACGCCATGTCCGCGAGGTCGCCGACCGGCTGGGCTACCGCCCCTCCGCGGCGGCCCGAACGCTCCGTACGGGGAAGTCCGGCCTCATCGGCCTGACGGTGACGACCTACGGGGATGAACCTTTCACCTTCACGGAGTTCGCGTACTTCGCGGAGATGGCCAGAGCCGCCACCTCGGCCGCGCTCGCCCGGGGCTACGCCCTGGTCATCCTCCCCGCCACCTCGCGCCACGACGTGTGGTCGAACGTTGCCCTGGACGGAACGGTCGTCATCGACCCCTCCGACCAGGACCCGGTCGTCAGCGAACTGGTCCGCCAGGGGTTACCGGTGGTCTCGGACGGCCGCCCGGCGGGCTCGCTGCCGGTCACCGCCTGGGTGGACAACGACCACGAGGCCGCGGTCCTGGGCATCCTCGACCACCTGGCCGCCGCCGGGGCCCGCCGCATCGGCCTGCTGACGGGGACGACCACGGACACGTACACCCACCTCTCCACGACCGCGTACCTCCGCTGGTGCGAGCGGGTGGGCCAGGACCCCGTGTACGAGGCATATCCCGCGCATGATCCGTGCGCGGGGGCGGTGGCCGCCGACCGGCTGCTCGCCCGGCCGGACCGGCCCGACGCCGTCTACGGGCTGTTCGACCCGAACGGCACCGACCTCCTCGCGGCCGCCCGGCGCTACGGCCTGCGCGTACCGGAGGACCTGCTTCTCGTGTGCTGCAGCGAGTCCACCGTCTACGCCAACACCGAGCCGCCCGTCACCACACTCTCGCTCAAACCGCGCCGCATCGGCACGGCCGTGGTCCAGCTCCTGATCGACGCCATCGAGGGGGTCGAAACGGACCAACCGGTCGAGCAGGTGATACCGACGGAGCTGATCGTGCGCACCTCCTCCCAGCGACGGCCGCCACGGACGACCGTCAGCCCGCCGAGGTCCCCGGAGGAGGGGTGACCTCCCACGCGGAAAGGCCCTCCCAATTCGGGAGAAAACCACGGTGAACTGGGGTCTTGCTCCGATTCACCACCCCTGGGTCATCACATGGCGCGATCCGCATTCCTATGATGGGCGGACGACACCGCGGGCCGCTGCGACCAGGCAGTCCGACGCGGTGCAGATGCGGCGCGATGGTGGTGGAGGGGTCGATGACTCAGGGGGCCGGTCAGGAACCCGAGATGCGGACGCCGACGGTGCGCGACTTCCGCGTGCCGGCGTACGTCCACGAGGCCGGTCCGTACGCGCAGCCGCCCGGACCACCTCCGCAACAGGCCGGGCCGTACGACCGGTCCGCCGAGCCGTACGACCAGGCCGCTGACCCGTACGTCGGCCCCGCTGACCCGTACGCCGGGCCGGCCGACCCGTACGTCCGGTCCGGCCCGTACGCGGGGCCGCCGCCCCACGGCGAGGGCGGCGCCCCGGCCGAGGTGCCGGAGGGTTACACGCCGACGGAGCGCGATCTGCCGGTCATCAACCGCGGTGACACGGTTCAGGTGCCGGTCGAGCCCGAGGCCGGTCGGACCCCATCGCCCGACGAGGGGCCGGGGCCGCTGTACGTCGTCGGCGACGTGCACGGATATCTCGACGAGCTCGTCGCCGCGCTGCGCGAGAAGGGGCTCATCGACGCCGAGGCCCGCTGGGTGGCGGGTACCTCGCGGTTGTGGTTCCTCGGCGACTTCACCGACCGCGGGCCCGACGGCATCGGCGTCATCGACCTCGTCATGCGGCTGTCCGCGGAGGCCGCCGCGGTGGGCGGCTACTGCAAGGCGCTGATGGGCAACCACGAACTGCTGCTGCTCGGCGCCAGGCGGTTCGGGGACACCCCCGTCAACTCCGGCGCGGGTACCGCCACCTTCCAGGCCGCCTGGCTGCTGAACGGCGGTCAGAAGACCGACATGGAGCGCCTCCAGGACCACCATCTGCAGTGGATGGCCCGCCTCGACGCGATGGAACTGGCGGACGGGCATCTCCTCGTGCACTCCGACACGACCGCCTATCTCGACTACGGCGACTCCATCGAAGCGGTCAACGACACCATCCGGGAAACCCTCACCCGCCATGACGCGGACGAATGCTGGGACCTTTTCCGCAAGTTCACCAAGCGCTTCGCGTTCCGCGACGACGGCGGCGCCCAGGCCGTGCGCTCCTTGCTGGAGACGTACGGCGGTTCGCGCATCGTCCACGGTCACAGCCCCATTCCGTACCTCCGCGGCGATGTCGGTTCGGAGGACGGCGGGGACTCGTCGACGCCACGGGTCGAAGAACCCCACGTGTACGCCGACAAGCTCGCGATCGCGATGGACGGTGGCGTGACCATGGCCGGAAAGCTACTGGTCCAGCAACTTCCCCTGGATGGTTGAGCGTTTACGGGGCACGTGTCCCTGAATGAAGGACGCGTGCGGTCCGGTGGCAAATTCTGGAAACCCCCTGTCACCCTGTGCCGTCACCGCTCTACCATCGGATTATCCGTAGCAGGCTCCCCTCCGTTTCTGCCCGACGGCTCGTCAGCATGCCGAGCCACCAGCCCTACGGAGCATCGGGGGATGCACATGAACAGCGTTCCGCAGCACCTGCTGAGTGAGGACCGCCAAGAGTACGAGCGGATCCTCGACGAGGCGCTGCGCTCCGCACCACACCGTCCGGAACTCGCCGCCGTGGGTCAGCGGCTCAATCCCGAACAGCTGCGCACGATGGCGCTCAACGCCACCGCACTCATCACGGCGGCCGCGGCGACCGAGTACCAGCACTATGTGAAGGTCCGCGAGGAACTGCGCCAGCCGGCGCCGTCCACCCCACCCGTCCGCGAAGGATCCTCCAGTTCCTCGGATCCGGGTACGAGCGCGGTGGGGCTCGCCACCACCATGGGGGAGGTGGCCGAGACCGCCGGGGCGGGTGCCGCCGCGGTCGTCGCCGTGCTCGCCCCTGTCCTCGCCGGCACGGCCGCGGCGATCTTCCTGCTCGTCGGCTACATCCTGAAGATGCTCGACCCCCAGCCGGGCATCGCCCAGACCCTCCTCACCACCGGATGGGTCTTCGGCGCCGTCACGGCGGCCACGATCCTGGTCGCCGCGGTCTGCCTGCTGCTCGCCGCCCTGCGCAACGGCGCCAGTTCGCTCCAGGCCGGCGTGCACGGCGAACACAGCGAGGAGGTCGACCGTGCCAGGCACGCCTGGCACGACGCTCTCCTGGAGCACGGCATCATGCCGTTCCTCAAGGAGGCCCTCGCGGACCCGGGTACCGCCGCCCTCGGTCGTACGAAACCGTCGGCGCCGGTCAGCCGGATGCCGCAGCTCGGCTACAACCGCCCGGGTTTCAGCAGCCCCGACGGCGGCCCGGCAGCGGGCCCGCGCCCCAGTTTCTCGAGCCCGGACTTCAGCAGCCCGGACTTCGGGGGGCCGGAGCACGCTCCCGAATAAGGGAGGGGTCCGCCTGCCAAGACTGATCGACGACGGAAACCCGTCGTCGATCTTTTCTTGGCCCGCGGTAACGGCGACGAGGTGACCCCGGCGGCGTGGCGGCCGGCGGGGTCACCCGGTCCGGACAGGCGGAGCGGGCGGGTGTGCCCGGGTCAGTCGGCCAGTGGCAGGTAGACCCGGTTGCCCGCGGCGGCGAACTCCTTCGACTTCTGGAGCATCCCCTCGGCGACCTCCTCGGCCGAGGCTCCCGCTGCCGCCGTACCGCCGAACTGCTCGGTGATGCTGTGGCTGATCTTCATCGAGCAGAACTTCGGCCCGCACATGGAGCAGAAGTGCGCCGTCTTGGCCGGCTCGGCCGGGAGCGTCTCGTCGTGGAACTCCCGGGCCGTGTCCGGATCCAGGGCCAGGTTGAACTGGTCCTCCCAGCGGAACTCGAAGCGGGCGTCCGACAACGCGTCGTCCCACTCCTGCGCGCCCGGATGTCCCTTGGCGAGGTCCGCCGCATGGGCCGCGATCCTGTAGGTGATGACACCCGTCTTGACGTCGTCACGGTTGGGCAGGCCCAGATGCTCCTTGGGCGTGACGTAGCAGAGCATCGCCGTGCCCCACCAGGCGATCATCGCGGCTCCGATACCGGAGGTGATGTGGTCGTACGCCGGCGCGATGTCCGTCGTCAGCGGACCGAGCGTGTAGAACGGAGCCTCCTCGCAGATCTCCTGCTGGAGGTCGATGTTCTCCTTGATCTTGTGCATCGGGACATGCCCGGGGCCTTCGATCATGGTCTGTACGTTGAAGCGCTTGGCGACCTTGTTGAGTTCTCCGAGCGTCCGCAGCTCCGCGAACTGCGCGGCGTCGTTGGCATCCGCGATCGAACCCGGCCGCAGACCGTCGCCGAGCGAGTAGGTGACGTCGTAGGCGGCGAGGATCTCGCAGAGCTCCTCGAAGTGCTCGTACAGGAACGACTCCTTGTGGTGCGCCAGGCACCATGCCGCCATGATCGAGCCGCCACGCGAGACGATGCCGGTCTTGCGGTTGGCTGTCAGCGGGACGTACGGGAGGCGTACACCCGCATGGACGGTCATGTAGTCGACGCCCTGCTCGGCCTGTTCGACGACCGTGTCCTTGTAGACCTCCCAGGTGAGTTCCTCGGCGCGCCCGTCGACCTTCTCCAGCGCCTGGTAGAGGGGGACCGTCCCGATGGGCACGGGGGAGTTGCGCAGCACCCATTCCCGGGTGGTGTGGATGTTGCGGCCGGTCGACAGATCCATGACCGTGTCGGCACCCCAGCGGGTCGCCCAGGTCATCTTCTCGACCTCCTCCTCGATGGAGGAGGTGACGGCGGAGTTGCCGATGTTGGCGTTGACCTTCACCAGGAACCGCTTGCCGATGATCATCGGCTCGATCTCCGGATGGTTGACGTTGGCCGGCAGAACAGCCCGGCCCGCCGCGATCTCCTCGCGTACCACCTCGGGGGCGACGTTCTCCCGGATGGCCACGTACTCCATCTCCGGCGTGATCTCGCCCCGCCTCGCGTACGCGAGTTGGGTGACTGCCTGCCCGTCACGGCTCCTGCGGGGCAGACGCGGGCGCCCCGGAAAGACCGCGTCGAGGTTGCGCAGTCCACCGCGCGGTGAGGTGTGCTTGATCCCGTCGTCCTCGGGCCGCACGGGACGGCCCGGGTACTCCTCGGTGTCGCCACGGGCGATGATCCAGTTCTCCCGCAGGGGCGCCAGTCCCCTGCGCACCTCCGTGTCGACGGCAGGATCGGTGTACGGGCCGGACGTGTCGTACAGGGTGACCGATCGGCCGTTGGTGAGATGCACCTGACGGACCGGCACGCGCAGGTCGGGGCGCGAGCCCTCGACATACGCCTTGTGCCAGCCGATGGACCTTCCGGCGTCGCCGTTCTCCGGCGGGGCAGTTGCCCCACCGCTCTCGGGTGAGGCGGATACCTCGGTGCCATCGGTCGGGGCGAGCGCCCCGTTCGTCTGGCTGGAGGCAGGCGTGCGTACGTCCTTGTCGGTCATGAGACCTACTCCCTACGCCGGCATTACCCGGTAACAGGTTCGGCGGTCGACGCAGCGTTTCCCGTCCGGCGATGTTCCACGTGAAACATCGCGGATACGGAGGTCAGCGCCCTCTCAGCCCGGTGCTCCGAGCTCCCGCGTGTGCAAAGGTGCTTCCACGCTAGCGTCACAATGGGCGCGGTGAACAGTGGGCCCCTCTCGTTCTTGCGATGATCGGTCGGTGACCACGACGCAGCAGCCTCCACTTCCACCGTCCGAACCGCCCCACGGACAGGGCCCCGACGGCCATGGTCCCGGCGGCGGTGGCGGCGACGGACCTGTCGGCGACGGGCACGGTCACTCGCACAACCACGGCCCCGCGGCCCCGGTCTCCATGCACCTGCGCAAGATCATCGCCGCGGTACTGATCCCCTTCGCCGCGGCGGTCGTGATCGGTCTCGCGGTGCTCTGGCCCGGCGGCGCCCCCGAGCACGAGCGCACGGGTGTCGGCTTCGACCGGCAGACCCAGCAGGCCACCGTGACGAAGGTCGACAAGGTCGACTGCAAGTCGGTGAACGCCTCGGGCGGGACTCCGACCGGCGACACCTCGACGGCCGAGGGCTCGTCCGCGCAGCAACAGGCTTCGGGCACCTGCAAGAAGGCGACGGTCCGGGTCGACAGTGGCAAGGACAAGGGACGTACCTTCACCGAGATCGTCCAGCCGGACTCCTCACGGCAGCTGGAACAGGGCCAGGAGGTGATCGTCGCGTACGCACCCGATGCCCCCAGGGAGCTGCAGTACTCGGTCACCGACGTGAACCGCAAGCTCCCGATGGCGCTGCTCGCCGGTATCTTCGCCCTCGCCGTGGTCGTGGTGGGCCGGATGCGCGGTGTCATGGCGCTGGTCGCGCTGGCCGTCAGCTTCCTGATCCTGACGTTCTTCATCCTGCCCGCGATCCTGCAGGGCTCGAACCCGCTGGTCGTGGCGGTGGTCGGGGCCAGTGCCATCATGCTGATCGCGCTCTACATGTGCCACGGCCTCTCCGCCCGGACGTCGGTCGCGGTGCTGGGCACGCTTCTGTCCCTGCTGCTGATCGGGCTGCTCGGCTCCCTGTTCATCGACTGGGCCGCACTGACCGGCAACACCGACGACAACACCGGCCTGATCCACGGGCTCTACCCGTCCATCGACATGAGCGGTCTGCTGCTGGCGGGTGTCATCATCGGTTCGCTCGGAGTGCTCGACGACGTCACGGTGACGCAGACGTCGGCGGTCTGGGAACTCCACGCGGCCAACCCGGCGATGGGCTGGCGAGGGCTGTACCGGGCGGGCATCCGCATCGGCCGCGACCACATCGCGTCCGTCGTCAACACGCTCGTCCTCGCCTACGCCGGCGCGGCGCTCCCTCTGCTGCTGCTCTTCTCCATCGCGGAGAGCAGCGTGGGGACGGTGGCCAACAGCGAACTGGTGGCGGAGGAGATCGTGCGCACGCTCGTCGGCTCGATCGGGCTGGTCGCCTCGGTGCCGGTCACGACGGCTCTCGCGGCCCTGGTGGTGTCGGCGGACCGCCCGGGCGGCACCACCCCGGTCGAACAGGCGCCGCCCCAACCCCAGCCGCAGGCCGGCTCACGGGCGCCGCTGCGGGGCGGGAGCGGTCGCCGCCGCAAGCACTGAGCACGACTCGCACCGACCCCGCGATGTTCACCTCGCACTGCTCACCCCGCGCTGTTACCCCGCGCTCTGTTCCTCCGCCAGGATGCGGTCCAGGGCCTCGTCCAGGTGGGTGTCGAAGTCGGCGAGGGAGCGTTCCTGCCCCAGCGGTACCAGGCGGTCCGTACGGTCGAGGAACGCCAGCAGGGGCGCCGTGCCGCAGCGGAAGCGGGCCTGGTCGGCGCCCACCTGGAGCCGGATCAGCACGTCGCCGAATCCGTCGGTGTCGGAGGGAGCGATGTGGACGTCTCCGTCCCCGCACGGGCGGCCCACCCCGTCGATCAGCAGTTCACGGCCGAAGGCCCAGGTCACCGGGGCGTCGCCCGGCAGGTGGAAGGTCAGACGCACGGCATAGGGATCACAGGTCTCATAACGCAGCTCCACCGGAATTCGGAAGGAGAGCTCCTCCGAGACGACGAAGCTCATCATGACCTCTGCCTGTACTACTGACTCGCGCATCGCCTACCCCGTCGTCTGCCGTCCATGGCCGGGAATCGTCCACCCAAACACTTCTGGCATCTTGCTCAACGTGTACACCAGATCACAAGGAGTGAGTTTTCAGATGCTGATAGAGAGGGCGAGAGTTCCCAGCAGTCCGCTGATCCCGCTCTGCAGTCGGCGTGCTGCCGGCAGCAGCCGATCGACCTGGTGGGACGGCATGGAGATGGCCACCGCGGCGGCCGTACCGCCCATCGTGATCGGGATCGCGGCACAGACCGCGCCCAGCGCGTACTCCTGATGTTCGATCACGGGCTGCATGCGCCGAGTCGATTCGAGACGCCGCATCAGGGCCTGATCGTCACGCACCGTATACGGCGTGACGGCCTGCACGGGATAGCGGTCGAGATGGTCCCTGCGCGCCTCGTCGTCCAACTGGGACAGCAGGCACTGGCCGATCGCGTGCGCGTGCCCCGTCTCCCGGAAGTCCGCCCACTCCTCGACCGCCGGGTTGCCTGGGGTGTCGGCGACGCACTGGACCTCGATCTCCCCGTCGCGGTAGACCGCGTAGTACACCGGGGCACCGACCGAATCGCGCCACCTCTCCAGCGCGTCGGCCATCGCGCTGCGACGTTTCTGCTCGGCGCCGCTGCCGCTCAGGCGCTCGGTGGCCTCGCCGAGGAAGAACAGGCCCTTCTCGCGCCGCAGATATCCCTCGTGCGCCAGGGTGCGCAGCAGGTGGTACGCCGTGGGGAGGGCCAGCCCGGCCTCGCGGGCCAGTTGCTTCGCGGGCGCTCCGTGCTCATGACGGGCGACGGACTCAAGAAGACGCATCGCGCGCCGCACCGAGCCGATGAGGGTCGTGGGGTGCGGTTCGGAGGGGAAAACCTGCGGTCCTGCCGGCGCGGTGTCAACCGTGGCCAAGGGTCACTCCCGAAGCACGAGGGGGGCCGCCCGCGCGGGGGTATCACGGGAGGGATCGGAACGCCGCTCGCGAGGGTCACCCCCGCGTCGAGTTCCGGACTTTAACCGTCTGCCACCGATCGCTCACGGTATGCGTCGAAAACTTCCCCCACCCGAGGGAACTGTGGACCCCTGCTTCCGGTGACTCCGGCGGCCAGCCCCATCCCCGTCCGACCGCCTACCAGTCACTCCTGGCCGACGAGCCCGACATGAACTTCCGTACGACGTAGATCAGTCCACCGACCAGTGCCACGAACACCAGCAGCTTGAACAGCAGGCCGATCACGAACCCGACGACGCTCGCTATCAGGCCGCCGAACACGACCAGGGCGATGACCGGCACCGCGACCCACTTAACCCACCACGGCATCCCCGCGAAGATCTCTCGCATCGCCCTGTTCCTCGTCTCTCTGCCCGTGTCCGAGTGCGGTCTCTGCCCGCTCCGCCCTGCCGGCGGGTCTCGAATGTCCTGTCTTCGATGCTAGGCCCGGCAGGGGTGCCGACGGGGGCTTCGCACCCCTTGTCCTCCCCTGACCGTCCCCCTAGGGAACCCTGAGACGGAGGTCAGCTCTCCGGCGGAGAGAAGACCACGAGAACCCTCAGATCCTCGCTGATGTGGTGGAACTTGTGGGCCACGCCCGCAGGCACGTACACGACACTGCCGCGCGCCACCTGGGTCGTCTCCATGCCCACCGTGATCGCGGCACGGCCGCTCACCACGAAGTACACCTCGTCCTGGCTGTGGGGCTGCTGGGGGTCCTGGGTCCCCGCGTCCAGCGCGTACAGGCCGACCGACATGTTCTTCTCGCGCAGGAACTGAAGGTACGCGCCGTCGTTGGCGGCGCGCTCCGCCTCCAGTTCGTCCAGCCGGAATGCTTTCATCGCCCTGTCCGCCCCTGCCCCGCTGCTCGTGGTCGATCTCTTCTGCCACGATCAGACACATGAAGAATTTCGTAGTCAAGACGATCGCCAACGCGGGCGCCCTGGCGGTGGCGGTATGGCTGCTCGACAAGATCACCCTGACCGGTGACAGCACCGGCAAGGAGGTCGGCACGCTCCTGCTCGTCGCGCTGCTCTTCGGCCTGGTGAACTTTCTGGTCAAGCCGGTCGTGCAGATCCTCACCTTCCCGCTGTTCATCCTGACCCTCGGACTGATCACCCTGGTGGTCAACGCGCTGATGCTGCTGCTCACCTCGTGGCTGGCGGACAAGCTCGACCTGAGTTTCCACGTCGACGGCTTCTGGACCGCCGTCCTGGGCGGCCTGATCATCTCGATCGTCTCCTGGGCGCTGAACGTCGTCCTCCCGGACGAGGACTGAGCCGTCCGGAACCACGGGGGCGTGGACGGCTTCGAGAAGGGTCTTGAGATGGTGGAGGCGGTGAGCGCCGGACCGCTCGCCGCTGCGCGGGAGCAAGTGGAGGAACAGCCAGCATGACGCAATCTTTCGAAGGAGCGGGCGACGGCACGCGTGCCGTGCGGGCGGGTCTGCCCGAACCGGTCAAGCACGAGCCGACCCTCCCGGGCCCGGTCTTCGCGGCGCACTTCCACCTGCCGGGCGACCCCACCGGCCCGTACACCTACGGACGCGACGAGAACCCGACCTGGACCCACCTGGAGCGCGCCATCGGCGAGCTGGAGGCTCCGGGGCGGGACGGCGTGGAGACGCTCGTCCTCGCCTCCGGTATGGCCGCCATCTCGGCCGTCCTCTTCTCCCAGCTGCGCGCGGGTGACACGGTCGTGCTGCCCGACGACGGCTACCAGGTCCTGCCGCTGGTACGCGAACAGCTGGAGGCGTACGGGATCGAGGTGCGCACCGCGCCGACCGGCGGCGACGCCCAGCTCGGCGTCCTCGACGGAGCGAAGCTGCTGTGGATCGAGACCCCGTCGAACCCGGGACTCGACGTGTGCGACGTGCGGCGGCTCGTCGAGGCGGCCCATGCGCGCGGCTGTCTCGTCGCGGTCGACAACACCCTGGCGACCCCGCTCGGGCAGCGGCCGCTGGAGTTGGGCGCCGACTTCTCCGTGGCCAGTGGGACCAAGCAGCTCACCGGGCACGGAGACGTCCTCCTGGGGTACGTCGCGGGCACCGATGCCTCCGCGATGGCCGCCGTACGCCGCTGGCGCAAGATCGTCGGGGCGATCCCCGGCCCCATGGAGGCATGGCTCGCGCACCGCTCGCTCGCCACGCTGCAGATGCGCGTGGACCGCCAGAACGCGAACGCGCTGGTGATCGCCGAGGCACTGCGGGACTGGCGCGAGGAGCTCGGGGTCCGTTACCCGGGGCTGCCCGGCGACCCCTCGCACACCATCGCCTCGCGGCAGATGCGGCGTTACGGGTGCGTGGTGTCGTTCACGCTGCCCACGCGCGCGCGTGCCGATCGTTTCCTCGACGCGCTGCGGCTGGTGGACGACGCGACGAGCTTCGGCGGGGTGCGGTCGACGGCCGAGCGGCGCGGCCGCTGGGGCGGCGACGCGGTCCCGGAGGGCTTCATCCGCTTCTCGGTCGGCGCCGAGGATCCGGAGGACCTGGTGGCGGATGTCCTGCGGGCGCTCGACGAGTCCGCGAAGTGAGCGCCCTCTGACGACCGGCCGGTGGCCACACTGCGTGGAGCGGACGGTCCGAGCCTCCCCCCTCGTGGCTCGGACCGTCCCGGTTCTGTGCGCGAAGAACCGCGCGAACAAGGCTAGTTGACTCTGTGTCAGTGTCCAATCACGGTAGCGACAGAGACCTATCGACATATTTATAGTTGGGGACTTCCGAGGAGTCGGAGAAGGAAGGGATGCCATGGATCTGGCCCTGCTGCGGACCTTTGTGACCGTGCACCGGGCCGGCTCCTTCACCCGCGCCGCCGCCCTGCTCGGTCTGTCCCAGCCGGCCGTCACCTCGCAGATCCGCACGCTGGAACGGCAGCTGGGGCGCCCCCTGTTCCTGCGCCAGGCCCGCGGGGTGACCCCCACCACCATCGGCGACGAACTCGCCCACAAAGCCGCTCCGCATCTCGACGCCCTGGTGGAGATCGCCGAGACCGGCCTCGACGCGGACTCGTCCCTCCGCACCCTCCACCTCGCCGGCCCGCCGGAATTCACCGCCGAACGCGCGCTGCCCGCACTCACCGAGCTGATCGGCAACGACGGTCACGGATTCGCCCTGCGGGCCTCCTTCGGCAATGCGGAGGAAACGCTGGAGGGGCTCTCCGCCGGACATCATGATCTGGCCATCAGTACGGCCCGCCCCCGGGGTTCTCTGCTCACCGCGACTCCGCTCTGCGACGAGGAGCACGTGCTGGTCGCCGCCCCGCGCTGGGTCACCCACATCGGCACCGGCAGGTTACGGAGCGAGGGGGCGCTCGCGCTGGAGAACCTGCCCGTCGTGGAGGTGCACGAGTCGTTGCCGTTCATCGCCCGCTACTGGGCTGCCGTCTTCGACTCCCTGCCCGCCGCGTCGGGCACCGTCATCGTTCCCGACCTGCGCGCGGTGCTCGCCTGCGCCGCCACCGGCGCGGGACTCGCGGTACTGCCCCGCTATCTGTGCGGGCCGGCTCTGGAGCGGGGCGAGGTGGTCGCCCTGACCGAGCCCGCGGTGCCTCCACTCCGTACGTACTTCCTGGTGGTACGCACCGGCACCCTGGCCATGCCGCACATTGCGCGGGCGCACGAGTGGTTGACGCACGCCGCTGCCGGCTGGTCGTGACGTGGATGCCTCACCTGGTCGGGACGGCGATGTTTCACGTGGAACCAACCGGGCCACATTCCTCCCATGACCGATCGTCCTGTGGTCAAGCGCACCGCCCGGGCTGTCCTGCTGGACGGCGACGACCTGATCCTGATCAAGCGGACCAAGCCCGGAGTCGATCCCTACTGGCTGACGCCCGGTGGTGGGGTGGAGCCGGAGGATGCCACCGTTGTCGCCGCGCTCCACCGTGAAGTGGACGAGGAACTCGGTGCCAAGATCGCCGACGTCGTGCCCTGCTTCGTCGACACCGTCGAGCACATCGGCGAGGACAGCAGTTCGACCGGGGTGAAAGTGCAGCACTTCTTCGTCTGCCGCCTGGAATCCATGGACCTCTCGCTGCGTCATGGCCCCGAGATCGAGGAGCCGAGCGGCGAGTACGAGATCGTGCGGATCCCCTTCACCCGTGTGGGCATCGCTTCCGTCCATCTCGTCCCGCTGTCCCTGCGGCACTATCTCGACGGGAACATCGAGGGCCTGCGGGCGATGCACGCACCCGATCTGGGCTGACGGCTCGCCATCGCGGGCCCGGTGTGGTCCTGGGCGACCGTCGTCCCGCACGGTGCCGGTCTTCGTCAGTCCCGGATCGCGACGAGATCCTCCACCGCGTCGTGCCGGATCCTCTCTGACGGCATGCCGATGTCCCGCAGGGCGTCCACGCCGTTACGGATCATGCCGGGCGGGCCCGAGAGGTAGGCGTCGTACGCGTCCCACGGACCGAACTCGCGTATGGCGTCCGGGAGCTGCAGGTGCGCCTGCTGGTCGACGATCGGACGCACCGCGAGCCATGAGTGACTCTGCTGGAGCCGGAGCATGGTGTCGATGTCGTACAGGTCGTGACCGGTGCGGGCACCGTAGAAGACCTCGACCGGTCGCCGTCGGCCGTGCTCGGCAACGTCCTCGACCAGCGCCTTGATCGGAGCGATACCGGTGCCGCCGCCCAGACAGAGCAGTCCGCTGTCGGAGGTGTGATCGACGGTCATCGAACCTGCGGGCGGGCCGAGCCTGATGATGTCGCCGGGGCGGGCCCTGTGCACCAGCGCACTGGAGACCCAGCCGGCCGGAACCGCCTTCACATGGAAGGACAGCAGTCCGTCGGACCGCGGTGCCGAGGCGAACGAGTAGTGCCGCCAGACGCGTGGCCACCAAGGGGTCTCCAGGCTCGTGTACTGCCCGGCGAGGAAGGGGTACGGCTGATCGGGCCGGACCGTGACGACAGCGACGTCCGCGGTCCGCAGATCGTGCGAGACGACCTCGGCGTACCACCAGGCCGGGGCGCGCAGTTCGTCCGCGGCGGCCGCGTCGATCATGATCTGGGAGATCGTCGTGTACGCCCTCACCCAGGCCGCTTCCGTCTCCTGGTTCCAGACCGTTTCGGCGAACCGGCTGAGCGCGCCGAGGAGGCACTCTCCGACGGCCGGGTAGTGCTCGGGGCGGGTGCCGTACTTGCGGTGGCCGCGACCGAGGTTCTGCAGATACGCGACAAGGACTTCGGTGTTGTCGATGTGCTCGGCCGCCGTCAGTAATGCCTTGAGCAGCCGGTCGCGCTGGGCGTCCATCGCGGCGGGGAACAGGGGGCGCAGGTCCGGATGGCGCACGAAGAGCAACGCGTAGAAGTACGAGGTGACCTTGTCGGCGACGGGCGCCACCTCGTCCATCGTGCGGCGGATCAGCACGGCGTCGGGAGAGGCGGGGCGGGCGGGAGCGGGCCGCGTGGGGGCGGGCTCCCCGGAGGCGGACCCCGTGGAGGCGGAATCCGAGGTGGGGCCCGCGACCGGCGCGGGAGCGGAGGCCGGGGCGGGAGCAGGGGGGTGGACGGCGGGGCCCCGGCCGGCGCCGGGAGGGGCGTGGCGCGCCTGGGGCGGAGGGGGAGGCCCGGGGTGCGACGGCGTGGAGGGTATCGCCTCGCGGGACGCCGCCGGGGGCGTGGCCGAGCCGGCACGGGCGGCGCTCTCGGAGTCCGATCCGGAGTCCGCGCGCCGGGGTATTCGCCGGTCCGGGCCGGCGTCTCGCGCCACGGACCTGCCGACAGGGCGCAGCCCGGCCAGACGCCGCCCCTCGGTGGCCTCCTGCTCACCACCCGAGGGCGGCTCCGGCGGTGTGTGCGGCGTGAACCAGCCGCCTCCGCCGCCGCCCCCGGAAGTGCCGTTGTCGGCCGACGTGGTGGTCGGAGCGTCCATGCTGTGCCTCGCCTCGAACATCTTTCGGTCGGTCTGCGCACCTTCTTGATCGGAAGGTGCATGCTTTCCCCCGCAGACTGCTTACTTCGCCCCGTTCCGCCCGTTCCGCCTTGTCAGCCCGTGGGACACATTCAACCGCGTCAGCACATACTTCGCGGACAAGTGAGCCCAGAGTGTGACATTGGCCGCACTGTCGTCATCGCAGCATCCCACCCCAGCACCAACACCCGGTCACGTAACCGGAAATGCGATTCTTCGATCTCTCTGTCCCGTTAAGCTGCAATACCCTGTGTTCACCTCGGCGGAATGCCCGGCGGGAGGTGCGGACACCGCGCCGGACACGAACCGGAGTCGACCATACCGGCCGCCGTCCGGCACACAAGTCCCACCTTCCTTACGTCAGGAATTGATAGGGGGGACGTCCCGTCGCTTCTCTCAATTACCGGGCGGGGCACACCAATTCACCAGGATCCCGCAGATCCCGCCCTCACGGTGGGCGCGGGTGGGTACGCCGAGGCTAGTACGCGGACTTACTCCCGCCGTCAGACGCCCCGGACGCTCGCGCCCGGCACGGTGTTTCACGTGAAACTAAGCCGCCCCGCACGCCGGGCCAACCTCGTCGTCCACATCGCCGCGTCCGCGTCCTGGCTCGGGCTCACGCTCGGGCTGCTCGCACTGGGGATCACCGCGACCACCACCGGGTCCGCGGCGACCTTGGAAGCCTCCGTCCGCGCCATGAAGACCTTCGCCGACTGGCTCCTGCTCCCCCTCGCCTTCCTCACGCTCCTCAGCGGCCTGGTGCTGTCCCTGGGCACACCGTGGGGCCTGGCGAGGCACCGGTGGGTCTACACCAAGTTCTGGCTGACCCTGGCCACGGCCACGGCCACCGTTTTCGCCCTGCGCCCCGGGGTCGGTTCCGCGGTCGCCGTCGTGTCCGCGGGTGGACCACTGCCCGACCCCGGAGACGTCCTGTTCGGGCCGGTCGTCTCGCTGTCCGCCTATCTCTTCATGACGGCGATCTCGGTCCTCAAGCCATGGGGGCTGACCCGGCGCGGGCAAAGGATCCGTACGGCCGTCCGCAAACCGGTGGACGCGGGAGCCACCCGTCAGACAGCCTGACCTGCGTGTCGACTCCTTCCCCCGCCGCTCTGCCCATTCGCCGTCTGACGCCTCGGGATCTCTCCGCCTGCGCCGACCTTTCCGAGAACCGCGGCTGGCCCCGCGAGGAACACAAGTGGGGTCTGCTGCTCGCGGCCGGCACCGGCTACGGTATCGACGACCCCGGCGGGGGCCTCGTCACCGCCTGCGTCGTCACCTCCTACGGACCGCGGGAGCAACCTGATCTGGCGGCGATCGGCATGGTGCTGGTAGCCGAGCAGCACGCCCGCCGGGGCATCGGGCGCCGGCTCATGCGCCATGTGGTGGCCGAACTGGGGACGACTCCGCTGACGCTGCATGCCACCCCGTACGGGCGCCCTCTCTATGAGGAGCTGGGCTTCAAGGTCGTCGGACGGGCCGAGATGGTCCGCGGCCACTTCGTTCCCGGTGGCCCGCAGCACGAGGCCGCCATCCGTCCGGCCACGGCCGGGGACCTCGCCACGATCCTCCGCCTCGACGAGGAGGTCTTCGGCGCGGACCGGACGCACATGATCACGCGGCTGCCGGCCTTCTCCGACCAGTTGCACGTCGCCGAGGAGAACGGCCGGATCATCGGGTACGCCGCCGCCTGGCCGAACATGGACAGCCATGTCGTGGGCCCGCTGATCGCCCGGGACACCGAGACGGCGAAGGCGCTCATCGCCTCGCTGGCCTCCTGCACCGACCGTCCCCTGCGTACCGACATCGACGTACGGCATGAGGAGTTGCTCGCGTGGGCCAAGGAACGCGGGCTCGCCCCCCTGAGTTTCAACGCGGTCATGACGTACGGCATCGGGGAGTTGCCGGGTGACTGGACCCGGCGCTTCGCCCCGCTCACCGTGGCCGCGGGCTGAACCGCTCGGGGCTCTCCTGCTGTACGAGGGTGTTCAGCGCGGCGGCGGCAAAGGTGTGGTCCTGCTGGGGCGCGCCACCACCGACCCCGATCGCGCCGATCAGGCGGCCGTCGCGATGGACCGGGACACCGCCCGCGATGAACAGGAGCGGGCGGTCGAGCGCGGTCGGCAGGGTGTGGAAGAGCCCTCCGGGACGGACGGCTTCGACCAGGTCCGCGGTGGGGGTGTCGAGTTGCAGTGCCGTGTACGCCTTACGGGTGCTGGTCTCGCCCGAGATCAGGACCGCCCGGTCGTCCCGCCGGAAGGCGAGCAGGTGGCCGCCCGCGTCGAGGACCGTGACGCTGACCGCGATGTCTTCGGCTTCCGCGGCACGGCGGGCGGCCGCGACGAGAGCCTCGGCGTCCTGAATGGTCAGCGGGGTGACGGTGGTGGTGCTCATGGGGCATGTCTCCTTGCCAGGTGAGGTGCGCGGTGGCGCTGTGTGGGGGTTCCGGCCGGTCCTGAGGCCCGCCTCGCACTGAGACGGGTTTCACGGCCGAGCCTCAGTGGGGGATGCCGGCCCGTTGTCCTACGGACTGAGCCTGCTCGGCGTCGGCGGTGACCGGGACGGCCGAGTGGCCGGCCGGGGCGGCACGGCGTTCCAGGGCGGCCGAGAGGACGGCGAGCAGCAGGGCTGCGGCGGCGAGGACGGCACCGACCCAGTTGGGGGCGGTGTACCCCATGCCGGCCGCGATCACCACGCCGCCGAGCCAGGCGGAAAGGGCGTTGCCGAGGTTGAAGGCGCCGATGTTGACGGCGGACGCGAGCGTCGGGGCGCCGTGTGCCTGGTCGAGCACGCGCTTCTGCAGCGGCGGAACGGTGGCGAAGCCGAGGGCGCCGATGAGGGTGATGGTGACGGCCGCCGCGATCTTGTTGTGGGCGGTGAGGGTGAACAGGGCGAGGACGACCGCGAGGGCGCCCAGTGACACGTACAGCATGGGCATGAGGGCGCGGTCGGCGAACCTGCCGCCCACGAGGTTGCCACCGACCATGCCGAGGCCGAAGAGGACAAGCAGCCAGGTGACGGAGCCGTCGGCGTAGCCGGTGACGTGCGTCATCATCGGCGCGATGTAGGTGATCGCCGCGAACACTCCGCCGAAGCCCAGGACGGTCATCGCCATCGCGAGCAGGACCTGGACGTTCTTGAAGGCGGCCAGTTCGTGACGCAGTCGTACACCGTCCGGCTTGGGCATGTCGGGCACCAGCCTGGCGATGCCTGCCAGACCGAGGACGCCCAGTGCGGCGACGACCGTGAAGGTCACACGCCAGCCTGCGGACTGCCCGATGAGGGTGCCCAGCGGGACACCGACGACGTTGGCGACGGTCAGGCCGGTGAACATCATCGCGATGGCGCCGGCCTTTCTGTCCGGCGCCACGAGGTCGGCCGCGACGACCGAGCCGATACCGAAGAAGGCGCCGTGTGCCAGTGAGGCGACCACGCGTCCGATCAGCATGACGGAGAACGTGGGGGCGACGGCGGAGAGCAGGTTGCCGACGACGAACAGCCCCATCAGCAGCATCAGCATCCGCTTGCGGGACACCTTGGTGCCGAGGACGGTCATGAGGGGTGCGCCGAACATGACTCCGAGCGCGTAGCCGGTCACGAGGAAACCCGCGGTGGGGATGGAGACACCGAAGTCGCCCGCGACCTCGGGCAGCAAGCCCATGATCACGAACTCGGTGGTGCCGATCCCGAAGGCCCCGATCGCGAGGGCCAGAAGCGCGAGAGGCATGAGGGAGGACCTTCCCAGGAGATTGCAGGAGCATTTTACGTGCGCTCACAATAGTTGCAGACGCGGGTTACTTGCAAGCGCAGGCTATTGCGCTCGTGCCCTATCCTGGTGAGCAGCCGCTCCGGGACGGAGGAAAGCCATGACAGCGACGGATCCCGCACTCACCGCTCTCGCCCAGGGCTGGTGTGCCCTCTCTCTGCTGCACGGGAGGATCGAGGCGCACATCGAGCGGGCTCTGCAGGCCCGGCACGACCTGAGCGTGCGGGAGTACTCACTCCTCG
Source organism: Streptomyces sp. NPDC002701 (assembly GCF_042889045.1). Taxonomy (NCBI): domain Bacteria; kingdom Bacillati; phylum Actinomycetota; class Actinomycetes; order Kitasatosporales; family Streptomycetaceae; genus Streptomyces; species Streptomyces sp. NPDC002701. The sequence goes on from NZ_JBIAQL010000005.1 coordinate 183,904, forward strand.
ACGTGCTGAGCCGCCAGCACGACGGCGACGGGGGTCACCTGCAGATGAAGCAGGTCGCCGACGCGGTGGTCCTCAGTCAGAGCGCGACCACCCGTCTGGTGACCCGCCTGGAGGACCGCGGTCTGCTCTCGCGCTACCTGTGCCCCACCGACCGCCGTGGCATCTACACGAACGTCAGCGAGGCGGGACTGCAGCTCCTGGACGAGGCCCGGCCCACCAATGACGCGGCACTGCGTGAGGCACTGGACGAAGCGGCCAAGAGTCCCGAACTGGCCCCGCTCGTCCGCGTCGTGGAGTCGGCGAGCGTTCCCACCCCCGCGTAGGCAACAGGCCGCGGCAGAACGCGCCCGTGCCGGGCGGACCCGTCCGGCAGCCGCTGTCTCGTGCCTAGGCTGTCGCCATGGGAGATCTTGAGATACGCCCGGCGGTCGCGGACGACGTCCCGGCGATCGTCGCGATGCTGGCCGACGATCCGCTGGGCGCGCAGCGTGAGTCACCGGACGACCTGACGCCCTATCTGGCCGCACTGGAACGCCTCAGCGGCGATCCGAACCAGCACGTGGTCGTCGCCGTGCGCGAGGGCCGGGTCGTCGGCACCCTCCAGCTCACCGTCGTTCCTGGGCTGGCCCGCAAGGGAGCGACCCGCGCGATCATCGAAGCCGTACGCGTCCACGCCGACGAGCGGGGCAGCGGCCTGGGCACCCGTTTCATCCAGTGGGCCGTGGACCGTTCCCGGAGCGAGGGCTGCCAGTTGGTGCAGCTGACCTCCGACGCCTCGCGCACCGATGCGCACCGGTTCTACGAACGGCTGGGCTTCACGGCCTCGCACGTCGGTTTCAAACTGCAGCTCTGAGGTGCGTCCCGCCGCCGACGCATCCACGGTCTCCGGCGTGATGTGGGACGTCCTGTTTGTACGCAGGGCGTCCTGTTCTCATGTGCGGCGTCCTGTTTCACGTGAAACAGGACGCCGCACGTCGCACCGCAGCAAGCAATAGGTGAGAGGGACCGGCTATTTGATCCCGCGCCAGCCCTCCGGGTCCACTCCGCCCGGCACCGGAGCGCCCTCACCGTACGGCTGCCGCGTGAACACGAACGACCCGAGGTCCAGGTGGGTCACCGACCCGTCAGGGCCCTCCACGGCCCGTAGAAGCTCACCTGCGTAGTAGCCGTCGAGCCCCGTCCAGGTCCCGTCGGCCCCGACCCGGAATCGCGAGCGCCGGCCGTTGCCCGCCAGAGGTCCGAGTGTGACGTCCCCGTCGGCCGTCAGACGCAGTGCGAACGCGTGTGTCCCCCAGTACCAGGGCCCTGCCAGCTCCAGTAGGGACCGATCGACCTCGGGCAGAGGCCGCCACGGTTCAGGGATCCGGGGCTCGGCCTCCGCGACGATCCGTACGAGGTCGGCGGCGACCGCGGACACGGGCGGGCTGGAGGTGCAGTTGGCGAGCACGACGGCCGCCAGGTCGTCCTGGACGCTGATCATGAGCCCGGCGAGGAAGCCCGGGAGAGAACCCCCGTGGCCGGCCAGGGTCCGCCCGTCCCGGTGCAGGACCTGCATCCCCAGGCCGTACGCGACGCCTGCCGCCACCTCTTCCACCTCGGCCGGAGCGGAGGGCGTACACATCTCCCGTACGGACTCCGCGCTCAGCACCCGGTCGTCACCCCGGGCGAGGAAGACGGCGAAGCGCGCCAGGTCACCGCTGGTCGACCAGAGCTGCCCGGCCGGCGCCATCCGCCCCAGGTCCTCGCTCGGCTCGGGCAGCAGCACGTCCGCCCAGGGGTGCACCGCCCAGCCGCCCGCATGCGGTGCCTGGGGCTGTCCGCTCGTCCGGTGCAGTCCGAGCGGTTCGAGCACCTCGCTCCGCAGGATGTCCTCCCAGAGGGCGCCCCGCACCTCCTCGACCAACGCGCCCAGCAGGGTGTAACCGGGGTTGGAGTAGTGGAACCGCCGACCGGCCGGATGCCGGTGCGGCTGTTCGCCCAGGACGTCGGCCAGTTCGGGGCGCAGCGATCCAGGGGTGCGCTCCCACCAGGGGCCCGGAGACTCGGCGGCCAGCCCAGCGGTGTGGGCGAGGAGGTGCGCGATCGTCGCCTCCCCCGCTCCGGTGCCCGGGAGATGTTTCTCCAGCGGGTCACCCAGGTCGAGCACGCCCTCGTCGCGCAGCCTCATGACCAGGACGGCGGTGAACGTCTTGGTGATCGAGCCGATGCGGTACTGCACGTTCTCGTCGGGTCCGTGGCCGTCCACCGAGGTACGCGATCCGTGCCACACCGTCCTCCCGCCCCGCACGACCGCCGCGACCAACGACGGCGCGCGTCCTTCCGTCTGGGCGGTGGCGATGGCGTGCAGGAGGGCGCGGCGGGTGGCGGGGAGCAGTTCTTCCGCGGGTGTCTCCGCAGGTGTCGTCGTCATGGCGCAAGTCCACCTGCCCCCACCTGCCACGTCGAGCGCATTTACCTCCGCAGCGCTCGATTCGCCGCGGGCATCAGGTCTGTGCCATGTCCACGAAGCGCGAGTAGTGGCCCTGGAACGCGACCGTGATGGTGGCCGTCGGTCCGTTTCGGTGCTTGCCCACGATGATGTCCGCCTCGCCGGCGCGCGGCGACTCCTTCTCGTAGGCGTCCTCGCGGTGCAGGAGGATCACCATGTCCGCGTCCTGCTCGATGGATCCGGATTCACGCAGGTCGGAGACCATCGGCTTCTTGTCCGTGCGCTGCTCGGGACCACGGTTCAGCTGCGACAGCGCGATGACCGGCAGCTCCAGCTCCTTGGCCAGGAGCTTCAGGTTTCGCGACATGTCCGAGACCTCCTGCTGCCGGCTCTCGGAGCGCTTGCCGCCCGACTGCATCAGCTGGAGGTAGTCGATGATGACGAGCTTCAGGTCGGCCCGCTGCTTGAGGCGGCGGCACTTGGCGCGGATCTCCATCATCGACAGGTTCGGCGAGTCGTCGATGTAGAGCGGGGCGGCCGAGACATCCGGCATCCGGCGCGCGAGCCGGGTCCAGTCCTCGTCGGTCATCGTGCCGGAGCGCATGTGGTGCAGGGCCACGCGGGCTTCGGCGGACAGCAGACGCATCGCGATCTCGTTGCGGCCCATCTCGAGCGAGAAGATCACGCTCGGCATGTTGTGCTTGATCGAACAGGCCCGGGCGAAGTCCAGGGCCAGCGTCGACTTACCCATGGCGGGACGAGCCGCGATGATGATCATCTGGCCGGGGTGCAGGCCGTTCGTCAGCTGGTCGAGATCGGTGAAGCCGGTCGGCACACCGGTCATCTCCCCCGATCGCGAGCCGATCGCCTCGATCTCGTCGAGCGCGCCCTCCATGATGTCGCCGAGGGGCAGGTAGTCCTCGGTCGTGCGCTGCTCGGTGACGGCGTAGATCTCGGCCTGGGCGCTGTTGACGATCTCGTCCACGTCGCCGTCGGCCGCGTACCCCATCTGCGTGATGCGGGTGCCGGCCTCGACCAGGCGGCGCAGGACCGCGCGCTCGTGCACGATCTCCGCGTAGTACTCGGCGTTGGCGGCCGTCGGGACCGTCTGCACCAGGGTGTGCAGATACGACGCGCCGCCGACCTTGGTGATCTCGCCGCGCTTGGTGAGCTCGGCGGCGACCGTGATCGGGTCGGCAGGCTCACCCTTGGCGTAGAGGTCGAGGATCGCGCCGTAGACCGTCTCGTGTGCGGGCCGGTAGAAGTCGTGGCCCTTCAGCACCTCGACGACGTCGGCGATCGCGTCCTTCGAGAGGAGCATGCCGCCGAGGACGGACTGCTCGGCATCCAGGTCCTGGGGCGGGACACGCTCGAAGGACGAACCCGCGGCATCCCAGGCGCCGTTGTCCGAACCGCGGTCGTGCTGGTCCTCGCGACCCCGGCCACCGTCGCGGCGGCGGGAGGCCGGCAGACGATCACTGGGACCGCTGTCGGCCCACGGGTCGTCCAAGGGCTCGGAAATACTCACCGGGCCACCTCCTCCCGTCCGCCGAGCGGACCTCGCCGTGCCCCTCATTCCTACGGCACGACACTGACAAATGAGACGCCCAACTCCGGTTCTGACGCGTCGGTTTTGCGAGGTTTCCGAGGACGGAGGAGGGAGAGGGTGCCGCACCACGGTAGGCCCGCGGGCACCGTCAGCCAATCTGGTTATCCACAGGCCATGTGGACGACGGCCCCGATGCTGTGGAGAACTCGGCAAAACCTGTGCACGACCCGGTGGACAGCCCTGTGAACAAGCACTCAGCCTCTTTTCCACACACGCCCTGACCTGCTCTTATCCCATCCACCGGCTGTGCAGAAGAAAAACTTTTCAGGTCGGGCCAAGATCGACGCGTATGGCGTGCGCCGAGGCATCGCACGAGTTTGCCAGTAATGGTTGCTCCTCGCTTGCATCTCTTACCTGTGGAAGATTAGATTGATGTGCATGACACAGGCTCCCGTGGCCCCCAAGGCCGCCCGGCGTCGGCACGATCGCGAGATCGTGGCGCTGGCTGTTCCGGCCTTCGGCGCGCTCATCGCCGAGCCGCTCTTCCTCATGGCCGACACCGCGATCGTCGGCCATCTCGGCACCGCGCAGCTCGCCGGACTCGGAGTCGCGTCCGCCCTCCTCGCCACCGCCGTCAGCATCTTCGTCTTCCTCGCGTACGCCACCACGGCCGCTGTCGCCCGACGGGTCGGAGCCGGTGACCTCCAGGCCGCCATCCGTCAGGGCATGGACGGAATCTGGCTCGCCCTGCTGCTCGGCGCCGCCGTCATCGCCGTCTTCCTGCCCGCCGCACCCGCACTGGTGGAACTCTTCGGGACCTCGGACACCGCCGCCCCCTACGCCATCACGTATCTGCGGATCTCGGCGCTCGGAATCCCCGCGATGCTCGTCGTCCTCGCTGCCACCGGCGTTCTGCGCGGCCTGCAGGACACAAGGACACCGCTCTATGTCGCCCTCGCCGGTTTCCTCGCCAACGCCGCCCTGAACGCGGGTCTCGTCTACGGCGCGGACCTGGGTATCGCCGGCTCCGCCTGGGGCACCGTCATCGCCCAGATCGGCATGGCCGCGGCGTACCTCGTCGTGGTGGTCCGCGGAGCGCGCAAGCATGGTGCGTCCCTGCGGCCCGACATCGCCGGAATACGCGCCTGTGCCCAGGCAGGCGCACCGCTGCTCGTCCGGACCCTCTCCCTGCGCGCGATCCTCATGATCGCGACCGCCGTCGCCGCCCGTCTCGGAGACGCCGATATCGCGGCCCACCAGATCATCCTGTCTCTGTGGAGCCTGCTCGCGTTCGCCCTCGACGCCATCGCCATCGCGGGGCAAGCCATCATCGGGCGTTACCTCGGCGCGGGCGACACCCAGGGAGCCCGCGAGGCATGCCGCCGCATGGTGGAGTGGGGCATCGCCGTCGGCGTCGTACTCGGTGGCCTGGTGATCGCCGCCCGCCCTCTTTTCCTCCCCCTGTTCACCAGCGACTCGATCGTCCACGACGCAGCTCTTCCCGCTCTGCTCATGGTGGCGCTCTCCCAGCCGATCTGTGGAGTGGTCTTCGTCCTGGACGGCGTGCTGATGGGCGCGGGAGACGGCCCGTACCTCGCGCGGGCCATGCTGCTCACGCTGGCGGTCTTCGCTCCGGTGGCGCTGCTCATACCGGCCCTCGGTGGCGGTCTCACCGGTGTCTGGGCGGCGATGACCCTCATGATGACCGTGCGGATGCTGACACTGTGGCTGCGCACCCGCTCGGGTCGTTGGATCGTGACGGGCGCCACGCGCTGACGTTTCACGTGAAACGGGCGCTCCGCGCATCTGATTACGTACCCGTATCTGCACCCCACGCCCGCACCCGCCGCACCCGCCGACTTGTTTCACGTGAAACGCATCTGCCCGAGCGTCCACCCGAGCAGTTACCCGGCTCGACGGACCAGCCGCATGGAAAAGGGCCGCACCCCAGCGGGTGCGGCCCTTCTCTCAGCTCTGCCGAGCGCAGCGGTCAGGCTGCGACAACCTCGATGTTGACCTTGGCGGCCACCTCGGGGTGCAGACGAACGGACGTCTCGTGGGCGCCCAGCGTCTTGATCGGCGCGCCCAGCTCGATGCGGCGCTTGTCGACCTCGGGGCCACCGGAAGCCTTGATCGCCGAAGCGACGTCGGCCGGGGTGACGGAACCGAAGAGCCGACCGGCGTCGCCGGAGCGGACGGCCAGACGGACCTTGACGCCCTCGAGACGGGACTTGATCTCGTTGGCCTGCTCGATCGTCGCGATCTCGTGGATCTTGCGAGCACGACGGATCTGCTCGACGTCCTTCTCGCCACCCTTGGTCCAGCGGATAGCGAAGTTCCGCGGGATCAGGTAGTTGCGAGCGTAACCGTCCTTGACGTCGACGACGTCGCCCGCGGCACCGAGGCCGGAGACCTCGTGGGTGAGGATGATCTTCATTGGTCGGTCACCCTTCCCTTATCGCGCGGTGGAGGTGTAGGGCAGCAGCGCCATCTCACGGCTGTTCTTCACGGCCGTGGCGACGTCACGCTGGTGCTGCGTGCAGTTGCCGGTCACGCGGCGGGCACGGATCTTGCCGCGGTCGGAAATGAACTTCCGCAGCATGTTCGTGTCCTTGTAGTCCACGTACGTGACCTTGTCCTTGCAGAATGCGCAGACCTTCTTCTTCGGCTTGCGCACAGGCGGCTTCGCCATGTGTGTCTCTCCTGTTTGATCAAGAAGTGTGGGTACGGCCCACCCTCGGCGCTGGGCCTAGAAGGGGGGCTCGTCCGAGTAGCCGCCACCGGAACCGCCGCTGGAGCCGCCGGAGCTTCCGCCCCAGCCACCGCCACCGCCGCCACCGGCCTGGTTGCCACCGCCGGCAGGGGCGCTGGTGGCCCAGGGGTCGTCGGCGGGAGTACCGCCGCCGCCCTGCTGCTGACCGCCGCCGGAGCCTCCGCCCCAGCCGCCGCCCTGCTGGCCGCCGCCACCGCCACCGCCGCTGTAACCGCCCTGGCCACCGCGGCCGGTGGTCTTGGTGACCTTGGCCGTGGCGTTCTTCAGGCTGGCGCCGACTTCCTCGACGTCCAGCTCGTAGACCGTGCGCTTGACGCCCTCACGGTCCTCGTAGGACCGCTGCTTCAGCCGGCCCTGCACGATGACGCGCATGCCTCGCTGGAGCGACTCGGCGACGTTCTCCGCCGCCTGACGCCAGACCGAGCAGGTCAGGAACAGGCTTTCGCCGTCCTTCCACTCGTTGGTCTGACGGTCGAAGGTGCGGGGAGTGGACGCGACACGGAACTTCGCGACCGCCGCACCGGACGGGGTGAAGCGCAGCTCGGGGTCGTCGACAAGATTGCCGACGACCGTGATGACGGTCTCGCCTGCCATGGGGGAACCTCTCGGCGGGTTTGCTGCTGGCTGCTTGGTGCTGCTACTCGATGCCCGAGATCAGCTGAGCTGGTGGGCTCAGTGGGTCTCGGGACGGAGGACCTTGGTCCGAAGGACCGACTCGTTCAGGTTCATCTGGCGGTCGAGTTCCTTCACGACCGCAGGCTCGGCCTGCAGGTCGATGACCGAGTAGATGCCCTCGGGCTTCTTCTTGATCTCGTACGCGAGACGACGACGGCCCCAGGTGTCGACCTTTTCGACCTTTCCGTTCGCCTCACGGACGACGGAGAGGAAGTTCTCGATCAGCGGCGAGACAGCACGCTCTTCGAGATCGGGGTCGAGGATGACCATCACTTCGTAGTGACGCATGTGTAACCCACCTCCTTTGGACTCAGCGGCCACGGTCGTTCCGTGGCAGGAGGGTTGTGATGCGTACGCAACGGTATCGGCCGCCACTGACAATCGGGCCGCCGATCAGCGAACTGAGCGGGGGATCCATGTCGTGGCCTGGGCAGACACCGGTGCAGACGCTACAGACTACCCGCTCACCGGCTCCCGGTTGAAATCCGGGGCCGGTGGGCGTCAGTCTGTACACATCGGGTGTGTACGGCGCTACGATGCGCCGCCTTCCGCAGGAGGTGCCACATGGCACAGGCATTGCGACCCAACACCGCCGGTTCCCTCTTCGCCACCGACCACAAGCCCCACCCGCTCCAGGACACGCTGCTCGCCGTGACGCTGGTCCTCGGAGCGACGGCCTTCGTCTCCGCGATGTTCCACAGCCTCCATCTGCTCAGTTCGTGGGCGGGGCTGATCGGGATCATCACCGGCGCGTACGGGCAGTTCGTCTCCGAGACGACCCGTGAGCGGTTCGGGCTGATCCTGGGCCTGGGGGCCTCCGCCGTGGGCTTCCTGCTCGGCATGGCACACGGCGGTCTCTTCGGCGGCGTGATCGGCTGACGGCGGCCGGGAGCCGGGCGGTCCCGGCCGGCCCTCCCGGCTCCCGTCACGCCCGCCGGCAACACCTCGGGAGGTCCCGGCCGCGCACCGGTCGCGGCCCTGGACGCAGACAGCCAGACGAGGCGCTCGCAGGGCGCAGTAGGCTTCGGCGCGAGAGCCGGAGCCCCTGTACCCATGGGGACACACCAGCCCGAGGAGCGCCCCGAATGAGCCTGACCCTGAGGACCATCAGCCGAGAGCAGCATCTGGCGTACATCCAGAGCCTGCCCGCGGCCAGCCACATGCAGGTCCCGGCCTGGGCAGATGTCAAGGCGGAGTGGCGCTCCGAGAGCCTCGGATGGTTCGACGACAGGTCCGGCGAGATGGTCGGGGCGGGTCTCGTCCTGTACCGCCAGCTGCCCAAGATCAAGCGCTACCTCGCCTATCTGCCCGAGGGCCCGGTGATCAACTGGTTCGCGCCGAATCTGACCGAGTGGCTGGATCCGATGCTCGCGCACCTCAAGCAGCAGGGCGCCTTCTCCGTGAAGATGGGCCCGCCGGTGATCATCCGGCGCTGGGAGGCCACGTCGATCAAGCGGGGCATCCAGGACCCGGACGTGAAGCGCCTGCGCGACATCGAGGCCGACTTCATCGAGCCGCGCGCCTTCGAGGTGGCCGACAAGCTGCGGCGCATGGGCTGGCAGCAGGGCGAGGACGGCGGGGCGGGCTTCGGCGACGTACAGCCCCGTTACGTCTATCAGGTGCCGCTGGCCAACCGGTCCCTCGAGGACGTCCACAAGGGCTTCAACCAGCTCTGGCGGCGCAACATCAAGAAGGCCGAGAAGGCCGGCGTCGAGGTGGTCCAGGGCGGCTACCAGGACCTGGAGGAGTGGCAGCGGCTCTACGAGATCACGGCTCTGCGCGATCACTTCCGGCCACGGCCGCTCGCGTACTTCCAGCGCATGTGGACGGCTCTCAACACCGAGGACCCCAACCGCATGCGGCTGTACTTCGCGCGGCACGAGGGCGTGAACCTGTCCGCCGCGACGATGCTGGTCGTCGGTGGGCACGTCTGGTACTCCTACGGCGCCTCCGACAACATCGGGCGGGAGGTCCGGCCCTCGAACGCGATGCAGTGGCGGATGCTGCGCGACGCCTACGCGCTCGGCGCGACCGTCTACGACCTGCGCGGCATCTCCGACTCGCTGGACGAGACCGATCACCTCTTCGGCCTGATCCAGTTCAAGGTGGGTACCGGTGGGCAGGCCGCCGAATACCTCGGGGAGTGGGACTTCCCGCTCAACAAACTGCTTCACAAGGCGCTCGACATCTACATGTCGCGCCGCTGACGCACCACAATTCGTCCTCACACCTCTGATACACCGCTGCCACGAGAAAGGTTCCAGGTCCGGCCATGGCGCTCACGCTCTACGTCGACACCGCACGCTGGCGGGCGCACCACAAGCACGTGGTCGAGCAGTTCCCGGGGCTCGTGCCCGTCTGCAAGGGGAACGGCTACGGCTTCGGCCACGAGCGGCTGGCCGACGAGGCCACCCGCCTGGGCTCGGACGTGCTGGCCGTCGGCACGACCTACGAGGCGGCGCGTATCAAGGACTGGTTCGGCGGCGACCTGCTGGTGCTGACGCCCTTCAGACGGGGCGAGGAGCCCGTACCGCTGCCCGACCGCGTCATCCGTTCCGTCTCCTCCGTGGACGGTGTCTACGGCCTGGTGGGCGCCCGCGTCGTCATCGAGGTCATGTCCTCCATGAAGCGGCACGGGGTGAGCGAGCGTGACCTGCCGCAGCTGCACGCCGCCATCGAGAACGTGCGGCTGGAGGGCTTCGCGATCCACCTGCCCCTGGACCGTACCGACGGCTCGGACGCCGTCGAGGAGGTCATCGGCTGGATGGACCGGCTGCGCGCGGCACGGCTTCCGCTGCACACGATGTTCGTCAGCCACCTCAAGGCGGACGAGCTCGCCCGGCTGCAGCAGCAGTTCCCGCAGACCCGGTTCCGGGCCCGTATCGGCACGCGGCTGTGGCTGGGGGACCATGACGCGACCGAGTACCGCGGCGCCGTCCTGGACGTCTCCGCCGTCGCCAAGGGCGACCGTTTCGGCTACCGGCAGCAGAAGGTCGCCTCGGACGGCTGGCTGGTCGTCGTGGCGGGCGGTACGTCGCACGGGGTGGGTCTGGAAGCCCCCAAGGCCCTGCACGGCGTCATGCCACGCGCCAAGGGCGTCGCCCGGGCCGGCCTCGCCACCGTCAACCGGAACCTCTCGCCGTTCGTCTGGGGCGGCAAGCAGCGCTGGTTCGCGGAGCCCCCGCACATGCAGGTCTCGATCCTCTTCGTGCCCTCGGACGCTCCCGAGCCGAAGGTCGGCGAGGAGTTGGTGGCCCATCTGCGGCACACCACCACGCAGTTCGACCGCGTCGTCGAGCGCTGACCGCGCGGCGCCCCGCAAACAGCCCGTGGAGGGCCCGTACAGGCCCTTGAGGAGCCCGTACAGAGCCACCAGGGGCACAGGGTCCCAGGGAGCCCCACGGCCGAGAGCCCGTACACAGACGAAAGGCCGTACACGGAAACCGTGTACGGCCTTTCGCGTGCAGCGCCCGCGCCCTGTTCGCTCAGAGCGAACTAGGATTTCCTCCCGTTTTCGCCGCCGCTGCCCCACTCCACGTAAGGGCCCTCGAAGTGCGCCGCGTGCCGCGGCGGACGCGCGGCGGCGCCCAGGACGAAGACGTCCTCCGCGCCGTCCAGCACGCCGCCCGACGGGTCGTCGTCACCGGAACGGCGCACCACGTCCCGTTCCGGCATGAAGATGTCGCGCACGATCACGGCGCAGATGTACAGCGTCCCCAGCAGGTGGACGGCGATGGCCAGCTGGTACCCCTCCTGGGGGAGCCCCTTGTGGGCGTCCCCGCTGGTCGTGTACGCGAGGTACATCCAGATCCCGAGGAAGTACGCGACCTCGCACGCCTGCCAGATCAGGAAGTCCCGCCACTTCGGGCGGGCCAGGACGGCGAGGGGAACCAGCCACAGTACGTACTGCGGCGAATAGACCTTGTTGGTGAGGATGAAGGCCGCGACGATCAGGAACGCCAGCTGGGCGAAGCGGGGCCGGCGCGGAGCGGTCAGCGCAAGCGCCGCGACGCCCACGCAGGAGACCAGCATCAGCACCGTGGCCAGTGTGTTGACGGTGTCCGTGACGAGCGGCGTCTCCATGCGCTGGGAGAGGATCAGCCAGAAGGAGCCGAAGTCGACGCCGCGTTCCTGGCTGAACGTGTAGAACTTCGACCACCCCTCGGGCGCCAGCAGCATCACCGGAAGGTTCACGACGAGCCAGGAGCCGGCCGCGCCGAGCAGGGCCGTGCCGAACTCACGCCATCTGCCCGCCCGCCAGCACAGCACGAGCAGCGGTCCCAGCAGCAGCACGGGATACAGCTTGGCGGCCGTGGCGAGCCCCAGGAGGACCCCGAAGGCGAGGGGACGGCTCCGGGACCACATCAGCATCGCGGCGGCCGTCAGAGCGACCGCCAGGAGGTCCCAGTTGATGGTGGCGGTCAGCGCGTAGGCGGGCGCCAGAGCGACCAGCAGAGCGTCCCAGGGCCGCCGTCGGTGGGTACGGCTCACACAGACGGCGATGACGGCCGCGCAGGCCATCAGCATCCCGGCGTTGACCATCCAGTAGACCTGCTCCTGGTCCTGGATGCTGCCGCTGCCCGGCGTGAGCCAGGCGGCGACCTCCATGAACACGCCGGTCAGCACCGGGTACTCGAGGTACTCCATGTCGCCTTCGAGCTTGTCGAAGTACGGCACGAGCCCGTCGGCGAAGCCACGCCCCTGGTAGAGGTGCGGGATGTCCGAGTAGCACGCGTGCGTGTACTGGGAACTGGCCCCGAAGAACCAGGCACCGTCGTAGCACGGCAGCTTCTGCACCATGCCGAGGGCGAACATGCCGATCGCGACGAGCGCGACGATGCGCACCGGAGTCCACCAGGACGTCCCCGTCAGCGCGCGCCGTCCGAGCGGGCCTCCGAACAGTTCACTGCCGGCCGCGGCGACCGGGTCCTCCTTGGTCGGCCGCACCAGATCTGGCTCGTGCACGCTCGCGCGCGTCGTCTCTGCACTGGGCATGCCGCACATCCTGCCGTACGTGTCGGGGGATCCGCCGGGGCGGGCGGGTTCGGGCCCGTCGGGCGGCCAGCGGAACGGTGCCCGGACACGCAAAGGGCCGCCGACCGGAGTCGGCGGCCACCTCGCGCCCGGAAAACAGCTCGGCCGGCTAGCCCTCGGCCCCCTGGAAGAGGGCACCGTTGCCGTTGCCGCCGCCTCTGCTGTTGCCCTCTTCCTCCTCGTCGGATTCCGTGGGTGAGGGGCTCACACCTCCGTCGGTACCGCCGGCGTCGGTCCCGCCGTTGTTGGTCCCGCCGGTGTCCTGGCACTCGAAGTCGAAGTTGCCGCAGGTCTCACTCGGGGAGGGGGAGGGAGACGTCTCGGTCTTCGTCGGTGTGGGACTCGGCGATTCGCTCTCCTCCTCCGTCTCGACGGGCGTCGGGGTCGGGGTCGGGGTCGGGACGTCGTTGACGACCTCGCCGATGGGTTCGGGCGTCGGGAACTGCTCGACCTTCGCGCCCTTGAGCGCCTGCTCCATGTAGTCGTGCCAGATCTCGGCCGGGAACGAGGCGCCGTGGATCTCGTCCTGGCCACCGGTCCCGTACATCTCGAGGAACTCGCGCTTCTTGTTGGACTCGTCGTCGTCCAGGCGGTACATGGAGATCGCGGTCGAGAGCTGCGGGGTGTACCCCACGAACCAGGCGGACTTGTTGCCGTCGGTCGTACCGGTCTTGCCCGCCACCGGCCGGTTGTCCAGCTTCGCCGCGGTACCGGTGCCCTCGTCCACGACGGTCTTGAGGACGTCCGTGACGTTGTCCGCGACCTTGGCGGTGAACGCCTGCTTCGACCTGGCCGCGTTCTCGTGCTGGAAGACCGTGCCGTCCTTGTCGGTGATCTCGTCGACCGAGTACGGCTCGTTCTGCTTGCCGCTCGCCGCGAAGGTGGCGTACGCGCCGGCCATCCGGATCGCACTGGGGTCCGAGGTACCGATGGAGAAGGACGGGAAGCTGGCGCTGGCCAGGCTGCTCTCCTTGATGCCCGCGTCCAGGGCGGACTCCCTGACCTTCTCCAGGCCCACGTCCATGCCCAGCTGGACGTACGCGGAGTTGGAGGAGACCCTCATCGCCTCACGGAGGTCGATCTGGAAGGTGGGCGGGTTGTACGACTCGTCACCGTCGTTCCGCTGCAGCCATTCCTTCTCGTCCTTGTCCTTCCAGACCGTCCCGTCGTAGTCCTCGATCTTCAGCTTGTTCTTGCCGCTGTAGAGGCTTTTGGGGGAGACCTTGATCCTCTCGTCCTGGGCCTGGGTGCGCCCGAGGTCGGGGTCGAGGATGCCCCACTTCATGGCGGCCGCGAGGACGAACGGCTTGAAGGTCGACCCGACCTGGGCACCGGTCTGGTCGGCGTTGTTGGTGAAGTGCTTGGTCGCGTCCTCACCGCCGTAGATGGCCTTGATGGCGCCGGTCTTCGGGTCCACCGAGGCCCCGCCGAACTGGACGTGCTCGTCCGTCCTCGGGCGGACCTTCGGCTTGATGTTCTCCTTCTGGACCTTCTTCACCGCGGTCTCGAGCTGCTTCACCTTCTTCTTGTCGAAGGTGGTGTGGATCTCGTAGCCGCCCTCACGGAGCTGCTTCTCGGTGATCCCGGTCTTCTCGCTGTTGTTGACGATGTACGCCTTGGCGAGGTCGACGAGGTAACCGATCTGGCCGCCCAGCTGGGCGTTGGACCGCGGGCTCTGCAGTGTGGGGAAGTCGGGGTACTTGGCCTGCTCCGACTTCGCCAGGTGCCCGTCCTTGACCATCTCGCCGAGGATCCAGCGCCACCGGGTCTCCGCGCGCTCGCGGTTGGCGGCGGGCGTGGCGGCCGGGTCGATCGACTCGGCGCCTGCCGGGTCGTAGTACGTGGCGCCCTTGAGGACCGCCGCCAGGAAGGCGCACTGGCTCGGGTTGAGGTCCTCGGCGTCCTTGTCGAAGTACGTCCGCGCGGCCGCCTGGATCCCGTAGGCACCGCGGCCGTAGTAGGCCGAGTTCAGGTAGCCGGCCATGATGTCGTCCTTGTCGACCTCGGCGCCGACCTTGATCGAGACGAAGAGCTCCTTGAACTTCCGGGAGATCGTCTGCGACTGGTCCTCCAGCATCGCGTTCTTCACGTACTGCTGGGTGATCGTGGAGCCGCCCTGGGTCTCGCCGCCCTTGGCCATGTTGAACAGGGCCCGGCCGATGCCCATGGGGTCGACGCCCCGGTCGTTCTCGAACGTCTTGTTCTCGGCCGAGATGACGGCGTAGCGCATCTCCTTGGGGATCCGGGCGTAGTCGATGATCTGGCGGTTCGTCTCACCACCGGTGGCGACCATCTGCGTACCGTCGGCCCAGTAGTAGACGTTGTTCTGCGCCTCGGCCGTCTTGGCGACGTCCGGGATGCCCACCAGCGCGTACGCGACTCCGGCGATCGCCATCATGCCGCCGAAGAAGCCGACGAACAGTCCCGTCACGAGCTTCCAGGACGGCACCCAGCGCGCCGGCCCGTACCTGCCCGCGCGCGGGTAGTCCACGAGCCGCTTCTTCGGTGGCACGGCGCCGCGCCCGCGGCCCCGGCCGGGACCGGTCGGCCCGCCGGGACCACCGCGCCGCCCACCGCCCCCGTGGCCGCCCTGACCGGCGCCGTCGGCCGCTCTGCGCCGGCCTCCGCCGCTGCTGCCTCTCTGTGACGCCCGCCGGGCCTCCGCGCGGCTGCCGAACGGGCGTTCCTCACCCCCCGAGTCGTAGGAATCGGAAGGAGACTCGGTTGCGCCCCGCGGTGCCGCACGGCGACCGGAGGACGAGCCGGTCTGGCCGCGTCGGGCCGCGGCACGTCCGCCGCCCTGCGGCTGCGGCGGTTTGCGACGGTGCTCGCTCATCGAACGATTACTCCTCGGGCAGGCGCACCTGAGCGCGCCTGGAAACGGCGGCTGGTTTCCGGTCCCCCCGAAGTACGGATGCGGTCGTTTTTACATTCATCCGTACCGCACCGAGGACAGGGACGTCCCCGGGCGTCACTCGGTTCCCGGTGGTTTGCATGGCGCACAGACTACGCACCGTCAAAACCCGCCTAGCGCCGAAGTTCACCCCAAACCAGGCAACTTGCCTCCTACGAATCAGTGATGTGACGCCGTTCACCGTGCCCCCTCTTGTCGCAGGCAGCGGAGCGATCTATCGTGCTGATGTATCGAGTCGATACATCAGCACGGCATAAAGACCGTCACGGCAGGACCGCGGCAGAGAGGAGGCGACGATGAGCCGGCGTTCCGGAATCCTCGAGTTCGCCGTCCTCGGCCTTCTCCGCGAGTCCCCGATGCACGGCTATGAGCTGCGCAAACGCCTCAATACGTCACTGGGTGTGTTCCGTGCGTTCAGCTACGGGACGCTCTACCCCTGCCTCAAGACGCTGGTCACCAACGGCTGGTTGATCGAGGAGCCGGGGAACACCCCCGAGGACGCACTCGCGACGCCCCTGTCAGGGCGCCGCGCCAAGATCGTCTACAGGTTGACGGCGGAGGGCAAGGAGCATTTCGAGGACCTGCTCTCGCAGACGGGCCCCGACGCGTACGAGGACGAGCATTTCGCCGCTCGTTTCGCGTTCTTCGGCCAGACGTCACGGGATGTACGGATGCGGGTCCTCGAAGGCCGCCGCAGCCGGCTCGAGGAGCGACTGGAGAAGATGCGCGCCTCACTGGCGCGCACCCGGGAGCGCCTCGACGACTACACGCTTGAGCTCCAGCGCCACGGAATGGAGTCCGTGGAGCGCGAAGTGCGCTGGCTGAACGAGCTCATCGAGAGCGAGCGGGCGGGGCGGGACCAGCGGCGTCCCGACCCCGACGGCTCCGCTCAGCAGGACAACACATCTGGGGAGTCGGGCGGCCTGCCCCGGCCCGGGGACACCCCCGGGCCGGATCCGTCCGACGACACTGCCACGTGAAGTCCGCTCAGGGCTTCACCGAGTACACACAGGGAGCAACCGGAATGGGTTCGGTTCGCGTAGCCATCGTCGGCGTGGGCAACTGCGCCGCCTCGCTGGTTCAGGGCGTCGAGTACTACAAGGACGCCGATCCGGCGTCCAAGGTGCCGGGCCTGATGCATGTCCAGTTCGGCGAGTACCACGTGGGCGACGTCGAGTTCGTCGCCGCCTTCGACGTCGACGCGAAGAAGGTCGGCCTCGACCTCTCGGACGCCATCGGCGCCAGCGAGAACAACACCATCAAGATCTGCGACGTCCCGAACAAGGGCGTCACGGTCCAGCGCGGCCATACCCATGACGGGCTCGGCAAGTACTACCGCGAGACCATCGAGGAGTCCGACGAGGCCCCGGTCGACGTCGTCAAGGTCCTCAAGGACCAGCAGGTCGACGTCCTCGTCTGCTACCTGCCCGTCGGATCCGAGGACGCGGCGAAGTTCTACGCCCAGTGCGCCATCGACGCCAAGGTCGCCTTCGTCAACGCTCTGCCGGTCTTCATCGCCGGCACCAAGGAGTGGGCGGACAAGTTCACCGAGGCGGGCGTCCCGATCGTCGGCGACGACATCAAGTCGCAGGTCGGCGCCACCATCACGCACCGCGTGATGGCGAAGCTGTTCGAGGACCGCGGTGTCCGTCTCGAGCGCACCATGCAGCTCAACGTCGGCGGCAACATGGACTTCAAGAACATGCTGGAGCGCGACCGCCTCGAGTCCAAGAAGATCTCGAAGACGCAGGCCGTCACCTCGCAGATCCCCGACCGTGACATGGGCGCGAAGAACGTCCACATCGGTCCCTCGGACTACGTGGCCTGGCTCGACGACCGCAAGTGGGCGTACGTCCGCCTCGAGGGCCGTGCCTTCGGTGACGTCCCGCTGAACCTGGAGTACAAGCTGGAGGTCTGGGACTCCCCGAACTCCGCGGGTGTCATCATCGACGCCCTGCGTGCCGCGAAGATCGCCAAGGACCGCGGCATCGGCGGTCCGATCCTCTCCGCGTCGAGCTACTTCATGAAGTCCCCGCCGGTCCAGTACTTCGACGACGAGGCGTACGCCAACGTCGAGAAGTTCATCAAGGGCGAGGTCGAGCGCTAGGACCCGTCCCGCGCACGGCGGACGAGGGTCCCAGGGGCACTGCTCCGGGGGCCCTCTCCCTGTGCCAGGCTGTGACCCATGGCTGTCGTGGGTGACCTGCGCGTACTCCTGCGCTTCCAGAACTTCCGGCGGCTGCTCGCCGTCCGGCTGCTGTCCCAGGGCGCCGACGGGGTCTACCAGATCGCGCTGGCCACCTATGTCGTCTTCTCGCCGGAGAAGCAGACATCGGCGGCCGCGATCGCCTCCGCCATGGCGGTCCTGCTTCTCCCGTACTCGCTCGTCGGTCCTTTCGCGGGCGTCCTCCTCGACCGCTGGAGACGCCGCCAGGTCTTCCTGTACGGCAACCTGCTGCGGGCGCTCCTCGCGTGCCTGACGGCCGTCCTGATGCTGAGCGGCGTCCCTGACCAGCTCTTCTACGCGTCCGCTCTGTGTGTGACCGCCGTCAACCGGTTCGTGCTGGCGGGGCTGTCGGCCGCCCTGCCCCGGGTCGTCGACTCCGAGCGCCTGGTGATGGCGAACTCCCTGTCACCCACGGCCGGCACGCTCGCCGCGACCCTCGGCGGCGGCCTCGCCTTCGTCGTACGCCTCGTCGGCTCCGACTCCGACGCGGCGGTCGTCCTTGTGGGAGCGGCCCTGTACGTGTGCTCCGCGTTCGCCTCCCTGCGGCTGGCCCCGGACCTGCTGGGTCCCGACCGGCAGCAGGTGCAGCCACGACTGAGCACGGCACTGGCCGGGACCGCACGCGGCCTGGCGGCCGGCGTCCGCCATCTGGCGCAGCCCGCACGCCGGGAGGCCGCCTGGGCGCTGGCCGCGATGACCCTGATGCGGTTCTGCTACGGCGCGCTGACGGTCATGGTGCTGATGCTCTGCCGGTACGCCTGGTCGTCCGGCCCCGACGACGACGGGCTCGCCCTTCTTGGTCTGGCCGTGGGCATCTCCGGGGCGGGCTTCTTCGTCGCCGCGGTCCTGACCCCGGCCGGCGCGAGCCGGCTGGGTCCTGGGGGTTGGATCATCGCCTGCGCCGCGTCCGCCGCTGTGCTGGAACCGGCCCTGGGTCTCTCGTTCGCCGAGGTCCCCATGCTGATCGCGGCCTTCGTCCTCGGCCTCACCACACAGGGCGCGAAGATCGCCACGGACACCGTGGTCCAGTCGTCCGTGGACGACGGCTTCCGTGGCCGAATCTTCGCCGTCTACGACGTGCTGTTCAACGTCGCCTTCGTCGGTGCGGCGGCGGTGGCCGCCCTGATGCTGCCTCCGGACGGCCGTTCCGTGGCGCTCGTGGTCACGGTGGCCGTTATCTACGGGGCAGTTGCTGCCACTATGGCCAGATTTAAGCTTCAGTAAGTGTCACATCAATGCCACAGAGACCCTCCGGGTTACGGAGTTGTCAGTGGAGCCCGGTAGCTTACGTGGGTCTTATTTCGCGCCACGCGCTCCTACGTTCGAGGGGGACCCCCAAAGTGACCACTCCGCCGCCCCAGGGCCAGAATCCGTTCGCTCAGGGCCAGCCGCCCCAGGGCCAGCCCCAGGGTCAGCCGCTCCAGGGGAACCCCTACGGACAGCAGCCTCCTCAGGGCTACCCGCAGCAGCCGAACGCTCCGTACGCCCCGGTCCCGCCCGAGCCGCCGAAGCGCAACCTCAAGAAGTACCTGCGGTTCGCGATCCCCGTCGTCGTGCTCATAGTCGCCGTCGGTGGCTGGCTGGCAAGCCGTGACGACGCGCAGAGCGCCAAGGTCGGCGACTGCATGAGCATCGGCAACCCGAACAGCACCACCGACCCGGAGCTCGAGGTCGTGGACTGCGGCAACTCCAAGGCCGCGTACAAGGTCGAGCAGAAGAAGAGCAACGACTCGGGCTGCGACCGCACCAAGTACGCCGAGTACACGGAGACGGGTGGCGGCAGCGACTTCACCCTCTGCCTGTCGGAGTACTCCTCCAAGTAGGAGCTCGCGCATACGCCGAGGGCCGTTGTTTCACGTGAAACAACGGCCCTCGGCGTATCCCGCTCCTGTAGCCGGTCATGTTTCACGTGAAACATGACCGGCCGCATTCTCAGTTCTGCTCCGCCCACCACTCCTTGAGCGCCGCCACGGCCGTGTCGTACTCCATCGGTCCCTCCTCCAGACGGAGCTCCAGCAGGAACTTGTAAGCCTGGCCGATGGCCGGCCCCGGTCCGATGCCCAGGACCTCCATGATCTGGTTGCCGTCGAGGTCGGGCCGGATCGCGTCCAGCTCCTCCTGTTCCTGAAGCTGGGCGACACGCTCCTCCAGGCCGTCGTAGGCGCGGGAGAGAGCGGTGGCCTTGCGCTTGTTCCGTGTCGTGCAGTCGGAGCGGGTCAGCTTGTGGAGACGGTCGAGGAGCGGGCCCGCGTCACGGACATAGCGGCGGACCGCCGAGTCCGTCCACTCGCCCGTGCCGTAGCCGTGGAAGCGCAGATGCAGCTCGACCAGGCGCGAGACGTCCTTCACCAGCTCGTTGGAGTACTTGAGCGCGGTCATCCGCTTCTTCGTCATCTTGGCTCCCACCACCTCGTGGTGGTGGAAGGAGACGCGCCCGTCCTCCTCGAAGCGACGTGTCCGCGGCTTGCCGATGTCGTGCAGCAGCGCTGCCAGGCGCAGGACGAGATCCGGACCGTCCTCCTCCAGCGCCATCGCCTGCTCCAGGACGATCAGCGTGTGGTCGTAGACATCCTTGTGCCGGTGGTGCTCGTCCCGCTCCAGCCGCAGGGCCGGCAGCTCGGGCAGCACGCGCTCGGCGAGCCCGGTGTCGACGAGCAGTGTCAGACCCTTGCGCGGGTGCGCGGAGAGGATCAGTTTGTTGAGCTCGTCGCGCACCCGCTCGGCCGAGACGATCTCGATCCGGTCGGCCATCGCCTTCATCGCCGCGACGACGCCCGGCGCCACCTCGAAGTCGAGCTGCGCCCCGAAGCGCGCGGCACGCATCATCCGCAGCGGGTCGTCGGAGAAGGACGACTCGGGAGTGCCGGGCGTCCGCAGCACTCGGGCGGCGAGGTCGTCGAGTCCGCCGTGCGGGTCGATGAACTCCTTCTCGGGGAGCGCCACGGCCATCGCGTTCACCGTGAAGTCACGGCGCACCAGGTCGTCCTCGATGCGGTCGCCGTAGGACACCTCGGGCTTGCGCGAGGTCCGGTCGTACGCCTCCGAGCGGTACGTCGTCACCTCGATCTGGAAGCTCTGGTCGACGTCCCCGACGCGGGCCTCCTTCTGCGCTCCGACCGTGCCGAAGGCGATCCCGACCTCCCACAGGGCGTCCGCCCACGGCCGCATGATCCTCAGTACGTCCTCGGGACGGGCGTCCGTCGTGAAGTCCAGGTCGTTACCGAGCCGGCCGAGAAGGGCGTCCCGTACCGAGCCGCCGACGAGGGCGAGAGAGAACCCGGCCTCCTGGAAACGACGGGCGAGTTCATCGGCGACGGGGGACACCCGCAGCAGCTCGCTCACCGCGCGGCTCTGCACCTGGTTCAGCTCACTGGGACTGTCTTCGTTGGCTTTCGACACAACAGAAAAGGGTACGTGGCCCCCACGCCCGGCGGCGCCTTCATTAAACGTGCACAGGCGCCGCCCCTGTTCCGTGTGGGGACACCGCCGTAGATACGCTCACATAGAGGGGCAGCGCGGAAGCTTCTCCCGATCTTGTGGAGCGGACCGCGGCACTTACCCTCGGCGCACATCGTTACCATGCGTGGACGCACATTCCGACGACCACTGACGACGACGAGGGACGGGCGAGCGCGTGGCCGAGGCGGCAGACTTCCAGGGGACCAGTCCCTCACCTGCCCGCCGGTGGCTGCGGCGCACGGGAGCACTGCTCGCCGGGGTGCCTCTGCTCGCCGGTGCATTCCAGCTACCCACGTCCGGGTCCTCGTACGCCTCGGAACGCGGCCTCGCGGCCGAGGTCACCGGTTCCCGCACGGTCGACGTGTCCCTCGACTTCCTCAGCCCCAGCGTGCCCTCCGAGGACGACACGCTCACCGTCTCGGGCCGGATCGTCAACCGTGGCAAGCAGGCCGTCACCGGCGCGCACGTCGGTCTGCGGGTGGGCCCGACGCTGAACGGCCGCTCGGCGATCGACGACGCCCCGAGGAGCAACCCCTACGCGGGCACGGAGGTCGGCGGAAAGTACGTGGCGAAGTTCACGAGGCTGGCGCCGGGCGTCCCACAGACCTTCAGCATCTCCGTGCCCGTCGACCGGCTGGATCTCGGCTCCGACGGCGTCTACCAGCTCGGTGTCACGCTCACCGGCCGGACCGCCACCGCACCGTACGACCAGATCCTCGGCATCGAACGGAGCTTCCTGCCGTGGCAGCCGGAGGACGCGGACACGAAGAGCCGGACGACGTACCTCTGGCCGCTGATCTCGACCTCGCACATGACCGCCGAGACGGGTTCGAACGAGCAGCAGACGCCCGTCTTCGCCGACGACGACGTCCTGGCCGCCGAGCTCTCCCCCGGCGGTCGCCTGGAGCGGCTCCTCAGCCTCGGCAAGGACCTCGACATCACCTGGGTCATCGACCCGGACCTGCTGGCCTCCGTCGACGCGATGACCCGCAGCTACCGGGTCCAGGTGAACGGCTCCAGCACGACGACCAGGGCCGGCACGCACCAGGCGGTGGCCAAGCAGTGGCTCGGCGAACTGGAGAAGGCGGTCGAGGACGAGGAAGTCGTCGCCCTCCCCTTCGCCGACCCGGATCTGGCGTCGCTGGCGCACAGCGGCACGGCCGTGACCGGATCGCTGAGCCACCTCAAGGACGCCACCACCGTCGCCGGGACGACCGTGGAGTCCATCCTCCACGTCACCCCCAGCACGGAATACGCCTGGCCCGTGAACGGCGCGATCGACCCGTCGATCGTCAAGGTCGCGACCTCGGCCGGCGCCGACACCGTCCTCTCCCGCAGCGACAGCCTGAAGGAGACCGGTGCTCTCCCGTACACGCCCTCGGCGGCGCGGCCCATCGGCGGCGGCATCACCGCGGTGGTCGCGGACGCCCGTCTGTCGACGGCGTTCCAGGGCGACATGACGGTGGCGGGCAACTCCACGCTGGCCGTGCAGCGGTTCCTCGCCCAGAGCCTCATGCTCACCCGCCAGGCCCCGGACAAGCAGCGCAGCGTCGTGATCGCCCCGCAGCGCATGCCGACCGCCAGCCAGGCCCAGACGATGGCGCAGGCACTGACAGCGCTGCAGGACGGGAACTGGTCGCAGTCCGCCGATCTGTCCGCGGCCACCAGGACCGAGCCGGACTCCGGCGCCACCACCCGGGTTCCGCCGGCGTCCTCGTACCCCGGCTCGCTGCGCGATCGGGAGCTGTCGGAGGATGCCTTCGTGCAGATCGAGCGCACGCAGAAGAAGCTCGACAGCTTCCAGGTGATCCTTTCGGACAAGTCCCGTGTGGTCACGCCCTTCGGCCGGGCCATGGACCGGTCGATGTCCACCTCCTGGCGGGGCCGGACCGTCGAGGCGGCGGCATACCGCGACGGCGTGGAGCAGTACCTCAAGAGGCTCACCGAGGGCGTCGGACTGATCGACAAGTCCGAGGCGAAGCTCTCCGGGCGCAGCGCCACCATCCCGGTCACCGTGCAGAACAACCTCGTCCAGGGCGTCGATCACCTGGTCCTGCGGCTGACGTCGACCCAGCCGAGCCGGCTCAGCATCGGTGACGGTGCCTTCCAGGAACACCCGGTCGCCGTCTCCGGCGGGCACAGCCAGTCGGTGAAGTTCACCACCAACGCCCACGCCAACGGCCGGGCCGGGGTGATCGCCCAGCTCTACACGCAGGACGGCCGGCCGTACGGGCCCTCGGTCACCTTCGACGTGCGGGTCACCGAGATCACGGCAACGGTGATGCTGGTCATCGCCGGCGGTGTCCTGCTGCTCGTGCTCGCCGGATTCCGGATGTACACGCAGCGCAAGCGGGAGGCCGCCCGCCGGGCCGCGCAGGAGACGGAGAACGTCCCCGCGGGCGACGGAGCGGAGCACACCGCGACCCCCGTCGCCGTCGGTGCCGGCACCGACGGTACCGAGGGCGGTCGCGAGAAGGCGTCCACCACCGGGCCGGGTGCCTACGACCCGGAGCACCCGAGTGACCCTTCACCGGACACCGCACGGGAAATCACCGACCCGTCCGGCACGGGTGAGAGAGTGGACCGTTGAGCGATGTCGTGGCCGGTGGGCCCGGGGACGATGAGGTGGGGTAACCATGAACGCGCCGTACGACGGTGACCGCGGTCAGGGCGCGGGGGGCTCCGGCCACCCCGACGACCCGCCGCAGGGCCCGCCGCACCCCGGCGAGGTGCCTCAGCAGCCTGCGGCCGAGGTGTACTTCCAGGACGCCTACGCCCAGGATCCCTACCGGGCGCAGGATCTGTCCGCCCAGGACCCCGTCACCGAGGCCCTCTACGACCGTGCCGCGCATCCCCCGCCGCCGCCCGGCACGTACCCGCCGCAGCAGCCGCTCTACGCCCAGCCGCCCCAGTCCCCGTACGCCCCCGACCCCCGCGTGTGGGCACAGACCCCGGCGCCCGAGCCGGAGGCCCCCACGCAGTACCTGCCGTACGGGGACGATCCCCGTACGACGCAGTTCGTCGGGGTGGACGACCTGGTGACCCAGGCCGGCGAGCAGCGCCACGAGCCGGACGCGTTCGCTCACCTCTTCCGGGACCAGCAGCAGGGTGGTGTCCATCCTCCGGCCGGACCGCCCGTCGTGCCTCCCCCGGCGGCGGAACCTGCTCCGGCCGCCGCGGCTCCGTCGGCGCCCGCGCCTGCTCCCGCTCCGGCGAAGAAGTCCGGCGGCCGCGCCTCCGGGCTGCTGAAGTCGAGTGCGGTGATGGCGGCCGGGACCATGGTGTCCCGCCTCACCGGCTTCATCCGCTCGGCGCTCATCGTCGCGGCGCTGGGCGTCGGTCTGCTCGGCGACACCTTCCAGGTGGCGTACCAGCTGCCGACGATGATCTACATCCTGACCGTCGGCGGCGGCCTCAACTCCGTCTTCGTACCGCAGCTGGTGCGTGCCATGAAGGACGACGAGGACGGCGGCGAGGCGTACGCCAACCGGCTGCTGACCCTCGTCGTCGTGGTCCTCGGCCTGCTCACCGCACTCGCGGTGCTCGCCGCGCCCCTCCTGGTCCAGGCGCTGTCGACGCGGGTCGCGGACGACGCGGCGGCCAACGACGTCGCCGTCACCTTCGCCCGCTACTTCCTGCCCACGATCTTCTTCATGGGCATCCACGTGGTGATGGGCCAGATCCTCAACGCGCGCGGGAAGTTCGGCGCGATGATGTGGACCCCGGTCCTCAACAACATCGTCATCATCGTGACGCTCGGCCTCTTCATCTGGGTGTACGGCACCGCGGCCAGCTCCGAGATGAAGGTTTCGACCATCCCGCCGGAGGGCGAACGGCTGCTCGGCGCCGGTGTCCTGCTCGGACTCGTCGTCCAGGCGCTCGCGATGATCCCGTACCTGCGGGAGACCGGCTTCCGGCTGCGGCTGCGCTTCGACTGGAAGGGCCACGGACTCGGCAAGGCGGCGATGCTCGCCAAGTGGACGGTGCTCTTCGTCCTCGCCAACCAGGCGGGCGCGATCGTCGTGACCCAGCTGTCCACCGCGGCCGGTGACGCTTCCCCGGTCGACGGCACGGGCTTTGCCGCCTACGCCAACGCGCAGCTCATCTGGGGCCTTCCACAGGCCATCATCACGGTCTCGCTGATGGCCGCCCTGCTGCCGCGGCTCGCGCGCTCCGCCCACGAGGGCGACAGCGGAGCCGTCCGCGACGACATCTCCCAGGGCCTGCGCACCACGGCCGTGGCGATCGTGCCGATCTCCTTCGGCTTCGTGGCTCTCGGCGTCCCGATGTGCACGCTGATGTTCGGTGCCTCCGGAACCGGCGAGGCGACGAACATGGGCTACATGCTGATGGCCTTCGGCCTCGGCCTGATCCCGTACTCCGTGCAGTACGTCGTGCTTCGCGCCTTCTACGCGTACGAGGACACCCGCACCCCCTTCTACAACACGGTCATCGTGGCGGTCGTCAACGCCAGTGCCTCCGCGCTCTGTTTCTTCCTGCTTCCCGCGCGCTGGGCGGTCGCGGGCATGGCCGCCTCGTACGGTCTCGCCTACGCGATCGGTGTCGGAGTCGCCTGGAGCCGGCTGAGCAGACGGCTGGGCGGCGACCTGGACGGCGGCCGCGTCCTGCGCACCTACGCGCGGCTCGCGATCGCGGCGGTACCGGCCGCGCTGCTCAGCGGCGCGGCCTGCTACGGAATCAGCAAGACGCTGGGACAGGGTGTCGGCGGCTCGTTCGCGGCCCTGCTCGGCGGTGGCGTCGTACTGCTCGGCGTCTTCTTCGTCGCGGCGCGGCGGATGCGCATCGAGGAACTGAACGGCATGGTCGGCATGGTCCGCGGGCGCCTTGGGCGTTGAGAGCGGGGTAGGCGCACAACCATCGTTCGCGACCGCGTGTCGTGCAGAGGGACGGACTGTGGGCACAATTGGCTTGGGCGTCGGACGACGTGCAACGGATGGGGAGGCAGGAGCGACGGTGGCGGAACGGAGCACGGCTGCCGTCGACGTGGCGGACAGCAGCGGCGATGAGCCGCTGACCGCGAAGGCGGACCAGTCCACGGCCGACGGGGTGGCCCAGAACCGGGAGCGGGACACGGACAGCTCGGAGAGTGCAGAGGCGCAGGGGAGCGGGGGGAACGAGAGCCCCGGCAGGACGTCACCCCCTGAGTTGCACAGTGGGCACAAACTCGCCAGACGCTACCGCCTGGAGGAGTGTGTCACCCGTCTGGACGGATTCAGCAGTTGGCGTGCGGTGGACGAGAAGCTCCGCCGCGCCGTCGGTGTGCACCTGTTGCCCGCCGACCATCCACGAGCGCGCTCCGTCCTGGCGGCGGCCCGTTCGTCCGCCCTGCTGGGCGATCCCCGGTTCGTCCAGGTCCTGGACGCGGTCGAGGAGAACGACCTCGTCTATGTGGTGCACGAATGGCTGCCGGACGCCACGGAGTTGACGACGCTCCTGGCTGCCGGACCGCTGGAGGTGCACGAGGCGTACCAGATGGTCAGCCAGGTCTCCCAGGCGATGGCCGCCGCACACCGCGAAGGGCTGGCTCATCTGAAGCTGACCCCGGGCGCCGTGCTGCGCACCTCGTCCGGACAGTGGCGCATCCGGGGCCTCGCCGTGAACGCCGCCCTGCGAGGCATCTCCTCGGACACCCCGCAGCGCACGGACACGGAAGCGATCGGCGCGCTCCTGTACGCCTCGCTCACCCAGCGCTGGCCGTACGAGGACGACGCGTACGGCCTCTCCGGCCTGCCCAAGGACGTCGGCCTCATCGCGCCCGACCAGGTACGGGCCGGCGTGCACCGCGGCCTGTCGGAACTCGCGATGCGCGCGCTCTCCAACGAGGGCGCGACCGCGTCCCGCCAGGAACCTCCGTGCACCACGCCGGAGGAACTGGTGAAGGCCATCGGCGAGATGCCGCGCATCCGGCCGCCCGAGCCCACCTTCACGGCGCCGCCGGAGTACCAGCACACGACGTACCAACAGGGCAGCTACGGCCGCCCCGCCCCGCACCCGGGCTCCACCCAGTCACTGTCGGCGCCGCTGCCTCCGCTGCAGACCCGCACCGGCAAAGCCCTCAAGTGGGCGGTGTCCGCGCTGCTGATCGCCGCACTGGGCCTCGGCAGCTGGCAGCTCGCGGACGCGCTCATGGATCACGAGAAGTCCGACGGGACGGGCAACACCCGGACGACGGACGAGAACGACAAAAGCGGCATCGAGGCCAGGCCCTTGAAGCCGCTGACGATCCAGGACGCCGCGGAGTACTACCCGGACGGCAAGCCCCAGCACGCCAACGACGCGGATCTGACGTACGACAAGGACAGCTCCACGTACTGGAGGACGTACTCCTACCGGGGTGGTCCCACGCTGGCGCCCTTCAAGGCAGGTGTGGGGATCGTCTACGACCTCGGCTCCGAACAGGAGGTGTCGACGGCCTCGATAGGGCTGTACTACGCGGGCGACCACACGACGGCCTCGCTGTACGCGGCCGACTCGCTGTCGTCTGCCGCCCCCCTCAGTTCGATGACGAAGATCGCGTCGGGCACGACCACGTCCACGGACTTGAAGATCTCCGCCAAGAAGACGGTCAAGACCCGGTACGTTCTGGTCTGGATCACCGAGGTGCCCAGGGCGTCCGGCGACCAGTTCAGCGGCGCCGGTTACAAGCAGGGCATCACCGACGTGAAGTTCACCGGCTGAGACCGCCTGAAGAGTCACCGAGGGGGAGGGGGTTCGATGGCGGAGAGCGCCTACAGCGAGGCGACCGATCAGGACCTCCTCGCCCGTCATGTCGACGGTGACCCCGATGCCTTCGGTGAGCTCGTGCGGCGCCACCGTGACCGGCTCTGGGCGGTGGCGCTGCGGACACTGGGCGACCGCGAGGAAGCCGCTGACGCCGTCCAGGACGCTCTCGTCTCGGCCTACCGGGCCGCCCACACCTTCCGCGGCCAGTCGGCCGTCACGACCTGGCTGCACCGCATCACGGTGAACGCCTGCCTGGACCGAGCGCGCAAGGCGGCCTCCAGGAAGACCTCTCCGGTGGACGACACCGAACGCCTCGAGCAGCTCCTGGAGCCGCACGAGTCCGCCTCCGCCCCCGCCGAGCGCAACGATCTGCACCGTGAGCTGCTGGAGGCGCTGGGCACCCTGCCTGTCGACCAGCGGGCCGCACTCGTCCTCGTGGACATGCAGGGTTATCCCGTGGCAGAGGCCGCCAGTCTGCTCGACGTGCCGACCGGCACGGTCAAGAGCCGTTGTGCGCGTGGCAGAGCCAGACTCCTCCCCCTGCTCAAGCATCTGCGCACGGACGGCGGGAGCGACAGAGCGGGCAAGAAGTCGAGCGAGGGAAGGAACCGTACGCAGGGGACATCCGTCCCACCCGCAGCGGAACCACATGACGGACCAAGCGATTCAGCTGCTGTGAAGGGCGGAGGTGGGCGAGCGTGACATCCACGACAGACACGGCCGGGCACCCGGACGTCACGGAGATCTCCGACCTCACCGAAGGTCTGCTCCCCGCGTCCCGGTCGGCAGCCGTACGACGCCACCTGGACGACTGCACGCTCTGCGCCGACGTCCACGACTCGCTGACAGAGATCCGCGGCATGCTCGGGACGCTGCCCGGCCCGCTCCGCATGCCCGATGACGTCGTGGGACGCATCGACGCCGCTCTCGCTGCCGAGGCCCTGCTCGATGCCACGGCCCCCACCGCCGGCGCAGACGCCGTGTCGTCCGCGGGCGCCTCACCCTCACGGTCCGGCGACGAACGCGAGAGCACGGGCGCAGAGGGCGAGGAAAGCGGTCATGTTTCACGTGAAACATCGACCGCGGCGGACCGCCCCGCAGGGCATTCCCGCGGAGCCACCGGTCCGGGCCGTGTGAGCCGCCCCCGTCGTCGGCGTCGTAGGACCGTCGTCCTGGGCGCCATGTTCACCGCCGCGGCGCTGGGGCTCGGTGGTGTGCTCCTCCAGTCACTCGGGGGCGACAGCTCGGACAACGATCCTGCGGCATCTCCGAAGCAGACCGACTCGGCCACCACCTTCGCCGGGAAGGAGCTGGAGGTCCAGGTCGAGGATCTGCTGGCAAAGGCGGAGAAGAAGGACGGCGGCCCTCGCAGCGCCAAGCCACAAGGCACCGGGTCCCAGGAGAGCCCGAGCATCCTCAACCTCCCCACGGACTCCGTCCCCGTCTGCATCACGCAGGGGATCGGCCGCGACGCGACTCCGCTCGCGTCCAAGGAGGGCTCCTACAAGGGCACGGAGGCATATCTCGTGGTGCTTCACGCCGCCACCGACCCGACACAGGTCACGGCGTACGTCGTCGACTCCGCCTGTGTGGACAAGCCGTCGATCACCGCCGGCAAGGTCCTACTGGAGCGCTCCTACCCGCTGGACTGAGCGCGCACAGCCACGTCACGGACCATCGTCGCCCATTCCCCGCCGACCGTTGACTCCCCGTGCGATGACTCGTCTCCGTGTGCCCGGGCACAGTGGGAATGCGCGCCCCTTAGGATCCGTTGGGTGGGGTGAGGGTTCTGAGAGAGGCTCCCCCGGTCGTACGTAGCAGTCCCCAGAGACGAGGAATCAAGCCGTGAGCGACGTTCGTAACGTGATCATCATCGGCTCCGGGCCCGCCGGCTATACGGCGGCGCTCTATACAGCGCGCGCGTCGCTCAAGCCGCTGGTGTTCGAGGGCGCCGTCACCGCCGGTGGTGCCCTCATGAACACGACTGAGGTGGAGAACTTCCCCGGCTTCCAGGACGGTGTCATGGGCCCCGAGCTCATGGACAACATGCGGGCCCAGGCCGAGCGCTTCGGTGCGGAGCTGATCCCGGACGACATCGTCGCAGTCGATCTCAGCGGTGAGGTCAAGACGGTCACGGACACCGCAGGCACCGTGCACCGGGCGAAGGCTGTCATCGTCACCACCGGCTCGCAGCACCGCAAGCTGGGGCTGCCCAAGGAGGACGTCCTCTCTGGACGCGGCGTCTCCTGGTGTGCGACGTGTGACGGCTTCTTCTTCAAGGACCAGGACATCGCCGTGATCGGCGGCGGCGACACCGCCATGGAGGAGGCCACCTTCCTCTCCCGGTTCGCGAAGTCCGTGACCATCGTCCACCGGCGCGACACCCTGCGCGCCTCCAAGGCGATGCAGGAGCGCGCCTTCGCCGACCCGAAGATCAAGTTCGTCTGGGACAGCGAGGTGGCCGAGATCCAGGGCGACCAGAAGCTGTCCGGTCTGACCCTGCGCAACCTGAAGACCGGCGAGACGTCCGAGCTGCCCGTCACCGGGCTGTTCATCGCGATCGGCCATGACCCGCGCACGGAGCTCTTCAAGGGCCAGCTCGACCTGGACGAAGAGGGCTACCTCAAGGTCGAGGCACCCTCGACCCGGACGAACCTGACGGGCGTCTTCGGCGCCGGTGACGTCGTCGACCACACCTACCGTCAGGCGATCACCGCGGCCGGCACCGGCTGCTCCGCCGCTCTCGACGCCGAGCGCTTCCTCGCCGCCCTTGCGGACGGCGAGGTCGCGGAGCCCGAGAAGACCACTGTCTGACCCCCCATCCGCCCCACCGCACCAACCAGTTAAGGAGCCCGCCGTGGCCGGCACCCTGAAGCACGTGACCGACGACTCTTTCGAGCAGGACGTCCTCAAGAGCGACAAGCCCGTACTGGTGGACTTCTGGGCCGCCTGGTGCGGTCCGTGCCGCCAGATCGCTCCGTCCCTCGAAGCGATCGCCGCCGAGTATGGCGACAAGATCGAGATCGTCAAGCTCAACATCGACGAGAACCCGGGTACGGCCGCCAAGTACGGCGTCATGTCCATCCCGACCCTGAACGTCTACCAGGGTGGCGAGGTCGCCAAGACCATCGTGGGCGCCAAGCCGAAGGCCGCGATCGTCCGCGACCTCGAGGACTTCATCGCCGAGTAATTCGGACTGTCGCTCGCGAGCGACGATGTTTCACGTGAAACACGGATGGGCCAACCCGAACGGGTTGGCCCATCCGCATATGAGCCCGAGCCGACGACCGAACGATTCCCACTGGCCGGCACGGCGAGCTCCACATACGACGAGTTCTACAACGGACGCAGTACCGGTTCCTTCTGTACGGCTCCCAGCAACCGGTCGAGCGCCAGCTCCACGTCTTCCTTCCAGGAGAGCGTCGTCCGCAGCTCCAGGCGCAGTCGCGGGTACGTCGGATGCGGCCGGACGGTCTTGAAGCCCACGGCCAGCAGATGGTCGGCGGGCAGGACGCAGGCCGGCTCCTTCCACCGGGCATCGCCGAACGCCTCGATGGCCTTGAATCCCCGTCGCAGGAGGTCCTTGGCGACCGTCTGGACCATCACGCGTCCGAGCCCCTGCCCTTGGAACTCCGGAAGGATGAAGGCGGTCATCAGCTGGATCGCGTCGGGCGAGACCGGGCTCGTGGGAAATGCCGTCGACCGCGGCACGTAGGCGGGTGGTGCGTAGAGCACGAAGCCCACCGGTACGTCGTCCACATACACGACCCGGCCGCAGGATCCCCACTCCAGCAGGACGGCGGAGATCCACGCCTCCTTCTCCAGATCGGGAGTACCTGCTTTTACCGCTGCCTGGCCGCTGACTGGGTCCAACTCCCAGAAGACGCACGCCCGACAGCGTTCGGGAAGGTCCTGAAGGTTGTCCAGCGTGAGCGGTACGAGCCGGCGCCCCATGAAGGCAGTTCCTCGCTTCCCTCGCCCGCGGCGTCGCGGGCGGCTGTCAGAGCGCTCCGTTCCCTGAGCAGGCTGCCGACGAACCCGCCGACTGCTCCCAACCCCAGGCCCGCGCTCACCAGTCCGGTGCGGCTCACCGTTCGCATGGCCTCCGCCTCCCCACAGAAGGTGCTGCCAGGTGAATGCGCCTTACTCAGACGCATCGTATCCACGAAGCGATTCCCTCGATACCGCCTGAAAGCAAAGAGCGGGCCGTGTTCCGGTACACACCGGACATGGCCCGCTCCGCTGGTCGGGCCGGTCGGATCCACCGGCCCGCCGAAGACTCAGGACTCCGTTTCTTCGGAGTCCTCGTCCAGAAGACTCTTCTGCAGCACCGGTCCCTCACCCGGTGCGAGCGAGCCGAGGATCCGCTCAAGGTCCTCCACCGAGGCGAACTCGACGGTGATCTTGCCCTTCTTCTGGCCGAGGTCGACCTTCACCCGGGTCTCGAAACGATCCGAGAGGCGGGTCGCAAGGTCGCTCAGCGCCGGGGAGAGGCGACCGCCGGCGCGCGGGCCCTTGGCTCGCGGAGCCGCCTGTGGCCGCGAACCCATCAGCGTGACGATCTCCTCGACAGCACGCACCGAGAGCCCTTCGGCCACGATGCGGCGAGCGAGGTGATCCTGCTCCTCCGAGTCCGCGACCGAGAGCAGCGCCCGCGCGTGACCGGCGGAGAGAACCCCGGCAGCAACCCGGCGCTGAACCGAGGGAGAGAGCTTCAGCAGACGCAGCGTGTTGGAGACCTGAGGGCGCGACCTGCCGATGCGGTCCGCCAGCTGGTCGTGCGTGCAGTTGAAGTCCTGGAGGAGCTGGTCGTAGGCGGCAGCCTCTTCCAGCGGGTTCAGCTGCGCCCGGTGCAGGTTCTCCAGGAGGGCGTCCAGGAGAAGCTTCTCGTCGTCCGTGGCACGCACGATCGCCGGGATGGCGTCGAGCCCCGCCTCCCGGCAGGCCCTCCAGCGCCGCTCGCCCATGATGAGCTCGTAGCGTGTCGGGCCCACCTGCCGTACGACGATCGGCTGGAGAAGCCCGACCTCCTTGATGGAGGTGACGAGTTCCGCGAGAGCGTCGTCGTCGAACACCTCTCGGGGCTGGCGCGGGTTCGGCGTGATGTAGTCGATGGGCAGCTCGGCGAAGTGGGCTCCCACGGGCGCCGCCGGAGCCTCGCCGAACACGCTGGTCGACGGCTCTTCCGTCTCCGGCGAGACGTGCGGCGACGGAAGGGCGGCGACCTTGGCCGCCGCCACCCCGCGCTCCGCGGTGAGCACCGGCACGGCTCCCGGCGACGTGGACGCTCCGCCCATCGCCGGCGGCACTGCCTTCTCCCCTGTCGGGGCTGCGGGGATCAGTGCGCCGAGACCACGGCCCAACCCCCTCCGTCGCTCGCTCACTGGATCCCCTCCACCATGCTCTGTTCATTGGGTACGCCCATGTGGGCATGCTGCGCGTCGTAGGCCACGCCGGCTCCGCGCAGTGCGATCTCTCGGGCCGCCTCAAGGTACGAGAGGGCGCCGCTCGACCCCGGGTCGTAGGTCAGCACCGTCTGTCCGTAGCTGGGGGCCTCGGAGATACGGACCGAGCGCGGAATGCTGGTCCGTAGTACCTCTTCACCGAAATGGCTGCGTACTTCCTCGGCGACCTGAGAAGCGAGGCGTGTCCTGCCGTCGTACATGGTGAGCAGGATCGTCGACACGTGCAGGTTGGGGTTGAGGTGCCCCCGTACGAGGTCGACGTTGCGCAGCAGCTGTCCCAGGCCCTCCAGCGCGTAGTACTCGCACTGGATCGGGATGAGGACCTCGGCGCCCGCGACGAGCGCGTTGACCGTCAGCAGGCCCAGAGACGGCGGGCAGTCGATGAGGATGTAGTCCAGTGGCTGCTCATACGCCTGGATCGCCCGTTCCAGGCGGCTCTCACGCGCCACCAGGGAGACCAGCTCGATCTCCGCACCGGCGAGATCGATCGTGGCCGGCGCACAGAAGAGACCCTCGACATCGGGTACGGGCTGAACGACCTCGGAGAGTGGTCTGCTGTCGATCAGCACGTCGTAGATCGAAGGGACCTCGGCGTGATGGTCGATGCCCAGCGCAGTGGAGGCGTTGCCCTGGGGATCCAGGTCGATCACGAGGACACGGCCGCCGTGCAGCGCGAGTGAGGCAGCAAGGTTGACCGTGGTCGTGGTCTTACCGACCCCGCCCTTCTGGTTGGCGACCACCATGACGCGGGTCTGCTCGGGCCGTGGAAGGCCCTCGCCGGCTCGACCTAGAGCCTCCACAGCAAGTTGGGCAGCACGACCGATGGGAGTGTCGTCCATCGGGGGCGGTGTTTCACGTGAAACATCGTCCCCGATCGACTCGGTTCGGGGACCGGGGACCGGATCGGTCATCGGTCCCGCGATGTTGGCGTCGGACCGCAAGGATTCACTCTCCTCGACTTCAGGCTCGCAAT
Source organism: Streptomyces sp. NPDC002701 (assembly GCF_042889045.1). NCBI lineage: Bacteria > Bacillati > Actinomycetota > Actinomycetes > Kitasatosporales > Streptomycetaceae > Streptomyces > Streptomyces sp. NPDC002701. The sequence continues at coordinate 218,145 of NZ_JBIAQL010000005.1, forward strand.
GAACAGAGCCTCCCATGTCTTCGGGGTCATGAACCAGCGAGGCCCGTGCTTCTGTGGAGAAATCCACCTCTGTGGACAACTCCGTGCCCTCTCCGGGGGACGCGCCGACGCCTGGAGAGGACCTTTTCCTGAAAGATCCCAGGGATCCCAGAGGATTACGGTCGCGGGGTTCGGCCGCAGCGCCGCGACCGATGATGCCGTGCAACAGTGAGCGACGTTTCACGTGAAACACGATGCACAGCGCTCAGGGCCGTCATCGCGCGACACTCCGGCCCAGCCGCGTCGGGCAGCTTGTGTGGAGTACGTCTCTTCGTCAGGACGGATCAGTCAGCGACGCCTCCTGGTCCTTCCCGTCCGTGCCGCCTTGGCTCGCTTGGCCGCAAATCGCACACCGCCGGGGCTCTCGCCGACCTCCACACGCACCACGGTGGCGAGCGGCTCCACGACGCCCGCACCCACGTGCAGCACAGAGGTGTCCACGGCTCCGAGTTTGCTCAGGGCGGCCCCGGCACTCTTGACCTCTTCCTCCGCGGTGTCGCCCTTGAGAAGCAGCATCTCTCCGTAAGGACGCAGCAGCGGCACGCCCCACGCCGCGAGGCGGTCCAGAGGCGCCACGGCCCGGGCAGTCACCACATGGACCGGCGACAGCGTGCCGAGGACCTCCTCGGCACGCCCACGGACGACGGTGACGTGGTCGAGACCCAGCAGCTCGACGACCTCGGTGAGGAAGTTCGTACGTCGCAGCAGTGGCTCGAGCAACGTGATCTTGAGATCCGGGCGGACCAGGGCCAGGGGGATACCGGGAAGCCCGGCGCCGGACCCGACATCGCACACCGTGACACCCTCGGGGACCACCTCCGAGAGCACGGCGCAGTTCAACAGGTGTCGTTCCCACAGACGGGGCACTTCACGGGGGCCGATCAGACCGCGCTGAACTCCCGCGTCGGCCAGCAACCCCGCATAACGAACCGCGTCCGCGAAGCGATCACCGAATACCGCCTGGGCCTGCTCGGGCGCAGGGGGGAGCTCCGCTGCCTCCGTCACGGGGACCGTCCTTCCGTACCGCTTGAGCGCACTGCGCGCTGACTACTAGCAGGAACCATCGAGAACTATCAGGCTGACAAAGTTCGGCCCCGCCTGCGAACACAGACGGGGCCGGGAGTACGACGTACTTGATCAGGCGGGGAGCACGACGACGAAGCGCTGCGGCTCCTCGCCCTCGGACTCGCTGCGCAGGCCGGCCGCCTTGACGGCGTCGTGCACCACCTTGCGCTCGAAGGGGGTCATCGCCTGCATCTTCACCGGCTCACCGGAGCTCCGGACCTCGGCCGCCGCCTTCGCGCCCAGCTCGGACAGCTCCTCGCGCTTCCTGGCGCGATAGCCCGCGATGTCCAGCATCAGCCGGCTGCGGTCCCCGGTCTCCCGGTGCACGGCCAGGCGGGTGAGCTCCTGGAGCGCCTCCAGCACCTCGCCGTCACGGCCGACCAGCTTCTGCAGGTCACGGCTGTGGGAATCACTGATGATCGAGACAGCCGCGCGATCGGCCTCGACATCCATGTCGATGTCGCCGTCGAGGTCGGCGATGTCCAGCAGACCCTCGAGGTAGTCGGCCGCGATCTCGCCCTCCTGCTCCAGGCGGGTCAGGGTGTCGCCACCCTCAGGGGCAGCGGAGGTGGTGCCTTCCGTCACGGGATGGACTCCTTCTTACTTCTTGGACGGGGACTTGGGCCGCTGCGGACCCTTGCGCTGTCCGGACTGGGCCTTGCTGCGAGTGCCACCGGACGCGGACTTGCCGCCCGCCGGCTTGGGACCCGGCTTGGCGTCCTGCGGCTCGTCGGTCTTGCTGAGGGAGGTCTTCGGCGCGGGCTCGCCCGCCGCCTTGGCCCCACCGACCGGGCCCGACTGCCGCCGGGACTTGCTCTGCCGCTTGGGCTGCTGACGCTTGGGAGCCGCGCCCGTCACCGGAGTACCGTCCTCGGTCTCCACCACGGTCGACGCCTCGCTCTTCACCACGTTGCCGTCGGCCTGCGCCGCCAGTCCCGCCTTCGTGAGGCCGTTGATGAACTTCCGCTCGAACTCGTTGCGGTCGCGGCCCTTCGCGACGATGGCCTTGACGACCGCCTTCTCCCCACGACCGCGCGTCTTCCCGTGCTGCGTGACGCGCTTGTGCAGGCGCTCCAGGTAGGAAGCCTGGGCCTTGGAACCCGGAGTCGGGTTGTTGTGGATCACGTACATCTGCTGGCCCATGGTCCACACGTTGGTGGTCAGCCAGTAGACGAGGACACCGACGGGGAAGTTGATGCCGAAGACGGCGAACATGATCGGGAAGACGTACATCAGCATCTTCTGCTGCTGCATGAACGGCGTCTTCACCGTGGTGTCGACGTTCTTCGTCATCAGCTGACGCTGCGTGTAGAACTGCGAGAACGACATCAGGACGATCATGATCGCCGTGACGACGCGCACGTCGGTGATCGAAGAGCCCAGCGCCTGGACCTTGGACTCGCTGTCGGTGAACTTCGCGGCCAGCGGAGCACCGAAGATGTGCGCCTTCTGCGCGCTCTCGAGCAGCCGGTTGTTGATCACGCCGATGGTGTCGTTCGACGCGATGCTGTTCAGCACGTGGTACAGGGCGAAGAAGAACGGGGACTGCGCCAGGATGGGAAGGCACGAGGAGAGCGGGTTGGTACCCGTCTCCTTGTACAGCTTCATCATCTCTTCGGACTGGCGCTGCTTGTCGTTCTTGTAGCGCTCCTGGATCTTCTTCATCTCGGGCTGCAGCGTCTGCATCGCCCGAGTGGCCTTGATCTGCTTCACGAAGAGCGGGATCAGGCAGATACGGATCAGGATCACCAGGGACACGATGGACAAGCCCCAGGCCCAGCCCGTGTCGGGGCCGAAGATGGCGCCGTACACCGAGTGGAACTGGACGATGACCCAGGAAACGGGTGTCGTGATGAAGCTGAAAATACTGGCAATCGTGTCCACTAATCAGGCTCCTTGAGCATGGGACGGGGTCTCGGCGGCCGGGCTCGAGGGATGGTTGGACATACCGTGCCCCTCGGTGGCCGGTTCGGCGGCGGAGTTCCCGCCCTTGCGTGCGCGCCAGGCGTTACGCAGCATCTCGTGCCACCGCGGACGCTTGCGCGGCGGGACATGGTCCACGCCGCCCAGCGACCACGGATTGCACCGCAGGATGCGCCAGGCGGTGAGTGCCGTTCCCTTGATCGCACCGTGACGGTCGATGGCCAGGTACCCGTAGCGGGAGCACGACGGGTAGTACTTGCACACCGGCCCGAGCAGCGGGCTGATGGTCCACTGGTACAGCTTGATGAGAGCCAGCAGCGGGTACTTCATCGCGCGCCCCCTCCCAGTAGCCGCTCCAGGGCGGCATCCAGGTCTCGGGCCAGCTGGGCATGGTCGGCGTCACCCGCACCGGGCAGCGCTCGTACTACTACCAGGCTACCGGGGGTCAGCAGCGCCACTCGCGCCCGCATCAGATGGCGAAGCCGACGCTTCACCTTGTTGCGTACGACGGCTCCACCCACGGCTTTGCTGACGACGAAACCCGCACGCGTCGGGGGAGCGCTCTCCCCTGGCGCGTGCGGGTCCGTTGCACCGCTACGCAGATGGACGACGAGGAGCGGGCGGCCGGCCCGGCGTCCTCGGCGTACCGCGATCGCGAAGTCCTCGCGCCGCCTCAGCCGATGCTCGGTAGGCAGCACGTCATGACCTGTTAAGTGATTCAGGCGGACAGGCTGGCGCGACCCTTGCCACGACGGTTCGCGAGGATCGCGCGACCGGCGCGGGTGCGCATCCGCAGGCGGAAGCCGTGGGTCTTGGCGCGACGGCGGTTGTTCGGCTGGAAGGTGCGCTTGCTCACTCGGGGGCTCCAGAAAGATTCGGTAGTTGCGGGGTGCCGTCTTGGCTGTCACCGTGCGCCCACGAGTAGCTCGCTTACGCCCGAGTGCACCGCTTCCCGATCACTTTTCGCGATCTGTGCCCATCGGAGGCAGGCGGCAGCAGCCATCGACAACTCGACCTGGTTACGGTACGCGCGGCTGCGCCATCCGGTCAAACCAGCGCCGCCCGGGAGACACTGTCCACAGGCTGGGGACAACAACTTGAACCGCATGGGTCGCCCTGACTACCGTGGCCGGACTCCGGTTCGTTCCCTTCTCCCCGCTCCATGTCATTCGTTCCGGCCGCTTCAGCTGCTTCGTCCACCCCGCCGACCGAGTTCCACCCCAATCCGTCCCAGGAATCACACGTTCGTGGGACCCGTGAGAGAGCGTGCCCTGTGGCTGACGTACCTGCCGATCTTGCCGCAGTGTGGCCACGCGTGTTGGAGCAACTTCTCGGTGAGGGCCGCGGGCAGGGTGTCGAAACGAAGGACGAGCACTGGATCAAGCGCTGCCAACCGCTGGCACTCGTGGCGGACACCGCGCTCCTCGCCGTCCCGAACGAGTTCGCCAAGGGCGTCCTGGAGGGGCGCCTGGCGCCGGTCGTCAGCGACACGCTGAGCCGCGAGTGCGGCCGTCCGATCCGTATCGCGATCACCGTCGACGACTCCGTCGGGGAGTCCTCCGCACCGCCGGCGCCGCCCGTCCAGCAGTCCCAGTCCCGGTACGAGGAGCCCGAGCGTCCGTCCCCGCAGGGCCATGACGGCTACCGGGGATACGGCAGGCACCGGGCGGACGACCGCATGGACGACCGCATGGACGATCGTCCCCAGGGCCGCCAGGACCAGCAGCAGCCGTCCCACGAGGACCAGCTGCCGACGGCCCGCCCCGCGTACCCCGACTACCAGCGCCCCGACCCCGGCGCCTGGCCGCGTCCCCCGCAGGACGACTACGGATGGCAGCAGCAGCGGCTCGGCTTCCCGGACCGTGACCCCTACGCCTCCCCGCCGCGGGACTACCGGCAGCAGCCGGGCCGCTCGCCGTACGAGCGGTCCGACTACGAGCAGCAACGGCCCGACTACGACCAGCCGCGTTCCGACTACGACCAGCGCCAGGACCGGCGTGACCGGTCCGAGCCGCCGTCCCCGTCCGGCATGGGCCATGTCCACCGCGGCGGCCCCGTCGGTTCCTCGCTGCCCGCCTCCAGCGGCGCACCGGGCCCGCTGGCCGCGCAGCCGGCGCCCGCGGCCGGCCCCGGCGAGCCGACCGCGCGCCTCAACCCGAAGTACCTCTTCGACACCTTCGTCATCGGTGCCTCGAACCGGTTCGCGCACGCGGCCGCGGTCGCCGTCGCCGAGGCGCCGGCCAAGGCGTACAACCCGCTCTTCATCTACGGGGAGTCCGGCCTCGGCAAGACGCACCTGCTGCACGCGATCGGGCACTACGCGCGCAGCCTCTACCCGGGCACCCGGGTGCGGTACGTGAGCTCCGAGGAGTTCACGAACGAGTTCATCAACTCCATCCGCGACGGCAAGGGCGACAGCTTCCGCAAGCGGTACCGCGAGATGGACATCCTGCTCGTCGACGACATCCAGTTCCTGGCGGACAAGGAGTCGACGCAGGAGGAGTTCTTCCATACCTTCAACACGCTCCACAACGCGAACAAGCAGATCGTGCTCTCCAGCGACCGGCCGCCCAAGCAGCTGGTGACGCTGGAGGACCGGCTGCGGAACCGCTTCGAGTGGGGCCTGATCACGGACGTCCAGCCGCCCGAGCTGGAGACCCGTATCGCCATCCTCCGTAAGAAGGCGGTGCAGGAGCAGCTGAACGCTCCGCCGGAGGTGCTGGAGTTCATCGCGTCCCGTATCTCGCGGAACATCCGCGAGCTGGAGGGCGCGCTGATCCGGGTGACGGCGTTCGCGTCGCTCAACCGGCAGCCGGTCGACCTCGGTCTGACGGAGATCGTCCTGAAGGACCTGATCCCGGGCGGCGAGGACTCGTCCCCGGAGATCACCGCGCCGGCCATCATGGCGGCCACCGCCGACTATTTCGGTCTCACGGTGGACGACCTGTGCGGCTCCTCGCGCAGCAGGGTCCTGGTGACGGCCCGCCAGATCGCCATGTACCTCTGCCGCGAGCTCACGGATCTCTCCCTGCCGAAGATCGGCGCCCAGTTCGGAGGGCGCGACCACACGACGGTCATGCACGCCGACCGCAAGATCCGCGCGCTGATGGCCGAGCGCCGCTCGATCTACAACCAGGTCACCGAGCTCACGAACCGGATCAAGAACGGCTGACACGCGCGGCGGTACGTCGCTGAGGGCGCCCCGGGACTCGTTCCCGAGGGCGCCTTCGCCATTGCGGACCGCGTCCTGGAGCGCTCACAGCCGCTCCCGCACGCGGCCTCAGGACCGGCTTCCGGAGGCCGCGGAGGGCTCTTTCGACGCTCCAGGACGCCTTCCGGAGCGTGTCCGGAGCCGTTTCGGCGTTACCCGACCGCCACCAGCTGTTCGATTACGTGCCTGGTTACGGCCTTCCTCCACAGATTCGGGGACTTTCTCGCGTCCACACCCTGGGGACTGCGAAGTTGTCCCGATCCTGTCCACAGGCAGTCCTGGTGAAAAGACATCAGCGCAGCTCAGCTGCCTGTGGATTGGTGGACAAACGATCTCCACAGGCTGTGGACGAAAAAATGATCCACAGGCTGTGCGGGGAGTTGTCCACCGGTGACCCACAGGCTAGGGGCAGTTGTCCCCAGTGATCGACGGCTTCTCCACATCGCTGTCCACTGTTCGGCAACACGACGCGCGCTCTCACCGCCACGAGTGAAAGGCGTCACACCAGGATGCCGGGTTGGCCTGTGGGGAACGTGGGTAAACCTGGGGACGGCCCTGGGGAGAAGTACCCCTTGCCTGTGCACCGAGTGTGCAGAACTTTTCGCCGTCCACAGAAGAGGCGTGTTATCCACCGCCTCCACCCACAGGCACGGTGGACAAAAAACCGCCTCTGACCTGCGAATACGCGGTTATCCACGGTATCCACAGCCCCTACTACTACTGACAACTAGAGAGAGCTCAGGAATCGTTTCGAAGACGGGGCTGTGCACAACTCGCGCTCGGCACCTCAGGAGCCGCTCGGCACGACTTGACCCCGGAGGGCACCGACTGTCAGCGCGGTGCGTCAGACTGGTCCCCGGCGTCCTGCCCATCAGTGGGCCGAGCGACACCGAGTCAGACGACGAAGACCGAGCAGGGCGAGAGCGCCGGCAACAGACGGAGGCGGCAACGGTGAAGATCCGGGTGGAACGCGACGTACTCGCGGAGGCAGTGGCCTGGGCGGCACGCAGCCTCCCGGCCCGTCCGCCGGCTCCTGTGCTCGCCGGCCTCCTGCTGAAGGCCGAGGAGGGCGCGCTGAGCCTCTCCAGCTTCGACTACGAGGTCTCGGCACGCGTCTCGGTGGACGCGGAGATCGACGAGGAAGGCACGGTGCTGGTCTCCGGCCGGCTGCTCGCCGACATCTGCCGCGCCCTCCCCAACCGTCCGGTGGAGATCTCCACAGACGGTGTACGGGCGACCGTGGTCTGCGGCTCCTCCCGCTTCACCCTCCACACACTGCCTGTGGAGGAGTACCCGGCGCTGCCGCAGATGCCGGTCGCGACCGGCACCGTCCCCGGTGAGGTCTTCGCCTCCGCCGCGGCCCAGGTGGCCATCGCCGCGGGCCGTGACGACACGCTGCCCGTCCTCACCGGTGTGCGCATCGAGATCGAGGGCGACACGGTCACCCTGGCGTCCACGGACCGCTACCGCTTCGCCGTCCGCGAGTTCCTGTGGAAGCCGGAGAACCCCGAGGCGTCCGCCGTCGCCCTGGTACCCGCCAAGACGCTCCTGGACACCGCCAAGGCGCTCACGAGCGGCGACAGCGTGATCCTGGCGTTGTCCGGCTCCGGCGCGGGCGAGGGTCTGATCGGCTTCGAGGGTGCCGGGCGGCGTACGACCACGCGGCTGCTGGAGGGCGACCTCCCGAAGTACCGCTCGCTGTTCCCGACGGAGTTCAACTCGATCGCCGTCATCGAGACCGCCCCCTTCGTGGAGGCCGTCAAGCGCGTGGCCCTGGTCGCCGAGCGGAACACCCCGGTGCGGCTGAGCTTCGAGCAGGGCGTGCTGATCCTGGAGGCGGGTTCCAGCGACGACGCACAGGCTGTGGAAAGGGTCGACGCCCAGCTGGAGGGCGACGACGTCTCGATCGCCTTCAACCCGACGTTCCTGCTCGACGGACTGAGTGCCATCGACTCCCCGGTCGCGCAGCTCTCCTTCACGACGTCCACCAAGCCGGCGCTCCTCAGTGGCAGGCCCGCCCTGGACGCCGAGGCGGACGAGGCGTACAAGTACCTGATCATGCCGGTGCGGCTCAGCGGCTGACGAAAAGCCGCAGGTGAAGGCGGCGGGTGCGGGCATACGTCTGAGCGGCTATGCCCACAGGTGTGCAGGAGAGTCCGGGTTTAGGCTCGGACGCAGGTACGAAAGTGCTCTTCTGCCACATCGCTAGTGAAGGAACAACCTGATGGAGCTCGGTCTCGTCGGCCTCGGCAAGATGGGCGGCAACATGCGCGAGCGCATCCGCCGCGCAGGCCACACCGTCATCGGATACGACCGCAACGCGGATCTCGCCGATGTCCACAGTCTCAAGGAGCTTGTGGACAGGCTCGAAGGGCCGCGTGTGGTGTGGGTGATGGTCCCGGCCGGTGCCGCGACCCAGTCCACGATCGACGAGCTCGCGGAGCTCCTGGAACCCGGTGACGTGGTCGTGGACGGCGGCAACTCCCGCTGGACCGACGACGAGAAGCACGCCGCGGAGCTGGAGGCGAAGGGCATCGGCTTCGTCGACGCGGGCGTCTCCGGCGGCGTGTGGGGCCTGCAGAACGGCTACGCCCTCATGGTCGGCGGCGACGCCGGGCACATCGAAAAGGTCCAGCCGGTCTTCGACGCCCTCAAGCCCGAGGGCGACGCCGGGTTCGTCCACGCCGGCAAGGTCGGCGCCGGCCACTTCTCCAAGATGGTCCACAACGGCATCGAGTACGCCATGATGCAGGCGTACGCCGAGGGCTGGGAGCTCCTGCAGGCGGTCGACTCCGTCACGGACGTGCGGGAGGTCTTCCGCTCCTGGCAGGAGGGCACCGTCATCCGCTCCTGGCTGCTCGACCTCGCGGTCAACGCGCTGGACGAGGACGAGCACCTGGAGCAGCTGCGCGGCTTCGCCCAGGACTCCGGCGAGGGCCGCTGGACCGTGGAGGCGGCCATCGACAACGCCGTGCCGCTGCCCGCGATCACCGCGTCGCTGTTCGCGCGGTTCGCCTCCCGGCAGGACGACTCACCGCAGATGAAGATGATCGCGGCCCTGCGCAACCAGTTCGGCGGCCACGCCGTCGAGAAGAAATAGTCCGGAGGCGGCCCGGAGGATTCCGGGAGCAGTCCGGGAGAAGACGTAGTCCACAGGTCCGCTCCGCGGATCCACAGTTCTGGGGGAGGTCGGCGAACGACCATGCACGTCACGCATCTGTCGCTGGCCGACTTCCGCTCCTACGCCCGGGTCGAGGTGCCGCTCGACCCGGGCGTCACCGCGTTCGTGGGGCCCAACGGACAGGGGAAGACCAATCTCGTCGAGGCGGTCGGCTACCTCGCCACCCTCGGCAGTCACCGCGTCTCCTCCGACGCGCCCCTTGTGCGGATGGGCGCCGACCGGGCGATCATCCGGGCCAACATCCGCCAGGGCGAGCGCCAGCAACTCGTGGAGCTGGAGCTGAACCCGGGCAAGGCGAACCGCGCCCGCGTCAACAGATCCTCGCAGGTCAGACCCCGTGACGTACTCGGCATCGTACGGACCGTGCTGTTCGCGCCCGAGGACCTCGCGCTGGTCAAGGGCGATCCCGGCGAGCGCCGGCGCTTCCTCGACGAGCTGATCACCGCGCGCTCGCCGCGGATGGCGGGCGTGCGCTCGGACTACGAGCGGGTGCTGAAACAGCGCAACACGCTCCTGAAGTCGGCGGCGCTGGCCCGCCGCCACGGCGGCCGCACGATGGACCTGTCCACGCTCGACGTGTGGGACCAGCACCTCGCGCGCGTCGGCGCCGAGCTGCTCGCCCAGCGGATCGACCTGATCGCCACGGTCCAGCCGCTGGCCGACAAGGCGTACGAGCAGCTGGCACCCGGCGGCGGCCCGGTGGCCCTGGAGTACCGGCCCTCCTCGCCCGGGATCACCGGCCACGCGCGCGAGGAGCTGTACGAACAGCTGATGGCGGCCCTGGCGGAGACCCGCAAGCAGGAGATCGAGCGGGGCGTCACGCTCGTGGGCCCCCACCGGGACGAACTGCTGCTCAAACTCGGCCAGCTGCCCGCGAAGGGATACGCGTCGCACGGCGAGTCCTGGTCGTTCGCGCTGGCGCTGCGCCTCGCCTCGTACGACCTGCTGCGGGCCGAGGGCAACGAGCCGGTGCTGGTCCTGGACGACGTGTTCGCCGAGCTGGACACCCGCCGCCGCGAACGCCTCGCCGAGCTGGTCGCCCCCGGCGAACAGGTGCTGGTGACGGCCGCGGTCGACGACGACGTACCGGACGTACTGACGGGGACGCGGTACACCGTGTCCGAGGGCGCGGTGGAGCGCGTATGAGCGAGAACACACCTGGGCCGAAGAAGGCCGCCGAGCCGCCCGAGCCGTCCGGGGTCGACCTCGCGCGCGTGGCGCTGCGCGCGGCGAAGGAACAGGCACGCGCGCGTGGGGACGCCGCGCGGGAGAAGAAGCAGGCGCGTCGCGGGGGCCTGCGCTCCGGCGCGCACGCCGACGGACGCGACCCGATGGCACTCGGGTCCGCCATCAACCGGCTCATCACCGAGCGCGGCTGGGAGACCCCGGCCGCCGTCGGCGGGGTCATGGGCCGGTGGCCGCAGATCGTCGGGGACGACCTGGCCAAGCACTGCGTACCGGAGAAGTACGACGACGACGAGCGTGTCCTGGTCGTGCGGTGCGACTCGACGGCCTGGGCCACCAACCTGCGGCTGCTCGCTCCGCAGCTGGTCGCACGCCTGAACCAGGACCTCGGGCACGGCACCGTGAGGCTGATCAAGGTCCTGGGTCCCGGTGGTCCCGCCCAGCGCTACGGCCCCTTGCGCGCCCCCGGCAGCACGGGTCCCGGTGACACCTACGGGTGAGCCAGACCGGACGGTATGCCGTCCGTAGCGGGGGGTTGACACCCCGAAGCGCTGAGTGCCGCTCTGCGCCTCTTTGGGCCCGGGTCCGCATATGGGGAGTCGGTGGAGACCGGTTCAGGGCGGCACATGCGGACTCAGGTACCGGCAAAGCCCCATCACTGTCAGCGCTACCGGTAGACTGGAAGCTAATCCCGCCCCACTTGTGGGACACACCGAGCAACGCTGACAAAGGCTTACCGACGTAACACGCCGCAGCCGCTCCGGCCACCCTCCTCGGAGGGGCCCGGAGCTTGGCTTGTGCTGTGCCAGAAAGGGCGCTTCGTGGCCGATTCCGGCAACCCCAACGAGAACATCCCGTCCACCGACGCGGGCGCGAGGAGCGAGGACCACACCTCGAACGGCGAGGTCACGGCCTCGTACGACGCCAGCGCCATCACCGTCCTCGAGGGTCTGGACGCGGTCCGCAAGCGACCCGGCATGTATATCGGCTCGACCGGTGAACGCGGACTGCACCACCTCGTGTACGAGGTGGTCGACAACTCCGTCGACGAGGCGCTGGCCGGCCACGCGGACACGATCGACGTCACGATCCTCCCCGACGGCGGCGTCCGCGTCGTCGACAACGGCCGCGGCATCCCGGTGGGCATCGTCGCCTCCGAGGGCAAGCCCGCCGTCGAGGTCGTGCTGACCGTGCTGCACGCGGGCGGCAAGTTCGGCGGCGGCGGTTACGCGGTCTCCGGTGGTCTGCACGGTGTGGGCGTCTCCGTCGTGAACGCGCTGTCCACCAAGGTGGCCGTCGAGATCAGGACCGACGGGTACCGCTGGACGCAGGACTACAAGCTGGGCGTGCCGACGGCTCCGCTGGTCCGGCACGAGGCCACCGAGGAGACCGGCACGTCGGTCACCTTCTGGGCCGACGGGGACATCTTCGAGACCACGGACTACTCCTTCGAGACGCTCTCGCGGCGCTTCCAGGAGATGGCGTTCCTCAACAAGGGTTTGACGATCAAACTCACTGATGAGCGCGACTCGGCGAAGGCCACGGTGGGCGCCGACGAGGCCGGGGCGGACGAGCCCGAAGAGGTCAAGACCGTCACGTACCACTACGAGGGCGGCATCGTCGACTTCGTGACGTACCTCAACTCCCGCAAGGGCGAGGTCGTCCACCCCACGGTGATCGACATCGAGGCCGAGGACAAGGAGCGCATGCTCTCCCTCGAGGTCGCGATGCAGTGGAACGGCGGCTACAGCGAGGGCGTGTACTCCTTCGCCAACACCATCCACACCCACGAGGGCGGCACGCACGAGGAGGGCTTCCGGGCGGCGCTCACCGGTCTCATCAACCGGTACGCGCGCGACAAGAAACTGCTCCGCGAGAAGGACGACAACCTCACGGGTGACGACATCCGCGAGGGTCTGACGGCGATCATCTCGGTCAAGCTCGGCGAGCCCCAGTTCGAGGGGCAGACGAAGACGAAGCTGGGCAACACCGAGGCGAAGACCTTCGTCCAGAAGGTCGTGCACGAGCACCTCACGGACTGGCTGGACCGCAACCCGAACGAGGCCGCGGACATCATCCGCAAGTCCATCCAGGCGGCCACCGCGCGCGTGGCGGCCCGCAAGGCCCGCGACCTCACCCGCCGCAAGGGCCTCCTGGAGACGGCGTCGCTGCCGGGCAAGCTGAGCGACTGCCAGTCGAACGACCCCACCAAGTGCGAGATCTTCATCGTCGAGGGCGACTCCGCCGGCGGTTCGGCCAAGTCCGGCCGCAACCCCCAGTACCAGGCGATCCTCCCGATCCGCGGCAAGATCCTCAACGTCGAGAAGGCGCGGATCGACAAGATCCTGCAGAACCAGGAGATCCAGGCGCTGATCTCGGCCTTCGGTACCGGGGTCCACGAGGACTTCGACATCGCGAAGCTCCGCTATCACAAGATCATCCTGATGGCGGACGCCGACGTCGACGGCCAGCACATCAACACCCTGCTGCTGACCTTCCTTTTCCGCTTCATGCGGCCGCTGGTCGAGGCCGGACACGTGTTCCTGTCCCGCCCGCCGCTCTACAAGATCAAGTGGGGCCGCGACGACTTCGAGTACGCGTACTCGGACCGTGAGCGCGACGCCCTGATCGAGCTCGGCCGGCAGGCGGGCAAGCGCGTCAGGGAGGACTCGATCCAGCGCTTCAAGGGTCTCGGTGAGATGAACGCCGAGGAACTGCGCATCACGACCATGGACCAGGAGCACCGTGTCCTCGGCCAGGTCACCCTCGACGACGCCGCCCAGGCCGACGACCTCTTCTCGGTCCTGATGGGCGAGGACGTCGAGGCGCGCCGCGCGTTCATCCAGCGCAACGCCAAGGACGTCCGCTTCCTCGACATCTGAGTCGGTCTCAGCTGACCGCGTCAGAAAGGATCTGCACCAGCAATGACCGACGAGAACACTCCGATCACTCCGATCGAGCCCGAAGAGGACAGCGCGTTCTCCCTGCGTGTCGAGCCCGTCGGGCTCGAGACGGAGATGCAGCGCTCGTACCTCGACTACGCGATGTCCGTCATCGTGTCGCGCGCGCTGCCCGACGTGCGGGACGGCCTCAAGCCCGTCCACCGCCGCGTGCTGTACGCCATGTACGACGGCGGCTACCGGCCGGAGAAGGGCTTCTACAAGTGCGCCCGCGTCGTCGGCGACGTCATGGGCAACTACCACCCGCACGGCGACTCCTCGATCTACGACGCGCTGGTCCGCCTCGCGCAGCCGTGGTCGATGCGGATGCCGCTGGTGGACTCCAACGGCAACTTCGGTTCCCCGGGCAACGACCCGGCCGCCGCCATGCGGTACACCGAGTGCAAGCTGATGCCGCTCTCCATGGAGATGGTCCGCGACATCGACGAGGAGACCGTCGACTTCACGGACAACTACGACGGCCGCTCCCAGGAGCCGACGGTCCTGCCGGCCCGCTTCCCGAACCTGCTGATCAACGGCTCGGCGGGCATCGCGGTCGGCATGGCCACCAACATCCCGCCGCACAACCTGCGCGAGGTCGCGGCCGGCGCCCAGTGGTGTCTGGAGAACCCCGAGGCATCGCACGAGGAGCTCCTGGACGCGCTGATCGAGCGCATCAAGGGCCCCGACTTCCCGAGCGGTGCCCTGGTGGTGGGCCGCAAGGGCATCGAGGAGGCGTACCGCACCGGCCGTGGCTCCATCACGATGCGTGCGGTCGTCGAGGTCGAGGAGATCCAGAACCGCCAGTGCCTGGTGGTCACCGAGCTCCCCTACCAGGTCAACCCCGACAACCTCGCGCAGAAGATCGCCGACCTGGTGAAGGACGGCAAGATCGGCGGCATCGCGGACGTCCGGGACGAGACCTCGTCGCGTACGGGCCAGCGCCTGGTCATCGTCCTGAAGCGGGACGCGGTCGCCAAGGTCGTCCTGAACAACCTCTACAAGCACACCGACCTGCAGACGAACTTCGGCGCCAACATGCTGGCGCTGGTGGACGGCGTGCCGCGGACCCTCTCGCTCGACGCGTTCATCCGCCACTGGGTGACGCACCAGGTCGAGGTCATCGTCCGCCGGACGAAGTTCCGGCTGCGCAAGGCCGAGGAGCGGGCGCACATCCTGCGCGGCCTCCTGAAGGCCCTGGACGCCATCGACGAGGTCATCGCGCTGATCCGGCGCAGCGACACCGTCGAGATCGCCCGTGAGGGCCTCATGGGCCTCCTGGAGATCGACGAGATCCAGGCGAACGCCATCCTCGAGATGCAGCTGCGCCGGCTGGCCGCCCTGGAGCGCCAGAAGATCGTCGCCGAGCACGACGAGCTCCAGGCGAAGATCCGCGAGTACAACGCAATCCTGGCCTCGCCCGAGCGGCAGCGCACCATCATCAGCGAGGAGCTCGCCGCGATCGTCGAGAAGTTCGGTGACGACCGCCGCTCCAAGCTGGTGCCCTTCGACGGCGACATGTCCATGGAGGACCTGATCGCCGAAGAGGACATCGTCGTGACCATCACGCGCGGTGGGTACATCAAGCGGACCAAGGCCGAGGACTACCGCTCGCAGAAGCGCGGCGGCAAGGGCGTACGCGGTACGAAGCTCAAGGAAGACGACATCGTCGACCACTTCTTCGTGTCGACGACGCACCACTGGCTGCTGTTCTTCACCAACAAGGGACGCGTCTACCGCGCGAAGGCGTACGAGCTGCCCGACGCCGGACGGGAAGCGCGCGGGCAGCACGTGGCGAACCTGCTGGCCTTCCAGCCGGACGAGGCGATCGCCGAGATCCTCGCGATCCGCGACTACGAAGCGGTGCCCTATCTGGTGCTCGCCACCAAGGGCGGGCTTGTGAAGAAGACGCCTCTGAAGGATTACGATTCACCGCGTTCGGGCGGCGTCATCGCGATCAATCTCCGTGAGACGGAGGACGGTTCCGATGACGAACTGATCGGAGCCGAGCTGGTTTCGGCGGAGGATGATCTGCTTCTGATCAGCAAAAAGGCCCAGTCGATCAGGTTCACCGCGACGGACGACGCGCTGCGTCCCATGGGCCGTGCCACCTCGGGCGTCAAGGGCATGAGCTTCCGCGAGGGGGACCAGCTCCTCTCGATGAATGTTGTTCGACCCGGTACGTTCGTGTTCACTGCCACAGACGGTGGGTACGCGAAGCGGACCGCCGTCGACGAGTACCGCGTCCAGGGTCGCGGCGGTCTGGGTATCAAGGCCGCCAAGATCGTCGAGGACCGCGGCTCGCTCGTCGGCGCGCTGGTGGTCGAGGAGACCGACGAGATCCTCGCCATCACACTGTCCGGCGGTGTGATTCGTACGCGAGTCAACGAGGTCAGGGAGACGGGCCGTGACACCATGGGCGTCCAACTGATCAACCTGGGCAAGCGCGATGCCGTCGTCGGTATCGCACGCAACGCCGAGGCCGGTCGCGAGGCCGAGGAAGTCGACGGGCTGGTCGACGACTCGGACGAGGTCGAGACGGTCGCCGGCACCGGCGGCACGGACGAGGGCGAGCAGTCCTCGGACGAGTAACGAGGAGTGAGTCATCGTGAGCGGAGCCACGGGCGCCGGTTCGACCGATACGGATACGGACGGCGGCCGTGGCCCCGTCACGGAGGCGGCTGACTCCCATGACTCTCATGGATCCCAGGGGGGAACTGTGACGGACACCCGAGGCCCACAGACGCCGCAGTACGCGGCCGGTGCGGCCCCAGGCTCGCAGGTGCCTCCGGGCCCGGCGGCAACTCCCGGCCCGAAGGCTCCTGCGGGCACGGCGGTGCCGCCCGCTCCGGGCTCGCCCCTGCCGGGGGAACGGCAGCCGCAGCAGTCGGCTCAGCCGTACCACCCGCCCCAGGCGTACCCGGCGCACACGGCGCCCGCCGGCGGCGCCGCGGTCCGCAGGCCGCGCACCGGGGCGCGCACCACGCCCCGTACGCGCAAGGCGCGACTGCGGGTGGCCAAGGCCGACCCGTGGTCGGTGATGAAGGTCAGCTTCCTGCTCTCCATCGCGCTCGGCATCTGCACGATCGTCGCGGCCGCGGTGCTGTGGATGGTCATGGACGCCATGGGGGTCTTCTCCACGGTGGGCGGCACGATCTCCGAGGCGACCGGTTCGAACGAGTCGAACGGTTTCGACCTGCAGTCGTTCCTGTCGCTGCCGCGCGTGCTCGTCTTCACGTCGGTCATCGCGGTCATCGACGTCGTCCTCGCCACCGCGCTCGCCACCCTCGGCGCGTTCATCTACAACCTCTCCGCGGGCTTCGTCGGCGGTGTCGAGCTCACGCTCGCCGAGGACGAGTAAACGTTGTCACCACCGTCGCACGCTGAGAGCGCATCCCTCTCCGGGATGCGCTTTCGCGCTGTCGAGGGGCGCGTTCGCGGACGGTTCGGGCAGGCCGGAGCGGGGCGCGGATACCGATTTTGGGACTGACCCCGTCGTGCGCTAATCTTCAGAGGTCAGCGCGCGGGACATACACCGCAGAGCGCGGCGGGGCTATAGCTCAGTTGGTTAGAGCGCATCCCTGATAAGGATGAGGCCACAGGTTCAAATCCTGTTAGCCCCACACTACGAAGACCCCCGGTCGGGAATGACCGGGGGTCTTTTTGCGTGGCTTTCGGGCTCAGATCCCGTCTCCCTATTCTGTCCCGGTTCGGCTCCGGGTCGGTTCGGCTCCGGGTCGGGCGCGGGACGACGCGCAGTGCCCCCTGCTGTCGATGTGCAGGGGGCGCTCACAGGCCGGTCGACGTGCCTCGCGAGCTTGTCGGCCGGAGTTCGAGGGCCGGGGGCCCCGCTCTCGGTCAGTAGCCGGGTGCGTCAGTCGCCGGGGCGCAGCTCCTCGACGGCTCGGGCCACATCATGCTCCAGGGCCAGCATGCGGGTATGGCGGTGAATGTGCGCGTACTGCGCCTCGAACTCCCGGGGGTCACGCCACGCGCGCGTGGCGGTCTCCCCGGCCTGGCGCACGTGCCGGAAGAGGGACACGTCCTCGGGCGCCAGGGCCCAGGACAGCGACCTGCCCCCGGCAACGAGGCTCAGGAGGTGCCGGTCGCCCGCCGTGCCGTCAGGTGCCGGTGCCGCCACGACGGCTGACGACGGGTGCAGCGCGGCCAGCCAGGCCAGGAGGTACGCCCGCTCGTGCGCCAGGCTGTCGCGCTCCCGCGCGTACGCGTCGGCGTGCCGCTGCCAGCGGGCAGTCTGCGCTCTGGCCGTCCGCAACTCGCTCCCGAGGCGCCGGAGGCGGTCGACCAGCCCGTCCCTCGCGTCGGGATCCGGGGCGACAGCGGGGGGAGTCCGGAGAAGGGTGCCCAGACGGTCGCGGGAGCGGCGTAACCAGCCCGCCGGTACGTCGAGGCCACGTCGGCCGAAGCGCCCTGGGCGACGGGGATCGGGGAGGGCTCGGTAGGCCGTCCCGGCGGGCGATGCCGCAGGCGGTGGGGTGGCCTGCACGGGCGCTGCCTCGGGTTCGGCCTCGGCCGTCGGCGCCAGGGCAGGGCGTGGAGGTACGCGCGCCGTCGGCTGGAGAGGGGACGGCGGTGGGGGCGAGCCCGGGGAAGGGGACATCGAGTGCTCCGGGGGGCGAAGTGGGTCTGGAAGGAGACGGGAGCGTGGACGGAAGGACGGCGACGGACGTTTCTTCTCCGAAGTGCCGGGTCATGGACGCAGCCGGGGCGGCGCTCAGGCCGGGGCCGGGCGGAAGAGCGTGCTGCCCGTTCGCCGGTAGTGGCCGGCGCTGCGGGCGTTGGGAGCCCGGGAAGCGTCATCCACGGGGTCATCACCCCTGCGGACGTGCCGCTGGTACGCGGAGCGCGTACCGAAGGCGCGAGCTCGACGGGTAGACAGGTAGACGGGCCGCCGGTCCGGTCGGGGACGGCGGCGCGGGCGGGGGTGCCGGAGGCCGCTTGAGGCGCCTGTCCAGCGCGTGGCGTTGAGGGCCGGTCAGGCCGGCGACGATGCCACCCCGATCGCACTCGGGCAGTGCGTCCTCCCGGCGCAGCACAGCCGCTCGGCACTCCGCGAGAACCTCGCACGACTGGCACAGGGCCCTGGCGATGGCACGGGTTCTGTCGGAGAACCACAGCTCGGATCCTCGTTCCGGCACAGGGCGTCCGACTCCCACGCCCTGCTCCGGTCGTCGCCACCGCCGACCGCGCCTGCTCCCCCCCCCGCCCGGACTCCGTTCACTTCTCGCTCCGGGCCGCCGCCCGCTGCGTGGCCTCCCACGTGACCGGTCCCGTACGTACGAGAGCCACGCGCCGGACGCCAGGGACGTACGGGCTGCCGGGCGCGTGCGGGTCACGGGGACGTACGGGCCGTCGCCCGGCACGGTCGTCAGGGAGGGCGTGGGAGAGGGGCCGCAGCTGCTGGTGACAAGGAGGGTGCGGGCCGGTTTGCGGGCGCCGCCGCATCGTGCGGAGGAACGGTGCCTCTGCTGGGGCAGCCTCGCTCGGCGCGGGCGCGGGCGCGGGCGCGGGCGCGGGCCGTAGCGGTGGCGGAGCCTGCTGCGGCGTCGGCGGTCCAGGCCGTGTCGGTGTGGTCGGCGTGGGCGGATCCGGGGCGATGGCCGGATCGGCGGAGTCGGCGCGGACGACCTTGAGAGCGGGGGTCGCGGGCGGACCGGCAGGAGCCGGAGCGCAGCGTCGAGGGCGAGGACCTGCCCGCGCTGCTCGAACGCCTCCTGGGTGAGTCGCAGGGCAGGACGCAGAAGGACCTGGCCGCGGCAGCCGATATCTCCTATCCGACGTTGAACGCCTGGATGAACCGGACGCGCGATACCTCCCGCGTCGATCCGGAACGGCTGCGGGCGATGGTCGAGGTGTTCCGTCGCTGGGGTGTGCGGACCACGCCGCGTGAGTTCTTCGCCTCCGCCGGCCGACCGGTGCCTGGGTCCAGTGGAGACAAATGTGAAGCCCAACTGCTCAAGTCATACCGGCAATTGTCCGAATCGAGACAACGTGCCCTGGTCAAGAACGCCGAAGCGATGCTCCAGCCGAGCCGCATCTCCTGACGGGGTCCCCGTCGGTGGGGTGGACGGTGGCGATCCGTGCTTCTCGTGCGTGGTGCGAAGGGGCGTTTTCCGGACTGGCACGTTTTCACTGAATATCCCAATAGTCCTCACCCAGTGAACGCGCGCGGGTGCGATCGGTATGCCGCTGCCCTCCCGGAGCGGGATCTCTGCTCGTGGAGCTCCCGCGTGAACTGACAGCCCTGGCCACCGTCGACGCCTCCTGTGGTGGACCGGCCTGACCGGAGTCCGGAGTCGGCCTGTCGCGGTGTCTCCGCCGGGGCTCGTCTGGCCGAAACCGTCGGTCTGTGCCCGCAGCGAGCTCTCGGGTCCGGGGTCATCCCAGCGTCGCTGTGCCGGCCGTGGCAAGGACCTGAGCCGGGGCACGGACCGCGGTCGGCGCTGGTACCGGGGCCGGTGCCGAGAACTGGGCCGGGGCCGAGGACTGCGAGGGGAAGGCGACGGCGGTGGCGGGCGCGGCATTCGTGACGGGCGCGGTATCCGTGGTGGGTGCGGCGTTCATCGACGACGCCGTATCCCCGGCTTGCGCGACATCCGTTCCTGTGGTCGGGGCCGCGGCGACGGTAGGGGTACTGATGACGCCGGTCGTCCTGCAGGTGGCGCCGGAAGGGCTGACCGGTGCGGGGGCGGGCGCCTGGGCGGGCGCCGGGGCGGTGGTCCTCGTGCCCGAGCTCGCCGTGCGGAGGTGTGCCGCGCCGGGGTTCGCCGTACCGGGGTCGGTCACGCCGGGGTCCGACGTCCTGGGCTCCGCTGTACCGCGGTCTGCCGTGCCGAAGTTCCCTGTACCCGAGACCGTCGCGCCGGCGAGGGGCGCTGTGCTGTCCGGCCGGTCGACCACGGCTGTCGTCGCGGCGGTCCTGGCGGTCCTGGCCGTGCGGGCAGCGGCAGGGGCCGGGGCGCTGTCGTGTGTGACGGCGGTGTCCGTGGCCATGGTGTCCGTCAGCGGACGGTGCCGGCAGGACGGTGAGGAACCGTGCGCCTCGGCGTGGATCCGCTGCTTCATCGTCGGTGGCAGCGAGTGTGGCCGAGGCCGGGCCCGAACGGGTCCCTCCTGCACCGCAGCGTTTCGCGAAGTGGTCGTGTTGCGTGCCGTCTCCGTCTCGGGTAGAGCGGCAGCGGCGGCGGTCGTCGTGATGAGTCCGAGCGACGTGCACAGCGTGAGGAAGGCGGTGACGATCGTGGCCCACAGGTTCATGACCGGATTGCGGGTCATGGTCCCTCTCTTTCGGGTGGGTGGATTTGCGTACTTTCCTCATGATGTGTATGTCGACCGCGAGGTGACGGACCGACGCCCGTGGCGCGGGGATCTTCTGATGAACACCACTCATATGGGCGCAGCGGCAAAGAAATGCGACAAGAGTGGTGCAACCGCTCTGTCGCGTCTTTCTGTGAAGGCGTGATCACCTTCTGATCGGAGCGGGAGAGGTACGGGAGATATCCCGTGCTACTGCGCCCTCCGGCAGGCCAGTTGAGCTCCCGACGCAGGTCACCGATCGGTATCGGCCGGTGTGTATAGTCGGGCGCCAGAAGTCCCCAACGCCAAGGAAAGACGAGGTCGCGCGGTGAAGAAGCTTCTCGTGGTCGCACTGGCCGCCATCGGCGGGCTCCTCGTGTACCGCCAGATCCAGGCGGATCGCGCCGAGCAGGATCTGTGGACGGAGGCGACCGACTCCGTGCCCACGGGTTCGTGAGTATCGAAGACAGTCGCAGTACAGACCCCGGCCGCCTCGCGGTCGGGGTTTTGTGTTGCCCGCGGCCCGCGGGCAACACGAGACCCCGGATGCGGCCCCGACACGAACCGGATCCGGCCCCGAGAGGAAAGGGGTGACGTGACGGTCGCAGGGACGGGCCGGACGTCACAGGAAGCGCTTGTGTCCCCGAAGAAGACGTGACGCGGCCGTCGGAGGGGCAGGATGGTCGAGGCTTCGCGGGCGTTCGGGACCGGGTGGGAGCAGCGACGGCGCCGACCCAGGGGAGCGCCGTGGACGACGGCACCGGGGTGAGGGCGAGGGCGAGGGGGCACGTGATGGGGCGGCGCACGGGATGGTGGCGCAGCCGTACGGTCCTGACCGGGGTGGCGGCGCTGCTCACGGTCGTGGCACCGGCGGGACGGGCGACGGCGGCCGACCCTCCCCCTCCGTACCGCTTCGCCGCCGACGCCGAACGGATCGAGGGTGCGGCACGGTCCACCGACGCCGTCCGTCTGACCCCCGGCTCGGCCTACCGAAGCACCATCAGGGACGACGGGAAGCTCTACTACGAGCTGCGGCTCGACGAGACGTCCAGCGCGTACGTGTCCGTCACCGCCGTTCCCGAGCCGGGCACGAAGGTCGTGTACTCCGACGGCATCAAGGTGTCCCTTCAGGACCCCGACGGTCACAAGTGCTTCTCCGGGGACGCCGGCGCCGCACGCTTCGGCGCCACCGAGAGCCCGCGACCGCTCACCGCCTGGGCCTCGCGTAGGGCCGGACCCGGTACGTACACCTGCAAGGGCGCCGGTACGTACTCGGTGCTCGTCGAGCGTACGAGCGGGAGCGGGTCCTCAGCGGGCGACTGGCAGCTGGAACTCCAGTACGTCTCGGAGCCCGCGCTGAGGCAGGCCGCTCCGACGGCCGCTCCACAGGTGTGGGACTCCGCCTCCCCGCAGGCGCCCGAGGGTTCGGCCAGGACCCGTGCGGGCGGCACGAGTTTCAACGAGGCGCGTTCCCTGGAGCCGGGCGTCTGGAAGGACGGGATCCGGGCCGGGCAGACGCTCTTCTACCGCGTTCCCGTCGACTGGGGCCAACAGTTCGACGCCTCCGCCGAACTGGGCCCGGCGAGCGGAGACGGCTTCCTGGGGAACGCCCTCGTCGTGTCGCTCCACAACCCTGTACGTGCGCTGGTGGACGACGCCGACACCGGATACGGCGGCACGCGGCAGCGCGCTGCCCTGAAACCGCTGCCCCCGGTGGCGTACGAGAACCGGTACGCCGTCGACGACCAGGTCGGCGGTATGCGGTTCGCCGGCTGGTACTACCTCGCGGTGCACCTGGGTGCGGGGATGGCCGACAGGTTCGGCGACGGGCCGTTCGAACTGACGTTGCGTGTGGGGGTGAGGGGCGCGGCCGGTAAGGCCCCGGCGTACGGCGGTGCCACCGCGCCGCGTGAGGTGTTCGAGGTGACCGCGGGGGACCGGGACGCCGCGGCGAGCGGCAACGCGGCGACCGGCGGGGACGGCGGTGCTTCGAACGAGAACCTCGCGATGAAGGCGGTGGCCGTGGGCGGGATCGGTGCGGGGTGTGTCCTCGTCCTGGGACTCGCGATGTGGACGGTGATCGCCCGGCGGCGGGCGGCGGCAGCAGTGGCCCAGGGAACCGGGCCCGGCGCCGACGGCACGGCCGCCCGGACGTATGGGCGGCCGCGGGGCCGGTGACGGGTCCGGTGCGCCGGTGCGCCGATGGCCCGGTGCTCCGTCGGCCCGGTGCTCAGATGGCCTGGTGACCCATTGCTTCCGAGCCGGCTCAGATCCGCGTCAGCGCCCAGAAGCCGATCGCGAAGCAGACCAGTGCGAGCAGGAGCACCAAGACCGTCACCGCCGCGGGCGGCCCCGGCCGTCGGCGCGCCCGCCGACCGCGGTGCCGCGCGACCGACTGCGTCTGGGCCTGGGCCTGGGACGGGGACTGCTGCTGTGGTTGCGGCTCCGGCTGGGACGGAACCTGAATGTCCTGAGCGGTGTACGAAGCGGTAGAGGCTGTCTCACGCTGGGGCTGCGGCTGCGGCTGCGACTGGAGGTGAGGCTGTGGCTGGTGCTGTGGCACGGGGAAGGCCGGGGCCGCCGGATACGGAGCGAGGGGGAAGGGCGCGTGGGTCGGTTCGTACGGGGACGACGGGGAGTGAGCGGTACCGGGCAGTTCGCGCGGAGCGGGGGGAGTGGGTGTCCGAGGCGGGGGCGGCAGATGGAAGCTGCCGGTCTCCGACGCCGCGGGGGGACGCGGAGGGACGGGGTCTGCGGTCGGCGGTTCCGGGGAGGGGCGGTCGTGAGGAGGGCGCCCGGGAAAGTAGTCGCCGGCTGGGGAGACGGCGTCCGCGTGGACCTCGGACGATGCGCTGCCGTGTGCCGGCGCCTCGGGCGGCGCGGTGCCCGAGCGGACCTCCGGGGAGTCCGCGCCCGTCCCCGGGAGCGGGGACGGCGGCGGGGCGTTCGGACCTGCTCGCCGGGGCACGGTGGAGCGGCTCCCGGCTTCTCTCTGGTCCTGTCCCTGTATCTGCCCCCGTCCCTGCCGCTGTCCCTGCTCCTCCCCGTCCGTCTGTTGCGGCCCGTCCTCTCCGACTCCCTGCCGGTCCCCGTTTCCCCAGGGTCGGCCGGCGGCTTTCGTGGAGGTGAGAGGGCCCTCGGGGCCGAAGCCCGCCGGGAGCGGACCGAGTTGGTCGAAGACCTCGATCAGTTCGTCGTCGGAGCCGGGCTCGGGGAGGAGCTCCCTGGCCGAGACGAGCGCCTTGCGCGCTCCCGTGGCCGTGCGGAACCGAGCCTGTGGGTCCGGTTGCAGGAGAGATGCCACGACCTGCCACAGCGGCTCGGGAATGCCCTTGGGGGCGCTCGGGGTGCCGTGAGCCGCGAAGTGCTCGATCAGCGCCTTGGCGTCGGGTCTGGCGCCCTCCAGGAGATAGAGCGCCACCAGGCCCACGGCGAAGAGGTCGGCGGGGAAATCCGGGTCCGCGCCGAGCAGCTGCTCGGGCGCGACGTAACCGGGCGTGCCCACCACGTAGTTGGTCTCCGTGAGCCGTGGCTCACCGAGACGCATCGAGATGCCGAAGTCGGACAGCCGCAGCCGGGGGCGGCCCGTGCCGGTCGCCTCCAGCAGGATGTTCGCGGGCTTGATGTCACGGTGCACGATCCCCTCCGCGTGCACCGCGGCCAGCCCCGCCAGCAGCTGGTCGAGCAGGGTGCACACGAACGCCGACGGCAGGGGACCGTAGTCCCCGATCAGGTGGACCAGCGAGCCACCACCGACGAGGTCCATGGTGAACAGGACCTTGTCGTCGTCCGCGGCCCAGCTGGCGGGAGCGAGCACATGGGGGTGGTCGATCCGCACCGCCTGCTCGCGCACGAACCGCAGCAGCGAGTGGGCGTCGCTCTGCTGCAGCACCTTGGCGGCCACATACCGGCGCCGCCGGTGGTCCCAGGCGCGCCAGACCGCACCGACTCCCCCGCGTCCGATCGGGTCGACCAGTTCGTACCGGCCGGCGAAGACCTCACCCATGGTCGTGCGTCGCTCCCCCTTCGGCGGTCGGTACGGCGGCCTCTTCGAGGTGCCCGGCTGCCGTGCCTCCGGCTGCCGGAGAGCCCGACAGGCTTCCGGTGGCGGGGCGTTCGGCTGCCGGGCGGTGTGCTCAGCTCTGGTGGGACTGGTAGTGGGCGACCGCGTCGGAAGTGCGCCCGGCTCCGTACACCCGGAGGAACTCTGCCAGTTCCGGGTGCGTCGGGGCGAGGGTGTCCGCCGCCTCGATGATGTCTCCCGCCGCGGACACCGAGCGCAGCAGCGACTGGATCTCGCGCACCACCCGCTTCACCGTGGGCGCGCCGCCCGAACTGGTCGTCGACTGCGTGGTGTTGCTGAGCACCGAGCCCCCCTGCGACTTCTTGATCTCGTCCATACGCTCGGTGGCCTCGGCGGCGCTCACACTGCCGTCCGCGACCTGACCTGCGAGATCCTGCAGCAACTGCACGCGCTGGACCACCGCGGGATTGCCGATCTTGGCCCGCTGGCCGCTCATCAGCTGGGACAGCATGGGCGCGGACAGGCCGAGCACCCCCGCCAGACGGGCCTGGTTGAGACCCAGGTCGTCTATGAGCCTACGGAAGAGCGCCCCCAGCGGCTCCCCGTACCAGTTCCGCTGCAGCTCCCGGGCTCTCGCGGTTGCTTCCTGCTGTGCGGCGTCCATGTGCGTCTCCCCATCGCTTCCCCAAGTACCGCGGTTCGCTCTAGCGAACCACGTCGTGCATCTTACGGAGAGTGGTCGCGCACGGGGACCCCCAATCCTTTTGCGAGATACGGGGGGTGACCCGGTACTCTGGTCTGCGGTGGTGGTCCAGAGGGCGATCTTCTGGCGCATTCCGCCTTTTCGGGGCCTTAGCTCAGTTGGTAGAGCGCTGTCTTTGCATGGCAGATGTCAGGGGTTCGACTCCCCTAGGCTCCACGGAACAGAACCCTCTCGGACCGGCTTTACGCAGGTCGGAGGGGGTTCTTGTCATGCGGCGGGTGAGGTGAGGGTGCGGGATGCGCTCTCGTGGGGTCTGCGGCGGGCGCCCTGATCCCAGGCCGTGATCTCCGGCGCGTCACCGGTGCGGATTTTTTCGAACTCTGCCGTTTTTCGCGCGCTCCCGGTCTCGCGGCGGCCCGCTCAACAGGTCCGGGAGGAGCGGGACTTGACCGTCCGCCACGGGATGGCGTGACCCCGTCAACGTGCAATGAGCATGCTTTTCTCGGGCCAAGCCCCAGGGGGCGTGCGCCCGGTGAAGTGCATCACAAGAATTTCGTTGCGATCTTTGCAATTGTTTGCGCAAATGATTACTCGGAGTCCGGGTGGTGCGGGTGTCATGCGGGGGGCCGAGGTGACGTGGGTGTGTCATGCAGGAGTCGTGAAGGCTTGTGTGAGCTGCCGTGAACGGAGATGCGTAACCAGAACGCTCCGCTCCGTTAGGCAAGTTGGCGCAAATGTTGCACAGGTGGTCCGTTGCAAACGTCATCGCGCCGAGCGGTAGCCGTTTCACGTGAAACACGGCTGTGGGCAGGAGGCTTCCAGCCTCCTGCCCACAGCCGTTCAGCAGGTGCGGTGTCTGAATCGAGCGCGTCAGAGGTGCCTGACGTGCCGGTCGCGTCAGCTGCGCTCCTGCTGCTTCGCAGCCTCCGCCTCGGCCTGCTTGGCCTGGACCTCGGGGTCGAGGTCTTCCTGGCCGCTGCCGTCCACCGACGTCAGACGACCGGTTTCCGCGACCTCGGTGGCGGCGGGCGGCTCGACCAGCCAGTCGGGGTTGGCCTGCTTGTCCCACCACTTCCAGGCGGCGAAAGCACCGCCGGCGAGGATGCTCAGAACGGCCAGCCGCTTGGTGAGACGGCCCGCCCTGGCCCGCCTTTCGTGCTTGCGGACCAGCTTCTCGACCTCCCTGGCCGAGACCTGGCCGCGCAGTGCCGCCAGTGCCGCCGCGCTGCGGGACGCGGCCTCCTCGCGGGCGGGTCCGGCCGCGGCCTTGGCCTGCTCGAGCCGCGGGCGGGAGTACTCCGCTGCCTGCCGAGCGGCCTTGCGGGTACGAACCGCAGCCTCGTGAGCGGCCTGGTCGACCTTCGGCGGCACATGGGTGAGTGCCTGCTCAAGGCGTGGTGCGAGATGGGCGTCGTAC
The DNA here is from genome assembly GCF_042889045.1 of Streptomyces sp. NPDC002701. Classification (NCBI taxonomy): domain Bacteria; kingdom Bacillati; phylum Actinomycetota; class Actinomycetes; order Kitasatosporales; family Streptomycetaceae; genus Streptomyces; species Streptomyces sp. NPDC002701. The sequence continues at coordinate 245,149 of NZ_JBIAQL010000005.1, forward strand.
TGCGTGCGTGCCTGTTCGGCGGCTTGGAGAGCGGCGGACGACACCTTGGGCGCGAGCTTTACGCGTGCTTCATGCGCGTAGTGGGTGGCTCGGTCCTTTGTCGTGTCGGCGTAGGGCGCCACCACTTCCGCGGCGTGCCGCACGCTGTCCTTCGCCGACTCGGCCGCCGCGCGCACGCTGTCCTTGCGGGTCACGGGATCCTCCTCCTCGGTGGCGTACATGGGGGCTCGGGGCCGTCCCCCGGAAAGTCACAGTTCGCCTTTCCACCCTTATCCGGATCATGCCTGCCGGAGCGCTTCGGGGCATGCGAGGGCAGGCATCCGGGTCATGAAATGGTGTCTCTGGTCGTACTTGGTGCAATAACCGATCAATACGGTGCAACAGGAGCTGCCGACGACAATGCCACGGATCCCCGTGATGCGCGCCTGTTTGGTGTGAAGCGACCGTGGCGGGCCGTACGGCGGTGACGGACGACTGGCGTCGCGGTCCGTGCGAGGATCGGGTAGTCACAGAGGACAACGGAAGGCAGATCGTGGCTGAGCAGCTCTACGCCACCCTGAAGACCAACCACGGCGACGTCGAAGTGCGGCTCCTGCCGAACCACGCGCCCAAAACGGTCCGGAACTTCGTCGAGCTCGCCACGGGCGAGCGCGAGTGGACCAACCCGTCCACGGGTGTGAAGTCCACGGACAGGCTCTACGACGGCACGGTCTTCCACCGGGTGATCAGCGGCTTCATGATCCAGGGCGGTGACCCGCTGGGCAACGGCACCGGCGGTCCCGGTTACGAGTTCGAGGACGAGTTCCACCCCGACCTCGCCTTCGACAAGCCGTACCTGCTGGCCATGGCGAACGCCGGCCCGGGCACCAACGGCTCCCAGTTCTTCATCACCGTCTCCCCGACGGCGTGGCTGACCCGCAAGCACACCATCTTCGGTGAGGTCACCGAGGGCGCCAGCCAGAAGGTCGTGGACGCCATCGCCGCGCTGCAGACCAACCCGCGCACCGACCGTCCGGTCCAGGACGTCGTCATCGAGTCGGTCGTCGTCGAGACCCGCTGAGGCGAAACCCGTCGGTGAGCCCCTCCCGGCCCTGTGCCGGAGGGCTCCCACAGGGAACCAAACGCCCCGCCCGTCCGTAAGGATGAGCGGGGCGGTGCGTTGCGTACCCCGTGCGTACAGAAGGATGAGGGGGTCCCCGATGGATCAGGTGCCAGGCAGTCCACAGGGACCGCAGGGTTCCCCGAGTCTGCCCACCTGCTACCGGCACCCGGACCGGGAGACCGGCATCCGCTGCGTGCGGTGCGAGCGCCCCATCTGTCCCGAGTGCATGATCAGCGCTTCGGTCGGTTTCCAGTGCCCCGAGTGCGTACGGGACGGTTCCGGCACGGGGCATGCCCCCGGCGCCACCCAGCCCCGCACCCTCGCGGGCGGCACCATCGCCGCGGACCCCCGGCTCGTCACCAAGATCCTCCTCGGGCTCAACCTCGCCCTGTTCCTGGTCCAGCTCCGGGTGGGCGACCGTTTCACCGACAGCTTCGACCTGATCGGCCGGGCGTTCGTGCCGGTCCTCGGAGAGGTCGAGGGTGTCGCCGAGGGCCAGTGGTACCGCATGGTCACGGCGATGTTCCTGCACGGGAGCTATATCCACATCGCCTTCAACATGCTCAGCCTGTGGTGGATCGGCGGTCCCCTGGAGGCGGCGCTCGGCCGCGCCCGCTATCTCGCCCTGTACGGGGTCTCCGGACTGGCGGGCAGCGCGCTCACGTATCTGATCGCCGAGCCGAACCAGCCCTCGCTCGGTGCCTCCGGCGCGATCTTCGGTCTCTTCGGCGCCACCGCCATCCTGATGCGACGGCTCAACTACGACATGCGCCCGGTCATCGCCCTGCTGGTGATCAACCTGATCTTCACCTTCGGGTGGAGCAACATCGCCTGGGAAGCCCACATCGGCGGCCTCGTCGGCGGTGTCCTCATCGGCTATGCGATGGTGCACGCGCCCCGGGAGCGACGGGCGCTCATCCAGTACGGCGCGTGCGCGCTGGTGCTGCTCGTGGTCGTGGTCATGACCCTCGTGAGGACGGGTCAGCTCACCTGAGCGGGCTCGTCCACGTCCTCGGAAGTCCACGTTGTCCACAGACCGTGGCGGATCTTGTGCACGCTGTGGGGGAACAGGTGTGCCCCCTGTCGCTGACCTGGGTTTTCCCAGGCAGGGCAGGGGGCGAACAGGCTTCCGGATCCCGGTAGGTCAGTCACACCGGCGTCAACACCCGATGAGTTATCCACAGATCTTCCGACCTTTTCCCCACTGTGGAAACTCCTGTGGATAACTCAGTGGACAGCTTGGGCCAGGGCTTGCGGAGAAGGGCTTGTACGGAGTCCGTACAAGCCCTCGACCTGCCGAGCGGGAGTTACTTCCACTGCGTCGAGACGCCGAATCCCGCCGCGATGAAACCGAAGCCGACCACGATGTTCCAGTTGCCCAGCGAGTCGATCGGCAGCGAACCGTCCGTCACGTAGAACACGACGATCCAGGCGAGGCCGATGAGGAACATGGCCAGCATGACCGGGGCTACCCAGGCACGGCTGTTCAGCTTGATGTTGGTCGCCTGCTTCGCCGGGGGCGGCGTGTAGTCGGCCTTCTTGCGGATACGTGACTTCGGCACGAGGGTCTCTCCTGTCGATGCGCTGCGTGGCCGCGCAGGGAACGGGGCTGCTCCGGGGCAGCGTACAAGGGGACTCTTAGTGCTCCCCCGGGCGTCCGTTAGCGTAGTGCTTCCGCGGCGCCGAAGGAGATAAGGGTACGTTGAGCAATTCTGCCGACTCCCCCCAGCCGGGATCCAGCCCTGACCGTATCCCGCGATTCAGGCCGGTGCGGCTGCTGACCGTGGCCGTCTTCGCCCTGGCCGGACTGATCTTCTTCACCAGCTTCGACACGGCCAAGGGCACCAACATCCGGACGGACGCCTCGCTGCTGAAGCTCTCCGACCTCATCCAGGAGCGCAGTCACAAGAACGGGCAGCTCGACGAGAGCAACGGATCGCTGCGCGACGACGTCGAGAGCCTCGCCGAGCGGGACAACGGCAGCACCGCGGCGGAGGCGGCCAAGCTCGCCGCCCTGGAGAAGAACGCGGGCACCCAGAAGCTCAAGGGCAAGGCCCTCACCGTCACCCTGGACGACGCCCCGCCGAACGCGACGGCCAAGCTCCCCGGCTATCCCGAGCCGCAGCCCGACTACCTGGTCATCCACCAGCAGGACCTGCAGGCCGTGGTCAACGCCCTGTGGCAGGGCGGAGCCAAGGGGATCAAGGTCATGGACCAGCGGCTGATCTCCACCAGCGCCGTCCGCTGTGTCGGCAACACCCTGATCCTCCAGGGCCGCGTCTACTCACCCCCGTACAAGATCCAGGCGGTCGGTGATCCGGAGAAGCTGGAGAAGGCCCTCTCGGCGTCCCCGGCGATCCAGAACTACATGGTGTATGTCAACGTCTACGGGCTCGGCTGGAAGGTCGAGGAGAACGGGACGACGACACTGCCCGGCTATACGGGCACGGTGGATCTGCACTACGCGAAGCCCGTGGAGTAGCCGGAATCCCGGAGTCTGTGGCGCGCCGCCCGTCGGGGTAGAAGGCTGTGGAACAGGTGAACCGCTGCCGCTGGGGGACGTGTGTCGGTGCGAGTGATCGTCAGGACGTTCAGCGAGCTGTGCATCACAGCCGGCAGCGTGATCGTGCTCTTCGTCGTCTACGTGCTGTTCTGGACGGGGGTGAAGGCCGGCACCGCGATGGACGACCAGATCGCCCAGCTGGAGGAGCAGTGGGCGAAGGGTTCGGTGTCCGCCGGTCCGGTCGGGCCCGGGCCGACCGGCAGCCCGGGTGCGGCTCCCGCGAAGCCCGTCGCGTACCGGGACGGCAAGCCTTTCGCCGTCATGTACATCCCGCGGCTTGGTTTCACGTGGAACAAACCGGTGCTCGAAGGCACGAAGACGAAGACCCTCACGAAGGGCCTGGGCCACTACGCGAGTACCGCGCGGCTCGGTGAGCGGGGCAATTTCGCCGTCGCCGGCCATCGCCGTACGTACGGGGACCCGTTCAAGGACTTCCCCCGCCTGCGCCCGGGGGACCCGGTGGTGCTGACCGACGGCACGACGTGGTTCACCTACCGCGTCGACAACAGGCCCTACCGGACGCTGCCCGGTGACACAGCGGTCATCGATCCCGTTCCGGAGAAGTCCGGGTACACGCGAGAGGGCCGTTATCTGACGCTGACCACGTGCGAACCCGAATGGGGTCACAGCCACCGGCTGATCGTCTGGGCGCACCTTGACGCAACCCAGGCCGTGGAGGCTGGGAAACCGAAGGCTCTACGCCGTTAGTCTGGTTGGGTACGGCGTGAGTCTGGTGCCGTGGTGCGACGGAAGGGACGGCATGTACGGCTTTATCTGGCGGCTTCTGCCGGGGAACACGTGGATCAAGGCACTGCTCTCCATCGTGCTGGTCCTCGCGGTGGTCTACGTGCTCTTCCAGTACGTCTTCCCGTGGGCGGAACCGCTGCTGCCCTTCAACGATGTGACGGTGGACAACCAGTGAGCACGCGGATTCTCGTCGTCGACAACTACGACAGCTTCGTCTTCAACCTGGTCCAGTACCTCTACCAGCTGGGCGCCGAGTGCGAGGTGCTGCGCAACGACGAGGTGGCGATGGCGCACGCACAGGACGGGTTCGACGGTGTGCTGCTGTCGCCCGGCCCCGGCACGCCGGAAGAGGCCGGGGTCTGCGTCGAGATGGTGCGGCACTGCGCCGCGACCGGGGTCCCCGTCTTCGGGGTCTGCCTCGGAATGCAGTCGATGCAGGTGGCGTACGGCGGCGTGGTGGACCGCGCGCCCGAGCTGCTGCACGGCAAGACCTCCCTCGTCCAGCACGAGGGACGAGGTGTCTTCGCGGGGCTGCCGTCCCCCTTCACCGCCACCCGCTACCACTCGCTGGCCGCCGAGCCGCTGACCGTGCCGGCCGGCCTGGAGGTCACGGCCCGTACCCACGACGGGATCATCATGGGTCTCAGACATCGTGAACTACCGGTCGAGGGCGTGCAGTTCCACCCCGAGTCCGTGCTGACCGAGCACGGCCACCGCATGCTGGCCAACTGGCTGGCGGAGTGCGGCGACCAGGGAGCCGTGGCCAGGTCGGCGGGGCTCGCCCCGGTGGTGGGCAGGGTCACGGCGTGACCGCCCTGCGCCCCGAGCGCGACGGTGCCGCCCCGTACGGCGAGGACGCCGGGTACGGGGGCGCTGCGGCGTTCGAGGCGCCGGGCGCCTACGGCATGGGCCCCGGTGCCGGGCTGCCGGACGACGGCCGGACGGGCAACGCGATGCGGGCCGCCGTCGACGGGCTGGCCGACCCGCTCAGCGACCCGCTGCCGGGCGGACGCCGGCCGGCCGCGCCAGAGCAGGGGTGGTACGACCCCCAGGCGTACGCGCCGGACTGGAGCGTCGGGCAGAACGCCTCGACGTACGCGGACCCGGTACGCGGCGCGCACACGGAGCCCGCGCACGGCTACTCCGCACCGCGGGCCTCGTACACGCCGCCGCCCCAGCAGTCTTACCCGCAGCCGCAGCCGCAGCCGCAGCAGTCCCGGCAGCCCCAGCAGCAGCCCTACGGGCAGGCGGGGGCTCCCCACGCGGGTCAGCAGCCGGCGTACACCGGACCCCAGCCGCCGTACGCGCAGCCGCAGCAGCCGTACGCAGGGACGCCACAGGCCCCGTACGCGAGGGCGCCGCAGCCCACGTACCCGGGGGCGCCGCAGACGCCGTACGACGCGGCGTACGCCCCCACCGGGCCCGTCGCGGCGCCGGTACCGGGCCCCCAGGCTTACGCGCGGCCGTACGGCGGCTCCCCGGCCGCCGAGGAGACGGTCGCGCTGCCCGTGACCGACGCCGAGTCCACAGGCGGCCCGCGGAAGCCCTCCACGCCCTCTGCGGGCCCCGTGGCGTCGTCGGGTGGCGTAGCCGCCCCGGGCGGGCGCGCGGCCCGCCGTAAGGCTTCCAGGCGCCATGGACGGCACGGCGGGGCAGCCGGGAGCGGCGCCGACGAGGCGTACGAGGAGCCGACGGGCGACGAGATCGCGCAGGCGCCCACCTCGCGCGCGGCGGCGCGGCGCGCGGCGAAGGCGCGGAAGCCTGGCGTGGCCGTGCTGGCCAGCCGGGCGATCGGCGAGGTCTTCATCACCGCCGGCGTGCTGATGCTGCTCTTCGTGACCTACCAGCTGTACTGGACGAACATAAGGGCCCAGGCGCAGGCCGACAGCGCGGCGAGCAGCCTGCAGAACGACTGGGCGAACGGCAAGCGGAACCCGGGCACCTTCGAGCCGGGCCAGGGCTTCGCCCTCCTGCACATCCCGAAGCTCGACGTGGTGGTGCCGATCGCGGAGGGCATCGACAAGAAGCGGGTGCTGGACCGCGGCATGGTCGGGCACTACGCCGAGGAAGGCGTGAAGACCGCGATGCCCGACGCCAAGACGGGCAACTTCGGACTCGCGGGGCACCGCAACACGCACGGTGAGCCGTTCCGCTACGTCAACCGGCTCAAGCCGGGCGACCCGATCGTCGTCGAGACGCAGGACACGTACTTCGTCTACGAGATGGCCTCGATCCTGCCCGTGACGGCGCCGAGCAACACGTCCGTCCTGGACGCGATCCCCAAGGGGTCGACGTTCAAGAAGGCGGGCCGCTACATCACTCTCACGACCTGCACCCCGGAATTCACCAGCAAGTACCGGATGATCGTCTGGGGCACGATGGTCGAGGAACGGTCGCGGGACAAGGGCAAACCGGACGCGCTCGTCGGCTGAGACGACGTACGACATCCCAACCAATCCTGATCCTTCCTGAGACACCAGGCTGAGACACCAGACGGGGACAACGCAGTGGCAGCGACGACCGACCACGAAGAGCACACGGACGCGCCGGCGTCCTCGCCCGCGCCGCGGCGCCGCGGCGGCCGGATCGCGGCGGCGGTCAGCTTCTTCGGCGAACTCCTCATCACGGCCGGTCTGATCCTCGGCCTCTTCGTCGCCTACTCGCTGTGGTGGACGAACGTGGTCGCGGACCGCGAGGCCGACAAACAGGGCGACAAGGTGCGCGACCACTGGGCCGAGGACCGCGGCCCGGTCGGCCTGGACACCAAGGACGGCATCGGCTTCCTGCACGTCCCGGCGATGGGAGGCGGCGAGGTGCTGGTCAAGAAGGGCACCTCCACGAAGATGCTCAACAACGGCGTCGCCGGTTACTACACGGACCCCGTCAAGTCCGCCCTGCCGCAGGACAAGAAGGGCAACTTCTCGCTGGCCGCCCACCGCGACGGCCACGGTGCGAAGTTCCACGACATCGACAAGCTCGACAAGGGCGACGCGATCGTCTTCGAGACCAAGGACAACTGGTACGTCTACAAGGTCTACGCGACCCTTCCCGAGACGTCGAAGTTCAACGTCAAGGTCCTCGCACCCGTCCCCAAGGAGTCGGGCCGGACGAAGGCGGGCCGCTACATCACGCTGACGACCTGCACACCGGTCTACACGTCCCGCTACCGGTACGTGGTCTGGGGCGAGCTGGACCGGGTGGAAAAGGTGGACGACGAGCGGACACCGCCGGCGGAACTGCGCTGACCGCTTCCGCGGACGACCGAGCCCCGGCCCCCTGGAGAAGGGGGCCGGGGCTCGGTCGTCGTCCGGCGGGGTCGCGGTGGGCTCAGCCCGAGGAGCCTCCCAGGAAGCCGCCGCCGTTGCCGTTGCCGCCGTTGTTCTGTCCGCCGACCGTGACGAGGTTGACCCGGTCGCCGGCCTTCACCTCGTTGCCCTGGCCCGGGTCGCTGGCCAGGACGATGGAGTTGTCGTCCTGCGAGCCCTGGACGTTGCCGAGCTGCAGCTGGCTCTGTGCGAGCACCTGCTTGGCCTGCGCGAGGGTCATCTGGGTCACCTTCGGCATGGCGAACTTCTGAGGCTCCTCCTCTTCCTCTTCTTCCTTCGCCTTGCCGATCTGGATGTTCACCGTGGATCCGGGGTCCGCCGGCGAGTTCGCCTGCGGCGAGGTCGTGATGACCTTGCCGACCAGGTTCGGGTCGTCGGTCTCCACCTCGGTGCAGTTGCCGGTGAGGTCGTTCTGCTGCATCTGGGCCTTGGCCTGGTCACAGCTCTGGCCGCCGACGTCCGGAACGGTGACCTGTTCCTTCTCCTTGGCGACGGTGAGGGTGATCGTGGACCCCTTCTGCACCTCGTCGCCCGCGGGCGGGTCCTGGTCGAGGACGGTGCCCGGCTCCTCGCTGGACTCCTTGCTCTCCGTCTTGACCACGAACTCGTACTTGTCGGACTCGAGCCTCTTGGTGGCGGTCGCCACCGGATCGTCGATGACGTTCGGGACCGCCACCTTCGGCGCGCCCGTCGACACCGTCAGCCTGACGGTGTCACCCGCCCGGACCTCGGTCTTGGCGCCCGGGGTCTGGTCGCAGACGCTGCCCTTGGGGGTGTTCTCACACGGCTTCTCGGTGATCGCGAGTTCGAGATCGCGGTTGGCCGCCATCTGCTTGGCGTCGGCCACGGTCCGGTTCACGAAGTTGGGCGCGGGGAACGGGTCGTCCCCGGACCCGCCGTTCCCGCTGAACGCCCACTTGCCGATGAGGATCGCGCCGACCAGCACGAGCACACCGGCGACCACGAGGAGGATCGTCGAGGTGTTGTTCTTCTTCTGCTGACGGCGCCGGCCGGCCCGGTCGTCGTAGCCGAAGCCGCCGTCGTCCGGGTTCGCCGGGGGCAGCACCGTGGTGTGCTGGCCGTCCGAGGAGCGCAGGGCCGTCGTCGGCTGTTCGTCCGGGTAACCGCCGTAGCCGACCGAGCCCATGGCCGCCGTGGCGGCGACGGGCTGGCCGTCGAGGCACGCCTCGATGTCGACACGCATCTCGTCGGCGGACTGGTACCGGTAGTCCGGGTCCTTGGTGAGCGCCTTCAGGACGATGGCGTCCATCTCCGGCGTGATCTCGGGGTCGAAGACGCTCGGCGGCTGCGGCTCCTCGCGTACGTGCTGGTACGCGACCGCGACCGGGGAGTCCCCGATGAACGGCGGGCGGACCGTGAGGAGCTCGTACAGCAGGCAGCCCGTCGAGTACAGGTCGGAGCGGGCGTCGACCGGCTCGCCCTTCGCCTGCTCCGGCGAGAGGTACTGCGCCGTCCCTATGACCGCGGCGGTCTGCGTCATCGTCATGCCGGAGTCGCCCATCGCGCGGGCGATGCCGAAGTCCATGACCTTGACCTGGCCGTTGCGCGTCAGCATGACGTTCGCGGGCTTGATGTCCCGGTGGACGATGCCCGCGCGGTGTGAGTACTCCAGGGCCTGGAGGATGCCGATGGTCATCTCCAGGGTGCGCTCGGGCAACAGCTTGCGCCCGGAGTGCAGCAGCTCGCGCAGCGTGGACCCGTCGACGTACTCCATCACGATGTACGGGATGGAGATGCCCTCGATGTAGTCCTCACCCGTGTCGTACACGGCGACGATCGCGGGATGGTTGAGCGAGGCGGCCGACTGGGCCTCCCGGCGGAACCGGGCCTGGAACGACGGGTCGCGCGCGAGGTCGGCTCGCAGCGTCTTCACCGCCACCGTGCGGCCGAGCCGGGTGTCATGGGCGAGGTGTACCTCCGCCATGCCACCACGGCCGAGCACGTGGCCCAGCTCGTACCGGCCGCCGAGGCGACGCGGCTCTTCCATAGCTACCTACCAGCCTTTTCCGACGGTCCTGACCACACGACGTGTGGTCCGGCGGTGTGCTGTCCGGGCATACCGTACCCGGACCGCCTTGACTGACCTGGCCACAACCGTCACCCGATACAGGACCGGTATCGCAACGTGCACCGATGTGAGGGGGACGTGAGCGGGGTCACTTCTTGCTGTCGATGACTGCCTTCATCACGTCCCTCGCGATCGGAGCGGCGAGACCACCGCCGGAGATGTCGTCACGGTTGGCGCTCTCGTCCTCGACCACCACGGCGACGGCGACCGGAGAGCTGCCGTCGTCGAGTTTCGCGTACGAGATGAACCACGCGTACGGGTTCTCGCTGTTGTCGACACCACGCTGGGCGGTACCGGTCTTGCCGCCGACGGTGACGCCGCTCTCGTTGATCTGGCCCTTGGTGCCGGTGCCCTCCTTGACGACCGTCTCCATCATCGACTGAAGGATCTGGGCGTTCTTCTCGGACAGCGGCTCGCTCATCTCCGAGGGGTCGGTCTGCTCGATGACGTCGAGGTTCGGCGCCTGGAGCTTGTCGACCATGTACGGCTTCATGAGCGTGCCGTCGTTGGCGATGGCCGAGGCGACCATGGCCATCTGCAGCGGAGTCGTGGCGGTCTCGAACTGGCCGATCGAGCTGAGCGCGGTCTGCGGCCTGTCCATCTTCTCGGGGAAGATGGAGGCGCTGGAGCGGATCGGCACGAACTGCTCGGTGTTGAAGCCGAACTTCTTGGCCTGCTCCAGCATGTCCTCCTTGCCGACGTCGACGCCCAGCTTGCCGAAGACGGTGTTGCAGGACACCCGCAGCGCCTCGCGGAGCGTCGCGTCCTTGCAGGGGATGTTCCCCTCGTTCTTCAGCTCGGTGGTGGTGTCCGGCAGGGTGTACGGCAGGGGCGAGTCGGTCTTCTCGTCGGCACTGTCGTAGACGTTGTTCTCGAGCGCGGCCGCGGCCGTGACGACCTTGAAGGTCGAGCCGGGCGGGTAGATCTCGCGCAGCGCCCGGTTGAGCATCGGGTTGTCGGGGTTGTTCTTCTTCTGGAGCTTCTCCCACGCCTTGCCGTCGACCTTGGTGGAGTTCCCGGCGAAGGTCGAGGGGTCGTACGAGGGCGTGGAGGCGAGGGCGAGGATCGCGCCGGTCTCCGGGTCGATCGCGGCGACGGCACCCTTGCCCTGCTTCAGCAGACCGTTGTACGCGGCCTTCTGCGCGGCGGCGTTGAGCGTCGTGACGACGTTGCCGCCCTCCTGCTTCTTGCCGGTGATCATGTCGAGGGTGCGGCGGAAGAAGAGCCGGTCGTCGTTGCCGGTGAGGATGCCGTCCTCGATGCTCTCCAGCTGGGTGGCGCCGAACGCCTGCGAGGCGTAGCCCGTGACGGGGGCCCACATCGCGCCGTCCTTGTACGTGCGCTTGTACTCGAAGTCGTTGAAGTCGTCACCGCTCGTCTTGGTGGACCCGGTGATCGGGTTGCCGTCGACGATGATGTCGCCGCGTGGTGTGGCGTAGCGCGCGATGGCGACGCGTCGGTTCTTGGTGTCCTCCTTCAGCGAGTCCGCCTGGACGTACTGGATCCAGTTGTCCCGGATGAGCAGGGCCAGGACGAGCAGCCCGCAGAAGATCGCGATCCGGCGCAGGGGCTTGTTCACGGTCGGACCACCTGGGTCATCTCGGCGTCGGGGTTGGGTGCGGGGGCCGGCGCGGGCCGGCGCGCGGTGTCGCTGATCCGGATCAGGATGCCGATGAGCGCCCAGTTGGCGATGACGGAGGAACCTCCGTAGGCCAGGAAGGGCATCGTCATACCGGTCAGCGGGATCAGGCCCATGACGCCGCCGGCGACCACGAAGACCTGGAGCGCGAAGGCGCCGGACAGGCCGATGGCGAGCAGCTTGCCGAAGGGGTCACGGGCGGCGAGGGCGGTGCGGACACCGCGCTCCACGATCAGGCCGTACATCAGCAGGATCGCCATCACGCCTGCCAGGCCCAGTTCCTCGCCGAAGGTGGCGAGGATGAAGTCGGAGTTGGCGGCGAAGCCGATGAGGTCGGAGTCGCCCTGGCCGAGTCCGGTACCGAGCGTGCCGCCGGAGCCGAAGGCCCACAGGGCCTGCATGGACTGCTCGGTGTGGCCCGCGACGCCCTGCTGGCTGAGCGTGTACTCGCGCATCGGGTCGAGCCACGCCTGGACGCGCTGCTGCACGTGCGACTCGAAAGAGGCGACGCCGACGGCGCCGGCCGCGGACATCAGCAGACCGAACACGATCCAGCTGGTCCGCTCGGTGGCGACGTACAGCATGATCACGAACATGCCGAAGAACAGCAGGGAGGTGCCGAGGTCGGTCTCGAAGACCAGGATGAGGATGGAGAGGGCCCAGACGACGATGATCGGGCCGAGGTCACGGCCTCGCGGCAGGTAGAGCCCCATGAAGCGGCGGCTGGCCAGGGCCAGGGCGTCGCGTTTCACCATGAGGTAGCCGGCGAAGAAGACCGCCAGGACGATCTTCGCGAACTCACCGGGCTGGATGGTGCCGAGACCGGGGATCGAGATCCAGATCCGCGCGCCGTAGACGTTCTCTCCGAGTCCCGGGACCAGCGGCAGGAGCAGCAGGATCACCGCGCCGACCATGGAGATGTACGTGTAGCGCTGCAGGACGCGGTGGTCCTTGAGGAAGACCAGCACGACCACGAACAGGGCGACGCCCAGTGCGGAGTTGAGCAGCTGCCGGGGGGCCGCCTCGAAGAAGTTGGCGGCCTGCTGCAGCCGTCTCGACTGGTCGAGACGCCAGATGGCGACCAGACCGATGCCGTTGAGGAGCGTGGCCAGCGGCAGCATCAGCGGGTCCGCGTACGGTGCGAACTTCCGTACGACGAGATGGCCGACGCCGGCGAGCAGGCCGAGCCCGAGTCCGTAGCTCAACAGGCCCGGCGGTACCGAGCCGTTGATGGCCAGTCCGACGTTGGCGTAGGCGAACACCGGGATGACCACGGCGAACACCAGCAGCGCGAGCTCGGTGTTGCGCCGGCTCGGCGTGCCGATCGAGCCGATCGTGGACGTGTGATGCGTCGGCGAGTTGGAAGTGCTGCTCATCGTGTGACAGGGCCCCTCACGGCTGCTTACTGCTTACCGCACAGCGAGACCAGCTTCTGCTCTTCGTCGGAGAGGCTGGGGCCGGGTGTGGGAGTGGGTGCGGTCGTGGACTCGGACGGGTTGGGTGACGGCTGCCCCGACGGTGAGGACGCCGTCGGTGTCGGCGACGGTGTGGCCTTGGACGCGACGGAGGTCCGTGTGGTTCCCGTGACCCCGCCGGCCTCGCCCTCACCGGTCGGCGCGTTCTTGTCGCTGTCCGCCTTGCGGCGGTCGGCGTCCTTCCTGCACGCGGACGCCTGCGTCCCGAGCTCGTCGATCTTCGACTCGGCGTCGCTCAGACCGCCCTCGGCGATCGTGGCCTTGACCTGCTTCTGCTGGTACGGCGGCAGGTACTTGAGTTCGATCTTCGGGTAGTCCTTCTCCACCTTCGAGAGCGAGACCCAGGCGAGGTCCTGGCTGATGCCGCGGTACAGCGCGACGTGCTCGTCGTTGGCGCCCACGTAGTACTGCGTCTGCGTCCAGCGGTAGCCGCCGTACAGCCCGCCGCCGATGACGCCGAGCGTGAGCACGATGTAGAGGGATCTCTTCAGCCACTTCCGCCCGGAGCGCGGTTTGACGAAGTCGTCGTCGGAGTAGCCGCCGAAGCCGCCGGCGGGTACGTAACCGGTGGTGTCGCCGCTGCCGGGCGGGCCGAACTCGCCGCCACCCCCCTGTCCGGGCACCTGGCGGCCGAGGCCGGAGGCGCGGCCGGCGGGTGTCTGCATGGCGCCGTTGTCCTGCGCCTGGAGCTGGTTCTCGGCGACCGCGCCCACCACGACCGGGGTGTCGGAGAGCTGCCCGGCGAGGGTGTCGCCGCCGTCGATGTCGAGGACGTCGGCCACGATGACGGTGATGTTGTCGGGGCCGCCGCCGCGCAGCGCGAGCTCGATGAGCTGCTGCACGGTCTCCTGGGGGCCCTGGTAGCTGGCGAGGGTGTCCTCCATCGTCTGATGGGAGACGACCCCGGAGAGCCCGTCGGAGCAGATCAGGTACCGGTCGCCGGCGCGGACCTCACGGATGGAGAGGTCGGGCTCGACGTGGTCGCCGCTGCCCAGCGCGCGCATCAGGAGGGACCGCTGCGGGTGGGTGGTCGCCTCCTCCTCCGTGATGCGGCCCTCGTCGACGAGGCGCTGCACCCATGTGTGGTCCTGCGTGATCTGCGTCAGCACACCGTCGCGCAGCAGGTAGGCGCGCGAGTCGCCGACGTGTACGAGGCCGAGCCGCTGTCCCGTCCACAGGAGGGCGGTGAGGGTGGTCCCCATGCCCTCCAGCTGCTGGTCCTCCTCGACCATCATCCTGAGCTGGTCGTTGGCGCGCTGCACGGCCGTGCCGAGCGAGGTGAGGATGTCGGAGCCGGGCACGTCGTCGTCGAGCGCCACGATGGTGGAGATGACCTCGGACGAGGCGACCTCGCCGGCGGCCTGGCCGCCCATCCCGTCGGCGATCGCGAGCAGCCGGGGCCCGGCGTAACCGGAGTCCTCGTTGCCCTCGCGGATCATGCCTTTGTGCGATCCGGCGGCGAAGCGCAGTGACAGACTCATGCGCACCTCGCCCGTCGGCTCCGGGTACATCCGCACGGTGCCCACCCTCCGGTCGGGAGCGCGCCGGGATCCGTCGTGGGGACCGCCGCTGCTCGCTCGCTCCGCTCGCGCTCATTCATGACGTAGCACTACTTCCGCAGCTCGATGACGGTCTTGCCGATGCGGATCGGCGCGCCCAGCGGAACGGGCGTGGGGGTCGTCAGTCGATTCCGGTCGAGATACGTGCCGTTGGTGGACCCGAGGTCCTCGACGATCCACTGGCCGTCCCGGTCCGGGTAGATCCTGGCATGCCTGCTGGACGCGTAGTCGTCGTCCAGCACGATGGTGCTGTCGTGTGCGCGGCCCAGCGTGATGGTCTGCCCCTGGAGGGCGACGGTCGTGCCCGTGAGGATGCCCTCGGAGACGACCAGCTTGGTGGGAGCGCCGCGGCGCTGACGGCCGCCGCCGCCGGCCGCCGTCTGCTGGCGCTGCGGCGGTGGCGCGCTCTGGCGCGCGGCCTGCTGCGGCCTCTGGGCTTCGCGGCGCGACCCGCGCTGTGTGACACGCGTTCCGAACAGGTCGCTGCGGATGACCTGCACGGCCACGATCACGAACAGCCACAGTACGGCCAGGAAACCCAGCCGCATGACCGTGAGGGTCAGCTCTGACATTGCCCCCGCTTCACCCTTCGGCTTGCCGGTAAATGATGGTGGTGCTGCCCACGACGATCCGCGAGCCGTCGCGGAGCGTAGCGCGGGTGGTGTGCTGTCCGTCCACCACGATGCCGTTGGTGGACCCGAGATCCTGGATCGTCGAGGGCGTTCCGGTCCGGATCTCGCAGTGCCGGCGCGAGACGCCGGGGTCGTCGATCCGCACGTCGGCCTCGGTGCTGCGGCCCAGTACCAGCGTCGGGCGGGAGATCTGGTGGCGGGTGCCGTTGACCTCGATCCAGTGCCGGGTGCGGCCACCCGGCTGCGGGGCCGCGGCAGGCCGCTGGCCTGCGGGTGCGGCTCCCGGACGCCCGCCGGGCGGCGGTGCGGCAGGCATGGGGGGAGCGGCCGCGGGCGGGTAGCCGTAGCCACCGGCCTGGCCGCGGACGGCCGCCGGGGGCGGGCCCGCGGGAGCGCGCTCGGGCATGCCGGCCTGCGGGCCGGCGGCCTGTTGGTTGGCGGAGGAGGCGAGCGTACGGCTGCGGACCCGGTACAGGCCGGTGTCGAGGTCGTCGGCCTTCTCCAGATGGACCTTGATGGTGCCCATGAAGGTGTAGCGCTGCTGCTTGGCGTAGTCGCGCACCATGCCGGCCAGTTCGTCGCCGAGCTGGCCCGAGTAGGGGCTGAGACGCTCGAAGTCCGGCGTGCTCAGCTCCACGATGAAGTCGTTGGGGACGACGGTCCGGTCGCGGTTCCAGATCGTGGCGTTGTTGTCGCACTCGCGTTGGAGCGCTCCCGCGATCTCCACGGGCTGGACCTCGGACTTGAACACCTTGGCGAAGGTGCCGTTGACCAGACCTTCGAGACGTTGCTCGAACTTCTTCAGGACTCCCATGGGGCACCTCCTCCTTCGTCGTTGCCCTGGTACTGCTTACTGATCGTATCCACGCGCCGGGAAATCGGCTGGTTCCCCCTGTCGGCCCGGTCGACAGATGTCGACGCCCACTGAAGTCCCCTCCCGGAGTTCCCGCCGAAGCTCCTCTTCGAACTCCCCCGCGGCAGTCCGTATGGGGAGGATCGTAGAGGCGGCCTCACCACAGTGTCCCGCACCCGGCAGCGGACCCCGGCCCCCTCATGGGGAGATGGCCGGGACCGGTACGAGGTTGATACGTGAACCGGTTCCGCTCGGTACGTGGAAGGTGGGAGCGGTGGGATCCGGGGTGCCACGGGAGGCGGTCCCGCTGGTGGAGGCGGGGTGGCGGCGGGGTGGCGCGGAGGCCGGCGCGACCGCCGCCGTGCTCCGCGGGCCCTCGGAAACGGATGTGAATCCCACCCGGCCAGCGTGCTAATCTTCTGCATGTCGGAAGGCGCTCACCCACCAGGTGGGACACGGACGACACACCCAATGCGCGGGTGGCGGAATAGGCAGACGCGCTGGATTCAGGTTCCAGTGCCCGAAAGGGCGTGGGGGTTCAACTCCCCCCTCGCGCACCACCGGAGACGGGTCTCCACCAGAACGAAGGTTCTGGTGGGGGCCCGTTTCTCGTTGTAGGGCGACTCCCGGACCGGCCGCTCCCGGACCGGCGGCTCCTGGACCGGCGGCTCCTGGACCGGCGGTTCCTGGGCTGACGGTCGAACCGGCGCCTCGCGACGGTGAGGTATCTCACGGTCGGGACGTCGTAGTCTGCCGGTCCGGACCATGCGACGGGAGTGAGCTCGATGAAGGTGATCCTCTTCGGGGCGACCGGGATGGTCGGTCGCGGGGTCCTGCGGGAGTGCCTGCGGGACGCGGCAGTCGAGAGCGTCCTCGTGGTCGGCCGTACGGCGCTCGGGGTCACGCATCCGAAACTGCGCGAGGTCGTGCGGGCCGACCTCACGGACCTCACCGGGCTCGAGGACGAACTCTCCGGGTACGACGCCTGCTTCTTCTGTCTCGGCGTCTCGTCGGCCGGTATGAAGGAGGCCGCCTACCGCGAGGTCACGTACGACCTCACGCTCGCCGTGGCCCGCTTCCTCGCCGCCCGGAGCCCGGGACTGACCTTCTGTTACGTGTCCGGGCAGGGGACCGACAGCTCCGCGCGCGGGCGGGTGATGTGGGCGCGGGTCAAGGGGGAGACGGAGAACGCGCTGCTCGCGCTCGACGGCGTGGACGCCTACATGTTCCGGCCGGGACTCATCCAGCCGCTGCACGGGATCACGTCCAAGACGAGGGCGTACCGCGTCGTCTACCTGTTGACCGGGCGTCTGCTGCCCGTGCTGCGGAAAATGGCGCCCCGCTGGATCACCACGACCGAACAGGTCGGCCTCGCGATGATCGCGGTGGCCCGGGACGGGGCCGGCGAACGGGATCGGGTGCGGGATCGGACGCGGGGTCGGGTGCTGGAGACCGAGGGGATCAACCGGCTGGCGGGGGCGTAGGGGCGGACGAGGCGGACGGCCGCCTCGGGGTGACTCGGTCCGGCCTTGGGAGACTCGGCAGGATGCGCGCGCCGGTGACGCTGCCGCCGGTGGGCGATGGCGGCGGGCGCGCGCGTCCGTGTGATTCCGTGCGATGCGGCGCGGTGGGGCGTCAGGCGGCGTTCGAGGTCAGCTGCTCGGCGAGGGTCCTGCCCCGGGCGGCGGCGTCCTCCAGGGCCTTGGAGCGGGACGCCTCGGCGAGCGGGACGAGCTCCGCCATCGCCGGGACCTGCGCGGCCATCGTGAGCTCCGGGACGATGAACTCGACGTCGAGGCCGAGCATGTCCTGCAAAACGGACTGCAGGTAGTTCTGCACGTACTCGTAGCCCTCGCGGGGCGTGCCGGGCCCGTAGGCGCCGCCGCGGCTGGCCACGACGGTGACCGGGGTGCCCTTGGCCGAGGGGGTGTCGCCCGCGGTACGGCCCACGACGATCACGTTGTCCAGCCACGCCTTGAGGGTCGACGGGATCGAGAAGTTGTACATGGGCGCGCCGATCAGGACGGCGTCCGCCTGCTCCAGCTCCTCGATGAACGGCAGACGCGCGGCGAAGGCCGCGGCCTGTTCCGGGGTGTGCTCCGACGGATCGGCGAAGACGGCGCTGTGGGCGTCGGCGGAGATGTGCGGGACAGGGTGCGCGGAGAGGTCGCGGTAGATGACCGTGCCCTCCGGGTGCTGCTCCTCCCATGCCTTGCGGAAGGCGTCCGTGACGGCGCGGGACGCCGAGGCCGTGACGGGAAGGACGGACGAGTCCAGGTGCAACAGGGTGGCCATGGGATCTCCAGATGAGGGTGCCCGAAGGGGGCTGCTTTTTAGTACGTCACTATGAATAACACAGGAGCTTACTTTTTTTCATCCCCATACGGACGGACCAGTACCCTGAAGGCATGGCGGTGCAGGAAAACCACGACGCTGCGTCGTGCAGACGGGTCGACGACGGGATCACCCGCGTCTTCCAGGTGCTCGGGAAGCGCTGGACGGGTCCGATCGTGGCCGTGCTGCTGCCCGCCCCCGTGCACTTCGCCGACCTGCGCCGGGCCATCCCCGGAATCAGCGAGCGGATGCTCTCCGACCGGCTCACGGAACTGGCCGGAGTGGGAGTGGTGGTGCGCGAGGTCGACGAGGGGCCGCCGCTGCGCGTCTCCTACCGGCTGACGGAGGCCGGATCCGCGCTGGAGCCCGCGCTCACGCAACTGGGCGCGTGGGCGGAGAAGTACCTGTCCGCGGACGGCCGTTGTCCGGAGGAGTTCCGGAAGTAGCCGGGGCCACCGGGGGCGGCCGCGGCCGCGGCCACGAGGACAGCCTCGGTGGGCGATGGGGTGGCGGTGGCAGCGACGGCCACGGTCACGGCGCTGAACTGGATGTTTTCCACAGGTGGGGAGTTGTCCACAGGGGCTCACGATCATCGACGCCCGGGGGTACGGTCGTCACGCATTGATGTTCGTGTGTGGCGGCGGCGGAGGCGGTTCGGGTGAGCGAGACCGGTGGTGCGGTGACCGGAGCGGTACGGATTCCGGAGGTGCGCGGGTTCGCGCGGTGGCCGGCCGAGGGCTCGTCCAAGGAAGAGGGCAAGGCCATCCGGGCACGTGTCCCGCGCGGCTCGCACGCGTCGCTCGACACGGGCGGCAGCCGCCCGGACGCCGTGACGGCCGTCGAGGAGTCCAGCCGCGGCCGTCTCCCCGAGCTCGCACCGATACGGGTGGGCAGGATGGCGGCCACACCGTTCGCCTTCCTGCGGGGTTCGGCCGGCCTCATGGCCCACGACCTGGCGCGTACGCCCGTGTCGGGCATCGGCGCACAGATCTGCGGCGACGCGCACGCCGGCAACTTCGGCCTGTACGGGGACGCGCGCGGCGGCCTCGTCATGGACCTGAACGACTTCGACGAGACGGTGCACGGGCCGTGGGAGTGGGACCTCAAGCGGCTGGCGACCTCGCTGGTGCTCGCCGCGCGTGAGGCGGGAGCGGACGAGGACACCTGCCGCACGGCCGCGCACTTCACCGCCGGCTCCTACCGGCGCACCATGCGGCTGCTCGCCAAGCTCCCGGCCCTGGACGCGTGGAACGCCATCGCGGACGAGGAGCTGGTCTCGCACGCCGACGCCCACGACCTGCTCGGCACGCTGGAGCGGGTCTCGGAGAAGGCGCGGGGCAACACCAGCGGGCGGTTCGCGGCCAAGTCCACGGAGAGCGTCGAGGGCGGCGGACGCCGCTTCGTCGACGCCCCGCCCGTGCTGCGCCGCGTCCCGGACGGCGAGGCCACCTCGGTCGCGCTGGCGCTGGAGGAGTACCTGGGCACGCTCTCCCCGGACCGCCTCCCGCTCCTCGCGCGGTACGCGGTGCACGACGTCGCCTTCCGGGTGGTCGGCACCGGCAGCGTGGGCACACGCTCGTACGTGGTGCTGCTTCTCGACCACCGTGACGAGCCGCTCGTCCTCCAGGTGAAGGAGGCGCGTGCGTCCGTCCTGGTGCCGCATCTGGACGCGGTCGGCTTCCCGGTGCCGCAGGTCGAGCACGAGGGCCGGCGGGTCGTCCTCGGCCAGAAGCGCATGCAGGTCGTCAGCGACAACCTCCTCGGCTGGACCACCGTCGAGGGGCGCCCCTTCCAGGTGCGGCAGTTCCGCAACCGCAAGGGCAGCGTCGATCCCGCGGCGCTGGCCGCGGACCAGATAGACGACTACGCCCGGATGACCGGGGCGCTGCTGGCGCGGGCCCACGCCCACAGTGCCGATCCGCGGCTGGTCGCGGGGTACTGCGGCAAGAACGAGGAACTGGACGAGGCGATCGCCGACTTCTCGGTGGCCTACGCGGACCGGACCGAGGCCGACCATACGGAACTGGTGACGGCGGTGCGCGCGGGACGGATCGCGGGGGAGCTGGGCGTCTGACCGGGGAGGGCGTACGCCCTCGTTTCCGACCGGGAGGGTGCGCCCGCCCTTGTCCGGGCGGGTTCCGGTGGCTGACGGGGCTGTGGCCTAGGCTGGGCGGGTGACCACCCCGGAAGCTGAGCAGTCCCCGTCCGAACCGCCGTCGGAGCCGTCGTCCGAGCCCTCCGCGGAGCCGGGCGCCGGTGAATCGCGTGCCGATGTCGGCGCCGGCGGCGGTGCCAGTGCGTCGCGCGCCGGTGGGTCGGGCACCGAGGAGACGTCCGAGGCGGAGGTGCGTGACGCTGAGGCGCCTGATGTGGAGGCGCCTGGCACGGGGGCGCGTCACGCCGAGGCGGTCGACGCGGAGGCGCGCGACGTTGAGGCGTCCGGCGCGGAGGCGCGTGACGTCGGGTCGCCTGATGTGGAGGGGCCCGGCACAGGGGCACGTGATGCTGAAGCGGTCGACGCCGAGGCGGGCGGCGTTGAAGCGCCCGGCACGGAGGCGCCTGACGTGGAGGCGTCCGGTGCAAGGGTGTCCGATGCGGGCGTGTCGTCCTCGGAGTCGGGTGTCGAGGCGGAGGCCGGGGCCGCTGGTGGGGCCGGGGGCGGGAGTGACGGGGCCGAGCGGCCCGAGGCGCGGCTGGAGCGGGCCGTGCGTGCGGCCGAGCAGGCGTTGATCGAGTTCGAGATCGCGGTGGAGACGTTCCGCGTCGAGGTGGAGAACTTCTCCCGGCTGCACCACCAGCGGCTCGGGCCGATGTACTCGCGGCTCGACGAGCTGGAGGCGCAGATCGCCGAGGCGCGGGCCGCGAGCACCGGTGATCCGGAGGACGTGCGCAAGGCGCAGGAGGCCCGGGCCAGGGTCATGCCGATGCCGGGCATCGAGGAGCTGTTCCACGACTGGCTCGACTCGGACGGCCTGTCCCCGGAGGCGTCGGCCATGCTGACCGAGCAGCCGGTGCGTCCGCCGCAGCGGGTGCGGCCGAGCGACGAGGCCCGCAAGCTCTACCGGGAACTCGTCCGCAAGGCACACCCCGATCTGGCGCAGGACGACACGGAGCGCGCGCGGCGCGACGAGTTCATCTCCCGCGTCAACGCGGCCTACGGCCGCGGGGACGAGGCCCTCCTGCGGGAGCTGTCCGAGGAGTGGGCCGCCGGACCCGTGCCCGAGGAGTGGCGGCCGAGCCGCAGCGAGGAGCTCTACGCCCGTCTCGAGTGGCTCGCCCAGCGCAAGGAAATGCTCGCGCTCGTGGCCCGCGAACTGGAGGAGAGCGCGATCGGCGGGATGCTCAGGATCGCTCCGGACGACCCCGACCGGCTGCTCGAGGAGATCGCCGAGCAGTTGCTGACGCAGGTGAGCGAGCGCGAGGCCGAGCTGGCGGGCCTGCTCGGCAGCGGTGCCTGAGCCGACCTCCGGCGGAGCGGCCCTGTGCGCGGGGCCGGTCGGGTAGCGTCGGGGCCATGAGTTCTGGAGCTGGTGTGCCCACGGTCGAGGTCAAGGACCTCGCGGACGGAGATTTCCTGCTGGACGTCCGGGAGGACGACGAGTGGCAGGCCGGTCACGCCGAAGGGGCACTGCACATCCCCATCAGCGAATTCGTGGCCCGCTACGGCGAGTTGACCGAGGCGGCGCCGCAGGACGGCAGGGTCAACGTGATCTGTCGCTCCGGCGGCCGGTCGGCACAGGTCGCGATGTACCTGAACCAGCAGGGCGTCGACGCGGTGAACGTCGCCGGCGGCATGCAGGTCTGGGCAGCGGAGGGGCGCCCGGTGGTGGACACGCAGGGCAAGCCGGGGTTCGTGCTGTAGCGAAGCCTCAGCCCAGGGGGTGTGCCGCCAGCAGGTCGCCGAGCGCCTCCTCATGTGCCGCCGCCGGGCCGAGCGACAGCTCCAGGTGCTTGGCCCAGGCGTGGTACCGGTGCAGCGCGTAGTCGGTGTCCGCGCCGAAGCCGCCGTGCAGATGCTGAGCGGTCTGCGCGACACGGCGTACGCCCTCGGAGGCCCAGATCTTGGCGACGGCCACGTCACCGGACGCGGGCAGCGCCCCGCCCGCCCCGCTGCTGATCCGCCAGGCGGCCTGCCAGAGGGTCGCCTCCATGGCACGCAGGTCGATGTAGCGGTCGGCGGCCTGCATGGCGACGGCCTGGAACGTGGCGACCGGGAAGCCGAACTGCTCCCGCTTGCCGGTGTATGCGCTCGTCATGGCGAGTACGCGCTCACCCAGCCCGAGCGCCAGCGCGCACGTGCCGGTGGCCAGCAGGTTCCGCAGCCACGCCCAGGCGCCGTCGGCGTCGATGACATGCCGGGCGGAAAGCCGTACGGAGTCCAGGCGCAGTTCGCCGAGCCGTTCGCCGGTCGTCGAGATCTGCTCGGCGAGCGCGGCGCCCTGGTGGCCGTGCGGTACGAGGGCGAGTACGGAGCGGCCCGAACCGGAGCTCAGCGCGGGTACGAGGACGAAGTCGGCGTTCTGCGCCCAGGGGACGGCCGTCTGCAGTCCGTCCAGCACCCATGTGTCGCCCTCCTGCCGTGCGGACACGGCGAGTTCGGCGCTGTCGTGTCCGGTGCGGCCGTGCGCGGCGACGGTCAGCACCAGTTCGCCCCGGCCGGCCCGTGCGAGCAGGTCGGCCCGCAGGTCCTCGCCGCCGTAGGTCTGTACGGTGACGGCGGCCGCCGTGCTCTCCAGCAGAGGCACCCGGGCGAGTACCTTCGCCGACTCCCGCAGCACCAGGCACAGGGCCACGGCGTCCAGGCCGGCGCCGCCGTGGCGGGCGTCGAGCAGCAGGCTCAGCACATCCGCGTCGGCGAGCCGGGTCCACAGCGCGCGGTCGAAGTCGTCCGCGACGGCGCCCGCGGTCAGCGCGGGGCTCGGCACGCCGTCCGGGGCGACCCCCGCGAAGACCCCCCTCGCCGCCTCCACGGCCGCCTGCTGTTCCTCGGTGAAGGTGAAGTCCACGGTCCCGTCCTCCCAGTTCGCTCGCCGGGCCGGCCTGGCGGAGCGTCAAGATAGAACAGGTTCTACAAGAAGGGAACGGCGGCGGTGGTCCGATCGCCGGTCGTGCGGGTGGCCGACCGATCGTTCGGTGCCGTCGGTCCGCCCGGGGGGCGGGGCCGTAAGGTGTCCACCGCTGTGGACGACCGGGGCCGCTGTGCCCCCTGGGGCTGTGCCGGACGGGTGGGCCTGAGTACCGTTCCGGTGCGGCCGTCGCGGGACGGGCGGCGACCTGCGGCAGGCATGTGGCACATATCGGTAGACATCGGCAGACATCGACAGGCATGCGGCGGCATGGAAAGACGGGGCGCAATGGACGCGTACGACGAGGGCTCGAACGCCCGGCCCGTGCCGGGCGAGCCCACGGCCGCCCCGCCGCCCGGGGGAATCGCCGCCCTCTCGCTCCCCTTCCAGATCGCCGCCGCGCTCGCACTCGCACTCGTCGTGGTCGCCGCGTGCGTCCACCTCGGCATGGTGTTCCTGCATGTCGCGCCGTCCAACACGGTCAGCAAGCAGCACGGGCGGACGATCGACGACTGGGTCTACCCGGAGTTCGAGCAGAACTGGAAGCTCTTCGCCCCCAACCCGCTGCAGCAGAACATCGCGGTCCAGGTCCGCGCCGAGGTGAAGGCCACGGACGGCGCCATCAGGACGACCCGCTGGTACGACCTCTCCGCGATGGACGGCCGGGCCATCGACGGCAACCTGCTGCCCAGCCACACACAGCAGAACGAGCTGCGCCGGGCCTGGGACTTCTTCGTGGCCACGCACGACGACGCGAACCGTCCGAACGGCCTGCGCGGCGACCTCTCCGAGCGTTATCTGCGCCGGATCGTGGTCCTGCGCCTCGACCGCGAGGAGGCGGGCGGCGCGGGCGCGGTCGTCCAGCAGGTACAGGTCCGCTCGCGGACCAGTAATGTGCCGCCGCCGGAGTGGAGCGACGAGCAGGTGTCCGACAAGCCCGTCCTGCGGAAGCTGCCCTGGTGGCCGGTGTCGGAGACCGACCGGGCGGCCGGGACGCGGCCCACGAACTCCACGGGGACGGCGGCGAGCGCCCGATGAGCGACCACGACAGCGCGAGCAGCCATGAAAGTCAGGGCGACCACGACAGCCCGGGCGACCACGACAGCGTGCGCCCTCACGACAGTCCGGGCGACCCCGGCAGCACGGGCGATCACGACAGCCCGAGGGACCATGGCAGTGCCCCGGTCGGGTGGGCGGGGCGGTTCGACCGGGAGCAGCGTCTGGACCGGGCGGTGGCGCGGGGCGTCTCCCGGCTCACCGGCCGGGCCCTGGGGCCGTATCAGACCGCGGTGATCCGCATAGGTTTCGCCGGGACCTGGCTGCTCTTCCTGTTGCGGGAGTTCCCGCACCGACAGGAGATGTACGGGCCCGACGGACCCTGGAGCTGGGACCTCGCCCAGCAGCTCACCGCGAGCAACCACGCCTTCACGGCCCTGATGTGGGCCGACGGCCAAATCTGGTTCGAGGCCGTCTACGCGCTCGCCGTGCTCTCCAGCATCCTGTTCCTGCTCGGCTGGCGTACCCGCACCATGTCGGTGCTCTTCCTGCTCGGCGTGCTCTCCCTCCAGAACCGCAGCATCTTCATGGGGGACGGCGGCGACAACGTCATCCACCTGATGGCGATCTACCTGGTCCTGACACGCTGCGGCCAGGTGTGGTCGCTGGACGCCCGGCGCGAGCGCCGGGCGGCGGGGGCACGCGCGCGTGACGGGCGTTCCCGCCCGGACCGGGTCGGTGTCGCCCTGTGGGCCGTGCTCGGCCTCGCTCTGGCGGCCGCCACGCTCGCGGGGAAGATCGACGGGGGTGTGTTCGGCGGCTGGCGGACGGTCTACTGGGGGCTGTGGGCGGCCCAGGGCCTGTGGTGGCTGGCCGGCCGGTACACCCGGAGCGTCCAGCCGCGCGTCTTCCTCGACGTCGTCGCCAACCTCGTCCACAACGCGGCCCTCTTCGTGATCATGGCCGAGGCGTGTCTGATCTACGCGACCGCCGGCTGGTACAAGATCCAGGGCTCGCGCTGGCAGGACGGCACGGCCGTGTACTACCCGCTGCACCTGGACTACTTCTCCCCCTGGCCCGCCCTGTCCGACCTGCTGTCGTCGAGCGGCGCCCTGGTCATGCTGGTGACGTACGGGACGGTGGTCGCGCAGGTCGCGTTTCCGTTCACGCTGTTCAACCGGCGGGTGAAGAACGTCCTGCTGGCGGCCATGATGACCGAGCACGCCGTGATCGCCCTCGTGCTGGGCCTGCCGTTCTTCTCGCTCGCGATGATCGCCGCGGACGCGGTCTTCCTGCCGACGTCCTTCCTGCGCCGCCTCGGCGGATGGGCGACGGGGGCGCGTGGGCGCCTGGCACGCGCGCGTGGACGGCTGTCGTCCCGCGTCGCGCGCACGTGCTTCGGGCGTCCGCGCCTCGGCCGTACGCCGCCGGGGTCGGCCGAGGAGGATCCTCGCCCCGCGGAGACGGCCGAGGAGCCGCACGTAGGCTTCACGGCATGACGTCCCGTGACCCCGAGCCCGTGAGCGCCTGGCACCGGCTCGCCGACACCGCCGTGCTGCTCGACGGCTTCCACGCCCTCAAGCACGCGGTGCGCTTCGGGGCCGAGGTCCGGGTGGCCGTCACCACCGACCGGGCGGCGGTGCTCGCCCTCGCCGACGAACTCGCGCCGGACGTACGGGACGCGCTGGGCGGCCTCCTGGCGGAGGTCCCGGAGTCCGCGTACCGGGCGCTCGTGCCGCGTCCGCATCCGACCGCGGTGGCCGCGCTCGCGGTGCGGCCGGCGCGCGAGGCCAACCTGCGGGCGCTGGCCCGCACGCCCCGTACGGCGCCCGTGGTCGTCCTCGACCAGCCGCGCAACCTCGGCAATGCCGGGGCGGTGATCCGGCTCGCGGCCGGGTTCGGCGCGACCGGGGTCGTCACGACCGGGCCGCTCGATCCCTGGCACCCCACGGTCGTGCGGGGTGGGGCGGGGCTGCACTTCGCCACGGCCGTGGAGCGGGTGGCCGTGGACGAGCTGCCTGCCGGGCCGGTGTTCGCGCTCGATCCGGAGGGGGAGGACATCCGGGGGCTGAAGCTTCCGGACGACGCGGTTCTCGCCTTCGGCTCGGAGCGGAGCGGGTTGTCGGGGGCTGTGCGGGGGCGCAGCGATCACTTGGTGTCGCTGCCCATGCGGGCGCAGGTGTCCAGTTACAACCTGGCCACCAGTGTGGCGATGACGCTGTTCCACTGGAGTGCGTCGTAGGTGGGGTTGAGTGGGGCGCGTGTTCGGGTGCGGGTCCGTGGTGGCTGGTCGCGCAGTTCCCCGCGCCCCTGAGGGCGCGTTTGGCTGCGGGTGCGTTGGGGCTCGGCGCGCCGTTCCTCGCGTCCCTGAGGGCGTGCGTGTTCGGGTGCGGGTCCGTGGGGGCTGGGCGCGCCGTTCCTCGCGCCTCTTGCAGGGGTTATGACTCGCTGCGGATTTCCACCACCCTGAAGCGGTTGGAGACGAAGGCTCCGTCGCACAGGGCCGCGTTGGCCGCCGGGTTGCCGCCTGAGCCGTGGAAGTCGGAGAAGGCGGCCGTCTGGTTGACGTACACGCCGCCCGTCAGGTTCAGGGAGAGCTGGGCCGCCTCGTCCAGGCAGGCTTCCCGGACGGCTTCCTCGACGTCCTCCGACGTCGTGTAGGCGCCGACGGTCATCGCGCCCTTCTCGCGGACGGTCCGGCGCAGCAGTTCCACCGCGTCGGCCGCCGAGTCGACCGCGACGGCGAAGGAGACCGGGCCGAAGCACTCGCTCATGTAGGCGGCCTGGTCGTCCGGCTTGCCGCCGTCGAGCTTCACGATCACCGGGGTGCGGACCACCGCGTCCGGGAACTCCGGGTTGGCGATCTCCCGGGAGGCGAGGGCGACCTCGCCCAGACCGGCCGCGGCCTCGACGCGGGCCTTCACGTCCGGGTTCACGATCGCGCCCAGCAGGGCGTTCGCCCGGGTGTCGTCCCCGAGGAGCCCGTCGACCGCCCCGGCGAGGTCGGCGACCACGTCGTCGTACGACTTGGGGCCCTCCTCCGTGCGGATGCCGGCGCGCGGGACGAGGAAGTTCTGCGGGGTCGTGCACATCTGGCCGCTGTAGAGGGAGAGGGAGAAGGCGAGGTTGGAGAGCATCCCCTTGTAGTCGTCCGTCGACTCCACGATCACCGTGTTGACGCCGGCCTTCTCCGTGTAGACCTGCGCCTGGCGGGCGTTGGCCTCCAGCCAGTCGCCGAACTCCGTCGAGCCGGTGTAGTCGATGATCCGGATCTCGGGGCGGGTTGCCAGGGTCTTGGCGATGCCCTCGCCGGGCCGCTCGGCGGCCAGCGCCACCAGGTTCGGGTCGAAGCCCGCTTCGGCGAGCACCTCGCGGGCCACCTGCACGGTGAGGGCGAGCGGCAGCACCGCGCGCGGGTGGGGTTTCACCAGCACCGCATTGCCCGTGGCG
The DNA here is from genome assembly GCF_042889045.1 of Streptomyces sp. NPDC002701. Taxonomy (NCBI): domain Bacteria; kingdom Bacillati; phylum Actinomycetota; class Actinomycetes; order Kitasatosporales; family Streptomycetaceae; genus Streptomyces; species Streptomyces sp. NPDC002701. Next base: position 272,980 of record NZ_JBIAQL010000005.1, read on the forward strand.
AGGGAGGCGAACAGGCCCGGATAGCCGTTCCACGTCGGGAAGGTGTTGCAGCCGATGAGCAGCGCGACACCGCGCGGCACCGGCGTGAACTGCTTGGTCAGCGCGAGCGGGTCGCGCTTGCCCTGGGGCTTCGTCCACTCGGCCGTGTCGGGGGTGCGGACCTGCTCCACGTACGCGTACGCCACCGCTTCGAGGCCGCGGTCCTGGGCGTGCGGGCCGCCGGCCTGGAACGCCATCATGAAAGCCTGGCCGCTGGTGTGCATGACCGCGTGCGCGAACTCGTGCGTGCGGTCGCTGATCCGCTTGAGGATCTCCAGACACACCACCGCGCGCGCCTCCGCGCCCGCGTCCCGCCACGCGCGCTGCCCCAGACGCATGGCGGGCAGCAGCACGTCGATGTCCGCGTGCGGGTACGTGACGCCCAGCTCGATCCCGTACGGCGAGACCTCGCCGCCCACCCAGTCGTCGGTGCCGGGCTGGCCGAGGTCGAGGCGGCTGCCGAGGAGCGCGTCGAAGGCGGCCCTGCCCTCGGCCATGCCCAGGCTGCCGCTCTCCCCGTACGCCTTCGGGTGCTCGGGATGCGGCGACCAGTACGCGCGCGTGCGCATCGCTTCCAGCGCCTGGTCGAGGGTGGGCCGGTGCTTGGCGACGAGCTCGTGCGCGGTCAGTGCGGCGGCGGCCATGCGGAACCATCTCCTCGTTTCAAGAACTCTTCGTCGAGCTCATGACCTGGGCAGAAACAGCCGGACAGAGTTAGAGTAACCGAACGATCGGTCGGGACAAGGGGGTCCGCTGAACCTGTGGAAAACCCCGTGCGGGAGGATCGCGAGCATGACAGCACTCGACCTCGCCGGCCCCGTGGCCGTCGTCGGCACCGGCACCATGGGCCAGGGCATCGCCCAGGTGGCGCTCGTCGCCGGCCACCCCGTGCGGCTGTACGACACCGCGCCGGGCCGCGCCAGGGCGGCGGCCGAAGCGATCGGCGCCCGCCTCGACCGGCTCGTCGAGAAGGACCGGCTGACCGGCGCCGAGCGCGATGCCGCCCGCGCCCGGCTGCGTCCCGCGGAGAGCCTCGCCGAACTCGCCGACTCGGGACTGGTCCTCGAAGCCGTCCTGGAGCGACTGGACGTCAAACAGCAGCTGGTGCGCGAGCTGGAGGACGTCGTCGCGGACGACTGCCTGCTCGCCACCAACACCTCTTCCCTGTCGGTGACCGCGATCGGCGGCGCCCTGCGCAACCCGGGCCGGTTCGTCGGGCTGCACTTCTTCAACCCCGCGCCGCTGCTGCCCCTCGTGGAGGTCGTCTCCGGGTTCGCGACCGACGTCACGTCGGCCACGCGCGCGTACGAGCTGGCCCGCGCCTGGGGGAAGACCCCGGTCGCCTGCGCCGACACCCCGGGCTTCATCGTCAACCGCATCGCGCGGCCCTTCTACGCCGAGGCATTCGCGGTCTACGAGGCGCAGGCCGCCGATCCCGCGACGATCGACGCGGTCCTGCGGGAGTCGGGCGGCTTCCGGATGGGCGCCTTCGAACTGACCGACCTCATCGGCCAGGACGTCAACGAGTCCGTCACGCGCTCCGTGTGGGAGTCCTTCTTCCAGGACGTGCGGTTCACGCCCTCGCTGGCCCAGCGCCGGCTGGTCGAGTCGGGGCGGCTCGGCCGCAAGACCGGGCACGGCTGGTACGACCACGGGGACGGCGGCGAGCGTCCCGAGCCGCACACCGCGGAGCGGGTCCCGCCGCCCGCGTACGTCGTCGCCGAGGGCGATCTGGGCCCCGCCTCCGAGCTGCTCGCGCTGATCCGCGAGGCGGGCATCCAGGTCCGCGAGGACGAGGAGGACCACGGCACGCGCCTGGTGCTGCCGGGCGGCGGTCAACTGGCCCTCGCGGACGGCCAGACGGCCGTCGAGTTCCGTGACGTCGTCTACTTCGACCTGGCGCTCGACTACCGCAGGGCGACCCGGATCGCCCTGTCCCACTCGCAGGACACCCAGACGCAGACCCTCGCCGAGGCCACCGGGCTCTTCCAGGCGCTCGGCAAGGACGTCAGCGTGATCGGGGACGTGCCCGGCCTGATCGTCGCCCGCACGGTGGCCCGCATCATCGACCTGGCGCACGACGCCGTCGCCAAGGGAGTGGCCACCGAGGAGGACATCGACACGGCGATGCGCCAGGGCGTCAACTACCCCCTGGGCCCCTTCGAGTGGAGCCGCAGGCTCGGCCGGAGCTGGGCCTACGACGTCCTGGACGACCTGCACATGCGCGATCCGTCGGGGCGTTACGCGCCGTCCCTCGCGCTCTACCGCCACGCGTACGCCTCCGAGAAGCGTGAGGGCACCCCATGACCACCGCCAAGCGCGACACCTACACGCCGGAGACGCTGCTGTCCGTGGCCGTGCGGGTCTTCAACGAGCGCGGCTACGACGGCACCTCCATGGAGCACCTCTCCAAGGCGGCGGGCATCTCCAAGTCGTCGATATACCACCACGTCACGGGCAAGGAGGAGCTGCTGCGCCGGGCCGTCAGCCGGGCCCTCGACGGACTCTTCGGGATCCTCGACGAGGAGCACGCGCGCGAGGGGCGTGCCGTGGAGCGCCTGGAGTACGTGACGCGGCGCATGGTCGAGGTCCTCACCGCCGAACTGCCCTACGTGACCCTGCTGCTGCGCGTGCGCGGCAACACCGACACGGAGCGCTGGGCCCTGGACCGGCGCCGGGACTTCGACCACGAGGTGGCCGCGCTCCTGAAGGCCGCGGCCGCCGACGGGGACGTACGCGACGACGTGGAGTTCAGGCTGGCCACCCGGCTGGTCTTCGGGATGATCAACTCGTTGGTCGAGTGGTACCGCCCGGACGGGCGGGGCATGGGCGCACGCGAGGTCGCCGACGCGGTGGTGCTGATGGTCTTCGGGGGCCTGCGGAAGGAGAGCTGAGTCCGGAGCTCCGGGCCGCACGGGGAGAAGGGGCCCGAAGGGCCCCGGTCATCCCTGCGGCTCCAGGTCCTCCTCCTCGAACACCAGCAGCGTGCGGGTGCTGAGCACCTCCGGGATGGCCTGCAGACGCGTGAGCACCAGCTCGCGCAGGGCACGGTTGTCCGGTGTGTGCACCAGGAGCAGGACGTCGAAGTCGCCGCCCACCAGCGCGATGTGGGACGCCCCCGGGAGCACCCTGAGCTGCTCGCGCACCGTGCGCCAGGTGTTCTGCACGATCTTGAGGGTGATGTACGCCGAGGTGCCGTGTCCCGCGCGCTCGTGGTCGACCCGGGCACCGAAACCGCGGATGACGCCGTCCTCGACGAGGCGGTTGATCCGCGCGTAGGCATTGGCACGGGACACGTGCACGCGCTCGGCCACGGACCGTATCGAGGCACGGCCGTCCGACTGGAGCATCTGCAGGATGTCCTGGTCGATCGAGTCGAGCGGACGCGGCGGCGGCAGGGCCGACCGGGGGTCCGGGCCCTCGGCCATTTGTTCAGGTGCCATGTCCTCCCGCTTCCCTACCATGGACGTACTGCGTCCATCTCAGGCTGTGCAGAACCGTTTGTCCACAGGCTGGAGGTGCCTGTAGCCAAAATGTGCCGACGACCGAACAATCGGTAGGTGAGACGCGTCACTCACGGCGCGCCTCTCCAAGCGACTCCCACGAGGAGGTGCCGACATGACGGTCATGGAGCAGCGAGACGCCTACCGGCCGACGCCGCCGCCCGCCTGGCAGCCCCGCACCGACCCCGCGCCGCTGCTGCCCGACGCGCTGCCCCACCGCGTCCTCGGCACCCGGGCGGCCGAACGGACGGACCCGGACCTGCTGCGCAGGCTGTACGCGGAACTGGTGCGCGGCCGCCGTTACAACACGCAGGCCACCGCCCTCACCAAGCAGGGCCGCCTCGCCGTCTACCCCTCGTCCACCGGTCAGGAAGCCTGCGAGGTCGCCGCGGCGCTCGCCCTGGAGGAGCGCGACTGGCTCTTCCCGAGCTACCGGGACACGCTCGCCGCCGTCGCCCGCGGCCTCGACCCCGTCCAGGCGCTGACCCTCCTGCGGGGCGACTGGCACACGGGCTACGACCCCCGCGAGCACCGCGTCGCCCCCCTGTGCACGCCGCTCGCGACCCAGCTCCCGCACGCCGTGGGCCTCGCGCACGCCGCCCGCCTCAAGGGGGACGACGTGGTCGCGCTCGCGCTCGTCGGTGACGGCGGCACCAGCGAGGGCGACTTCCACGAGGCGCTCAACTTCGCCGCCGTCTGGCGGGCCCCGGTGGTCTTCCTGGTCCAGAACAACGGCTTCGCGATCTCCGTCCCGCTCGCCAAGCAGACCGCCGCCCCCTCCCTGGCCCACAAGGCCGTCGGGTACGGGATGCCGGGCCGGCTGGTCGACGGGAACGACGTCGTCGCCGTGCACGAGGTCCTCGCCGAGGCGATCGCCCACGCGCGCGCGGGTGGCGGTCCCACGCTCTTGGAGGCGGTGACGTACCGCATGGAGGCCCACACGAACGCCGACGACGACAAGCGCTACCGCGACGACGCGGAGGTCGACGCCTGGCGTGCGCACGACCCGATCGCCCTCCTGGAACAGGAACTCACCGAGCGCGGACTGCTCGACGAGGCCACCGTGCGCGCCGTGCGCGAGGACGCCGAGGCGATGGCCGCGGACCTGCGCGAGCGCATGAACCAGGACCCGGTGCTCGACCCCATGGACCTGTTCGCGCACGTCTACGCACAGCCCACCACGCACCTCCTGGAGCAGGAGGCGCAGCTGCGGGCCGAGCTGGACGCCGAGGCGGGCCGGCACGAGGACGACGACGCGTACGAGCCGGAAGGAAACGCGCGATGACCACCGTCGCGGTGAAGCCGGCCACCATGGCCCAGGCCCTCGGACGCGCCCTGCGCGACGCGATGGCCGACGACCCGGCCGTCCACGTCATGGGCGAGGACGTGGGCGCCCTCGGCGGCGTCTTCCGGATCACCGACGGACTCGCGAAGGAGTTCGGCGAGGACCGGGTCACGGACACACCGCTGGCCGAGGCGGGCATCCTCGGCACGGCGGTCGGCATGGCCATGTACGGGCTCAGGCCGGTCGTGGAGATGCAGTTCGACGCCTTCGCGTACCCCGCCTTCGAGCAGCTGATCTCGCACGTGGCGAAGATGCGCAACCGCACGCGCGGGGCGATGCCGCTGCCGATCACCGTGCGCGTGCCCTACGGCGGCGGCATCGGCGGTGTCGAGCACCACAGCGACTCCTCCGAGGCGTACTACATGGCGACCCCGGGGCTGCACGTCGTCACCCCGGCGACGGTCCCCGACGCGTACGGTCTGCTGCGCGCGGCCATCGCCTCGGACGACCCGGTCGTCTTCCTGGAGCCCAAGCGCCTGTACTGGTCGAAGGACTCCTGGAACCCGGACGAGCCGCAGGCCGTGGAGCCGATCGGCCGGGCGGTGGTCCGCCGCCCGGGCCGCAGCGCCACGCTCATCACGTACGGGCCGTCCGTGCCCGTGTGCCTGGAGGCCGCGGACGCGGCCCGGGCCGAGGGCTGGGACCTGGAGGTCGTCGACCTGCGCTCCCTGGTGCCCTTCGACGACGAGACGGTCTGCGCGTCCGTGCGGCGCACCGGCCGGGCCGTCGTGGTGCACGAGTCGGGCGGCTTCGGCGGACCCGGCGGGGAGATCGCCGCGCGTGTCACCGAGCGGTGCTTCCACCATCTGGAGGCACCGGTGCTGCGCGTGGCCGGCTTCGACATCCCGTATCCGCCGCCGATGCTGGAGCGGCACCACCTGCCCGGCGTCGACCGTGTCCTGGACGCGGTGGCGCGCCTGCAGTGGGAGGCGCAGAGCCGATGACCCGTGCCTCCGACATGTTCAGTCGCGAATTCAGGCTGCCCGACCTCGGCGAGGGGCTCACCGAGGCCGAGATCGTCCGCTGGCTCGTCCAGGTCGGTGACGTCGTCGCCGTCGACCAGCCCGTCGTCGAGGTCGAGACGGCCAAGGCGATGGTCGAGGTCCCCTGCCCGTACGGCGGCGTGGTCACGGCCCGCTACGGCGACGAGGGCACCGAACTGCCCGTGGGCTCCCCCCTGCTCACGGTGGCGGTCGGAGCACCGTCCTCCACGGCACCGGACGCCGGCGCCGCGGTCCCGGGCGCCGCGACCCTGGGCGCCGCGGTCTCCGGCACCCGGACGTCCGGCGGCGAGGACGAGGGCTCCGGCAATGTGCTCGTGGGGTACGGCACACAGGCGCCCGCGGCCCGTCGCCGCCGGGTACGGCCGCCCGCGCCTGGTGCGGCTGCGGGCCACCGGTCACCCGGCACGCCCTCCCCCGTGGACCGGACGGCCGCGGCGCCGCCCGCCGGCCCCGCCACCCCCGTCCGGCGTCCCGTACGGGAGGAGCCGCCGCCCGTGGACGGGGACGGCTCCGGCCGCCGGGCCGACGGGCCCGTACCGGTGATCTCCCCGCTCGTGCGCCGACTGGCCCGGGAGAACGGACTCGACCTGCGACAGCTGGCGGGCTCCGGACCCGACGGCCTGATCACGCGCGCGGACGTGGAGCACGCGCTGCGGACCGGTGCGTCCGCCCAGTCCGCCCCGTCCGCCGTGCGGCCACCGCAGAGCCCGACCGGTGCGCCCGCACCGGCCACCACGGCGCCCGCCCGTGCGTCCGGCACCCGTGTCCCCCTCAAGGGCGTCCGGGGAGCCGTCGCCGACAAGCTCTCCAGGAGCCGGCGCGAGATCCCCGACGCGACCTGCTGGGTGGACGCCGACGCGACGGAACTGACGCGGGCGCGCCGCTGGATGAACGAGGCCGGCGGGCCGAAGATCTCCCTCCTCGCGCTCCTCGCCCGGATCTGCACCTCCGCACTGGCGCGGTTCCCCGAGCTCAACTCGACGGTCGACGCGGACGCCCGCGAGGTCGTACGGCTCGACGAGGTGCACCTCGGCTTCGCCGCGCAGACCGAGCGCGGACTCGTCGTGCCGGTGGTGAAGGGCGCGCACACCCGGGACACGGAGTCGCTGAGCGCGGAGTTCGCCCGGCTCACCGAGGCGGCCCGGACCGGCACGCTCACCCCGGCGGACCTCACCGGCGGGACCTTCACGCTGAACAACTACGGGGTGTTCGGCGTCGACGGCTCCACACCGATCATCAACCACCCCGAGGCGGCCATGCTCGGGGTCGGCCGGATCGTGCCCAAGCCCTGGGTGCACGAGGGCGAGTTGGCGGTGCGGCAGGTCGTACAGCTCTCGCTCACCTTCGACCACCGGGTGTGCGACGGCGGAACGGCGGGCGGATTCCTCCGGTATGTGGCGGACTGCGTGGAACAGCCGGCGGTGCTGCTGCGGACCCTGTGACCGCCAGGATCCGTACGGTCCCGTCACCACCCCCGTCCACATGCTGTGCACGGGGGTGGAAATGATCCACCGGGCACTCATACTCGGGGGGTGACCGCGTTCGAGCCTCCCAGCGCACTCGGTTCCTCCGGTGCGCTCGGTTCCCGCGGCGCACCCGGCGGGGACGGCCATGACGCCGTCGTGCTCGCGGGGGGCGCCGCCCGCCGCCTCGGCGGAGCGGACAAGCCGGGCGTCCACGTGGGCGGCCGCGCGCTGCTCGACCGGGTCCTGGCCGCCTGCTCGGGCGCGGTGACCACCGTGGTGGTCGCGGAACCCCGGCCCACCGCGCACCCCGTACGGTGGGCGCGCGAGGACCCTCCCGGCGGAGGCCCGCTCGCCGCGCTGGACGCCGGCCTGCGGCAGACCACCGCCGAACACGTCGTGGTGCTCTCCGCCGACCTGCCCTTCCTGGACCGGGACACGGTGCGCAGGCTGCTGACCGCCCTTCACAAGGCCGGCCGTGAGGGCGTGTTGCTGACCGACCGGGACGGCCGCGACCAGCCCCTCGTGGCCGCCTACCGCCGTCCGGCGCTGCTGCGGGAGCTGGATGCCCTGCGTGCCGAGCACGGCGAACTGACCGGGCTGCCGCTGCGACGGCTCACCGGCGCGCTCGCTGTGACCCGTATCACCGACCCCGTCGCGTCCTTCGACTGCGACACCTGGGACGACATCGCCGCCGCCCGGGCACGTATCAGGGAGCATGGGCACGTGTTGGATGAATGGATTACCGCAGTCAAGGACGAACTGGGCCTCGATCTGGACGTCGACACCGGCCTCCTGCTCGACCTCGCCCGCGACGCCGCTCACGGCGTGGCCCGTCCGGCGGCGCCGTTGACGACGTTCCTCGTCGGCTACGCGGCGGGCCGGGCCGAGGGAGGCCCGGAAGCGGTCGCGGAAGCCGTCCGCAAGGCGACGGCACTGGCGCTGCGCTGGGCCGCGGAAACCGGGTCCGACGCCGACGCCCCGGCGAACCCGGACGCCGGATGACCGCCTCCGGGCAGTACGAGGAGGTCGACCTCGACGTCGAGGAGGCCCTCGCCCTGGTCAAGGAAGGCGGTGCCCAGGTGCCCGACGACTCCGGAACCGCCGGAGCCTCCCGTTCCGTCCCTTCCCCGGCCGCGCAGGACGGCGACCGGAAGGACACCACCACCGAGCACCACACCGCCACGCCCTGGCAGCGGGCCCGCTCCGTCGCCGGAGGGGCCGCACGCCGTCCGGACACCCCCGTCTCCGTCACCCTGGACGCCGCGCTTGGCCTCGTCCTCGCCGCCCCGCTCACCGCCCTCACGGACCTCCCGTCCTTCGACACGTCCGCGATGGACGGCTGGGCGGTCGCCGGACCCGGCCCGTGGGACGTACGCGCGCGGGGAGTGCTCGCGGGTCACGACGCTCCCGCGCCGCTCACCGACGGCGAGGCGGTCCGGATCGCCACCGGCGCGCGGATCCCGCAGGACGCCTCCGCCGTGCTCCGCAGCGAGCACGGCCGCACCGACGAGAAGGACCGGCTGCACGCGACCCGGGACGTCCCGCACGGGCAGGACATCCGCCCCCGCGGCCAGGAGTGCCGCTCCGGCGACCCCCTGCTGCCAACCGGCACGCTGGTCACCCCGGCCGTCCTCGGGCTCGCCGCCGCCGCCGGGTACGACGCCGTCTCCGCCCTGCCGCGGCCCCGCGCGGAAGTCCTGGTCCTCGGTGACGAGCTGCTCACCCGAGGGCTGCCCCACGACGGGCTGATCCGGGACGCGCTGGGCCCGATGCTGCCGTCCTGGCTGCGCGCGCTCGGCGCGGACGTCATCGCGGTGCGCAGACTCGGCGACGACGCCGAAGCGCTGCGCAGGGCGCTCAGGAACTCCGACGCCGACCTCGTCGTCACGACGGGGGGCACCGCGGCCGGCCCCGTCGACCACGTCCACCCCATCCTGCGGCGCCTCGGCGCCGAGCTCCTCGTGGACGGCGTCAAGGTACGCCCCGGCCACCCGATGCTCCTGGCGCGCCTCAAGGAGAACCAGCACTTCGTCGGGCTGCCGGGCAATCCGCTCGCCGCGGTCTCCGGCCTCCTCACGCTCGCCGAGCCACTGCTGCGCACCCTCGCGGGACGCGCCACCCCGGAGCCGTACACGCTGCCCCTCCAGGACGCCGTGCACGGTCACCCGTACGACACCCGGCTGATTCCCGTCGTGCTGCGCGGGGACCGGGCCGTGCCGCTGCACTACAACGGACCGGCCATGCTGCGGGGCATCGCCGTGGCCGACGCGCTGGCCGTCGTCCCACCGGGCGGCGCGCGGCCGGGTCAGGAACTGGAGATTCTGGACCTTCCCTGGGCCATGGCCGGGATCGAGGTGTGTTTCACGTGAAACTTCCGGGCCATGACGCGATCGCCCGCCAGGCGGGCGAACGCCTGGTCACCCATCGGGTGAAGCTGCCCCGCCAACGGGTGGAACGCCCGCTGCGCCAGGTCACCAAGCGCGTCGTCATAGCGCTTCTGGTCCTGGTCGGCACGGCGTTCATCGTCTATCTCGACCGGGACGGCTACACCGACAACTCCGACGGGCCGGTCGACCTGCTCGACGCCTTCTACTACGCGACCGTCACCCTCTCCACCACCGGATACGGCGACATCACCCCGGTCAGCGACGGCGCCCGCTTCACCAACATCTTCTTGATCACGCCGCTGCGCGTGCTCTTCCTGATCATCCTGGTCGGCACCACTCTCGAGGTTCTCACCGAACGCACCCGGGAGGAGTGGCGACTGAACCGCTGGAGGACCGCTTTGAGGGAGCACACCGTTGTCATCGGGTTCGGCACGAAGGGCCGCTCGGCGATCCAGACCGTGTGCGCGACGGGCCTGAAGAAGGAGCAGGTGGTGGTCGTCGACCCCAGCTCCAAGGTGATCGACGCGGCGACGGCGGACGGCTACGCGGGTGTGGTCGGCGACGCCACCCGCAGCGATGTCCTGCTGCGGGCCGAGGTACAGCGCGCCCGGCAGATCATCATCGCGACCCAGCGCGACGACACCGCCGTGCTCGTGACGCTCACGGCCCGGCAGCTCAACCGCAAGGCGAAGATCGTCGCCGCCGTGCGGGAGGAGGAGAACGCGCCGCTGCTGAAGCAGTCCGGTGCCGACGCCGTCATCACCAGCGCCAGCGCGGCCGGCCGGCTCCTTGGGCTCTCCGTGCTCAGCCCCAGCGCCGGCATGGTCATGGAGGACCTCATCCAGCAGGGCAGCGGTCTCGACATGGTGGAACGGCCCGTCATAAAGGCGGAGGTCGGCAAGGGCGTCCGCGAGATCGAGGACCTGGTGGTGAGTGTCGTACGAGGGCACCGGGTGCTCGGCTACGACGATCCCGCCATCGGGAAGGTGCAGCTGACGGACCGCCTGATCACCATCGTGCGGGTCAGCCCGCACACCCAGGTCGCGCCGGACATGAAACCGCTGCCGCAGGACTGAACCCCCGCGCGGCGGGCCGCCGGGAGTAGCCTCGCCCGCATGCGAGCGATCACGATTCCGAAACCGGGTGGGCCCGAGGCGTTGGTGTGGGACGAGGTCCCCGACCCGGCGCCAGGCGAGGGCGACGTGCTGGTCGAGGTGGCGGCGAGCGCGGTGAACCGTGCCGATCTGCTGCAGCGGCAGGGCTTCTACGACCCACCGCCCGGCGCGTCCCCGTATCCCGGCCTCGAATGCTCCGGGCGCATCGCCGCGCTCGGCCCCGGCACCTCGGGGTGGAGCGTCGGGGACGAGGTGTGCGCGCTGCTCTCGGGCGGCGGTTACGCCGAGAAGGTGGTCGTCCCGGCCGGGCAGCTGCTGCCCGTGCCCGAGGGCGTCGGCCTCGTCCAGGCGGCCGCGCTGCCCGAGGTGGCCTGCACGGTCTGGTCCAACGTCTTCATGATCGCCCACCTGCGCCCGGGCGAGACGCTGCTGGTGCACGGCGGATCGAGCGGCATCGGCACCATGGCGATCCAGCTCGCCAAGGCCGTCGGCGCGAAGGTGGCCGTCACGGCGGGCAGCCGGGCGAAGCTGGACTTCTGTGCCGAGCTGGGCGCGGACGTGCTGGTCAACTACCGCGAGCAGGACTTCGTCGAGGAGGTCAGGGCGGCCACCGACGGGGCGGGGGCCGACGTCATCCTGGACAACATGGGCGCGAAGTATCTGGATCGCAACGTCCAGGCGCTCGCTGTCAACGGGCGTCTCGCGATCATCGGCATGCAGGGCGGCGTCAAGGGTGAGCTGAACATCGGGATGCTCCTGGGCAAGCGGGGGGCCGTCACGGCGACCTCGCTCCGGGCCCGGCCGGCCGGGGAGAAGGCGTCGATCGTGGCGGCCGTACGGGAGCATGTGTGGCCGTTGGTCTCCGGAGGGCATGTGCGGCCGGTGGTCGATCGGGAGCTGCCGATGAGTGAGGCGGCTGCGGGGCATCGGGTGCTGGAGGAGAGCGGGCACATGGGGAAGGTGTTGCTCACGGCGCCGTAGGCCGCCGGCCGGGCCCGGGGTCGAGGGCCGGGGGTGCGTTCTTGGGTGCGGGTCGGTGGGGCTGGTTGCGCAGTTCCCCGCGCCCCTCAGGAGGGGCCGGTGAGGGCTGGTTGCGCAGTTCCCCGCGCCCCTCAGGAGGGGTCGGTGGGGCTGGTTGCGCAGTTCTCCGCGCCCCTCAGGAGGGGCCGGTGAGGGCTCGTTGCGCAGTTCCCCGCGCCCCTAAGGGCGCCTCAGCTTCGGCGTACTCGTAGGGCCAGGAATGCCAGGCCCGAGCCCAGGCCGATCAGGACCAGGCCGGTGCCGAGGGGGAGGACCTTCAGGACGGGTTCCGCGGCGCGTACGGGGCGGTCCGCGGCCTCGTGTGCGTCTACCGGGCGGGCGGGCGGTGCGGACGGCGGAGCCGTTCGGCGGGGGGCCTCGGGCGCGACCGAAGCCTCGTGGCTCTCTGGGCTGTCCGAGTGAGCCGGTGAGCTGTCCTCGGCCGTCGGCGCCGCCTCCCGCCCCGGCCGCTCGCGCCCCTCCCCCGCGCGGCTGCCGGCCCGCGACTCGGCGGGGACGGGCTCGTACGCGGCGGCGTGGGGCGTGTGCGCGGGGCCTGCCGGCACGAGCAGCAGCAGGCCGGTCACGCAAAGGGTGCGAAGCCACGGAGTCACGTCGGTGACCCCCTCCCGGTATGGGGGATCCAAGATCAGCGGCTTCAGCCTCACACGGCGAACCCGCACCGGCATCTCGGTCCTCGACGCGTGTACCGGGGTACAGACCGGTCATGTCGATACGCCATGGTCTGCTGGCTCTCCTGGAGCGCGGCCCCCGCTACGGCTCGCGGCTGCGCACCGAGTTCGAGGCGCGCACCGGCTCGACCCGGCCGCTGAACATCGGCCAGGTCTACACGACGCTCGCCCGGCTGGAACGGGACGGCCTGGTCGTACAGCAGGGTGCGGACGACGCGGGACACGTGCTGTACGCGCTGACGGACGACGGCCGGGCCGAGCTGCGGTCCTGGTTCGTCCGCCCCGTGGAGCGCACGAATCCGCCGCGCGACGAGCTGGTGATCAAGCTGGCCATGGCGGTCGGGGCGCCCGGGGCCGATGTGCGGGTGATCGTGGAGGCGCAGCGGCGGTATCTGTCGGACGCCATGCACACGTACACCCGGCTCAGGGCGCAGGCGCTCGCGGAGGCCCCCGCAGACCGGGACGAGGTGGCCCGGCTGCTCGTCCTGGAGCATCTGATCTTCCGTGCGGAGGCCGAGATCCGCTGGCTGGACCACTGCGAGGCCCGTCTGCTGCGGCTCGCGGAGGCGGCCGCGCCGACACCGCCGACCGCTCAGCCGTCAGGGCCGCCACCCGCTCCGCCGCCGTCCGGCTGACGCGCAGCACGGGTCCGTACAGGGTGGATCACGCCCCGGAGGGGGCACCAGGCTGGTGAAATGTGTGAGTGCGAGAGAATGGCGGCATGGAGATGCCGAGGAACGAAAGGTCGCCGGAGAACCCGCAGATTCTGGTCGTAGGCCAGGACGGGATGGCTCTCGGTGGCGGTGGGGACGAGGACTCCCGTGAGGTCCCGGTGACGGAGATGGTGGAACAGCCCGCCAAGGTCATGCGCATCGGGAGCATGATCAAGCAGCTGCTCGAGGAGGTGCGTGCGGCACCCTTGGACGAGGCGAGCCGGGTACGGCTCAAGGAGATTCACGCCAGCTCGGTGAAGGAGCTGGAGGACGGGCTCGCGCCCAATCTCGTCGAGGAACTGGAGCGGCTGTCCCTGCCGTTCACGGACGAGGGCATTCCCTCCGACGCCGAACTGCGGATCGCGCAGGCTCAGCTGGTCGGCTGGCTGGAGGGCCTCTTCCACGGGATCCAGACCACTCTGTTCGCCCAGCAGATGGCGGCCAGGGCCCAGCTGGAGCAGATGCGCCGGGCGCTGCCCCCGGGTGTCGGCGGCGAGGACGAGGTGGACCCGCGGGCGGCCGGCGGCCGCACGGGCGGTCCGTACCTGTAGACCCGTACGAGGAGCGAGCGGCCGAGCGGCCGGACGGAAGGGGCCCGGCAGAGATGCCGGGCCCCTTCCGTCCGGCCGGACTCATGGCCGGACGTGCGCCGGGTTCAGGCGGGGTCGCCCGTCGACACGTAGAGCTGGATCTTCGGCATGCTCTTGGGGTCGACGTCCGAGTCCGCCTCGGGGATCTGGGTCATGACCGTGCCCTCGCCGTACGCGTTCTCGTTCACCGGCTTGGACTCGTACTGCCAGCCCGCCGCCTGGAAGCACGCCTTGACCGAGTCGATGTTCTTGAACTTGAAGTTCGGGACCTTGATCTTGTCGGCGTCGTTGTACGACTCGTCCGGCTCCGTGCACTCGGTCTTGTCGATCTTCTTCGTGGTGTCGGGGCCCTTGTGCCCGGACACCTCCTCGGACGCCGACGTACGGGCGCTCTCGGCGTCGTACGGCTTCTTGTCGTCGTCCTCGCCGCCCAGCGTGAGCGCGGTGATCAGCCCGCCGATGGCGAGGAGCGCGACGACGATCGACCCCACGATCACCGGCATGTTGCTCTTGCGGCCGCCCCCGCCGGCACCGCCCGAGGAGTGCGGGGACATCGTGTACGGCGGCGGGGTCGACAGGCCCTGCTGCGGGGAGTACGCCGCGGTCTGGGCCGGCGTCGGGTAGCCGCCCTGCTGGGGATAGCCGTACGACGGAGCGGGCGTGTGCTGTGCGGGCGCCGGTGTCGGCGGGCCGTAGGCCCCGGGCTGGTACGGCGTCTGCACGTTCCCCTGGGGCGGCTGCGCCGACTGGTCGACCGGCGGGAAGACCGCGGAGCTCACACCGGCTCCGCTCGACGTCTGCACGCCCGGCACGATGCTCGGGGGAGCGGCCTGGAAGGACTGGGCCACGCGCAGGCACTCGTCGCGCATCGACTCGGCGCTCACGAAGCGTTCGTTCGGGTTCTTCTTCAGCGCGCGGGCGATCAGCGCGTCCATCGCGGGCGGCAGCGAGCGGTTGATCGAGGAGGCCGCGACGGGCGTCTCCTGGACGTGCGCGTACGCGATGGCCAGCGGCGAGTCCGCCTCGAACGGGAGCCGCCCGGTGACCAGCTGGAACAGCATGATGCCGACGGAGTACAGGTCGGAGCGGGCGTCGACGCCGCGGCCGAGGGCCTGCTCGGGGGAGAGGTACTGCGGGGTGCCGACGACCATGCCGGTCTGGGTCATCGAGGTCACACCGGACTGCATGGCGCGGGCGATGCCGAAGTCCATGACCTTGACCACACCGCGCTTCGTCATCATGACGTTGCCCGGCTTGATGTCGCGGTGGACCAGCCCCATCTCGTGGCTGATCTCCAGCGCGGCCAGCACGTCGGCGGTGATCTTCAGGGCCTTGTCGGCGGGCATGGCGCCCTGCTGCGCGATGTCCTGGTCGAGGACGGAACCGAGCGGGTGGCCCTCGACGTACTCCATGACGATGTACGGAGTGGTCACCCCGTCCAGGTCGTCCTCGCCGGTGTCGAAGACCGAGACGATGTTCGTGTGCGTGAGCTTGGCCACCGACTGGGCCTCGCGGCGGAAGCGCTCGCGGAACGCCTGCTCCCGCCCCAGGTCGGTGTGGAGGGTCTTGATCGCGACCTGCCGGTCGAGCACCGAGTCGTACGCGAGATGCACCGAAGCCATGCCGCCTTCGCCGAGCAAGTCGCGCAGCTGGTAGCGCCCGCCGGCGACCGAGCGCCCCACATACCGGCCATGTGCGCCGTCCTGGCTCATCTTTCTGCGTCCCCCATCGGCCGTGCGCCGTCACGCGGGCGAAAACTGCTGGTGTGGCTCCCGCGGCCGGTGATCTCTGTGGTCATTACCGGCCAAGTCTGCCGGAGGGCACTGACACGTCAAGCTCGGTGCCCGTTCCGTGACCGTACGCGAAAGAAGAGTCGCGGAAGCGTTACAGGTGTCGTACCGCCGGTACACAGAATGTGCACCCGCGGACCGCCCGCGGGTTCGGCGACCGGGTCCATCCCGGACCGGCGCTTCGCGTGGAGGCTGTAGCGTGGCCCGACGGAGACCGTAACAACCACCGCGCGTACTACGTCGACCGGTGTGGACAGAAACGACGGCGAGGACCGATGGCACAGCAGCAGCGCGCTCAGGGCCCGTCCGACCCCGAGGCGACTGGCGGCGGTATGTCAGATGCGCCGGAGTTGTGGGGTAACGGCGGGCTGGTCGGGGACGGTCGGTACCGACTGACCCACAGACTCGGCCGGGGCGGCATGGCCGAGGTGTTCGCCGCGGAGGACGTCCGCCTGGGGCGGACCGTCGCGGTCAAGCTGCTCCGCTCCGACCTGGCGGAGGACCCCGTCTCGAAGGCCCGCTTCACGCGCGAGGCCCAGTCCGTCGCCGGCCTCAACCACCACGCGGTGGTGGCGGTCTACGACTCCGGCGAGGACGTGTTCGCCCACCAGACCGTCCCGTACATCGTGATGGAGCTCGTCGAGGGCCGTACGATCCGGGACCTTCTGATCAACGCCGAGGCACCGGGCCCCGAGCAGGCGCTCATCATCGTCTCCGGCGTGCTGGAGGCACTCGCTTATTCACACCAGCACGGCATCGTTCACAGGGACATCAAGCCCGCGAACGTGATCATCACCAACACCGGTGCGGTGAAGGTGATGGACTTCGGCATCGCCCGCGCCCTGCACGGCGCGCAGTCGACGATGACCCAGACCGGCATGGTCATGGGCACGCCCCAGTACCTCTCCCCGGAGCAGGCGCTCGGCAAGGCGGTCGACCACCGCAGCGACCTGTACGCGACGGGCTGTCTGCTCTACGAACTGCTCGCGCTGCGGCCCCCGTTCACCGGCGAGACCCCGCTGTCGGTGGTCTACCAGCACGTCCAGGACATCCCGGTGCCGCCGTCCGAGGTCTCGGACGCGACGCCGCCGGAGCTCGACGGCCTCGTCATGCGCTCCCTCGCGAAGGAGCCCGACGACCGGTTCCAGACCGCTGAGGAGATGCGCGGACTGGTCCAGTACGGGCTGCAGATGCTGTACGACCAGGGTGGCCACACCGGAACCTGGAACACCGGCCCGGTCACCGCGCACGAGGGCCTGAGCACCCCGGCCATGGGTCTCGCCGGCGCGGCCGGGCTGCCGCACCCCGGTGACCTGGGCACCACCCAGATCCCCGCACCGCTCCTGCCCCCGGGCCGGGGCGGAGGCGGTGACGACGGCGGCTTCGAGGGCCACGGCAACCGGGGCAGCGGCCGCGGCAAGCTGTGGATCCTCGCTGTCCTGGCGGTGATCGCCATCGCGGCGGGTGTGGCGCTGGCGCTCAACGGGGGCGGGGGCGACGGCGACGGACCCGGCACGAAGACGTCGCCGACCGCTTCCGAGAGCGAGAAGGAGAGCACTCCCAGCGAGGACACGTCGAAGAAGCCGACGGACGAGCAGACGGACGAGGACACGAGCACGGGCGGCAACCAGGACTACACGCCGTCGTACCAGCCGTCGCCGACGTACTCGCCCACCCCCTCGGAGACCAAGCCCTCGGCCGACCCCACGACCAAGGAGCCCACGCCCTCCGAGACGCCGGACGAGCCGACGGAGTCCCCGGACGAGCCGACGGACACGGCCCCGGCCGGCGACGACGGCGGCACGAACGGGGATCCCGGCGCGGAGGGCTGAGCCCGTCCGGCCGCCACGGCCGCAGCACCCCGCACGACTGCCTCCCGCGCGCGTGGAACCCGGAAACGGGCTCCACGCGCGCGTGCCGTTTCCCGGCTCCCGCGTCAGCTCACTGCTGTCTCCCCGCCTGCATCCGGGCCACATAGGCGGCCGCCTGCGCGCGCCGCTCCATGCCGAGCTTGGCCAGCAGGCTGGAGACGTAGTTCTTGATCGTCTTCTCGGCGAGGTGCAGCCGCTCGCCGATGACGCGATTGGTGAGCCCCTCACCGATCAGGTCGAGGATCCTGCGCTCCTGGTCGGTGAGCTTGGCGAGCCTGGAGTCGCCCTTCGGGCTGCCTCCGTCGCGCAGCCGCTCCAGGACGCGAGCGGTCGCCTCCGGGTCGAGCAGCGACTTGCCCGCCGCGACGTCACGGATCGCCGCGAGCAGTTCGTCGCCGCGGATCGCCTTCAGCGCGTAGCCCGAGGCGCCCGCCATGATCGCGTCGAAGAGGGCCTCGTCGTCCGCGTAGGAGGTCAGCATCAGGCACTTGATCGACTCGTCCGCGGAGCGGATCTCGCGGCAGACCTCGACCCCGCTGCCGTCCGGCAGCCGTACGTCCAGGACCGCGACGTCGGGGCGGGTGGCCGGAATGCGCGCCAGCGCGTCGGCCGCCGTGCCGGCCTCGCCGACCACCTCGATGTCGTCCTCCATCGACAGCAGCTCGTGCACTCCCCGGCGGACTACTTCATGGTCGTCGAGAAGAAATACAGTGATTTTTCCTTCTTCGCGCACGGAGTCAGTCTCACACACGATCTTTCCGCCCGCGCCAGTGGAACCCTTCCCGTCCCCGGGGTGGCCGGGATAACGTGCCGGTGTTCCGGCCCCCTGCAAGGCTGTGACCAGTGCTGTGACCAGCGACTGCTCCGACTCCGGCGCAGTAGTGGGAAGCCCAAGTGGAAAGTACTTGGAAATCCGATAAAAAACGCAGGTCAGGAGGGGTTTCACAGAAATGTGGAGCACTGGGTAACGTGCTTGTTGCAGGGCGCTCGCCGGGGCACCTGTCACGCCTGTTCCCGGCCGAGGGCACCCACCCCGTGCACGGGTACGGAGAGCAGGCGAGCCGCTCCCCCGGTTCTCGACGAGCCGGGGGAACCCCAGTTCCCGGCAACCCCGGGGGCCGGACCGACGGAGGAGCACACGTGACCGTGGAGAGCACTGCCGCGCGCAAGCCGCGACGCAGCGCCGGTGCCAAGCGCACCGCTGCGAAGAAGCCACCGGGCGCCCGGCCCGACCTCGTACAGCTGCTGACCCCGGAAGGGAAGCGCGTCAAGAATGGCGAATATGACGCGTACGTAGCCGACATCACCCCCGAAGAGCTGCGGGGGCTCTACCGGGACATGGTGCTCACCCGGCGCTTCGACGCCGAGGCCACCTCCCTGCAGCGCCAGGGCGAGCTGGGCCTGTGGGCCTCGCTGCTCGGCCAGGAGGCCGCCCAGATCGGCTCCGGCCGGGCCACCCGCGAGGACGACTACGTCTTCCCGACCTACCGCGAGCACGGCGTCGCCTGGTGCCGCGGCGTCGACCCGGCCAACCTGCTCGGCATGTTCCGCGGCGTGAACAACGGCGGCTGGGACCCGAACAGCAACAACTTCCACCTCTACACGATCGTCATCGGCTCACAGACGCTGCACGCCACCGGGTACGCCATGGGCGTCGCCAAGGACGGCGCGGACTCGGCGGTGATCGCGTACTTCGGGGACGGTGCCTCCAGCCAGGGCGACGTCGCTGAATCGTTCACCTTCTCCGCGGTCTACAACGCGCCCGTCGTGTTCTTCTGCCAGAACAACCAGTGGGCGATCTCCGAGCCCACCGAGCGACAGACCCGCGTCCCGCTCTACCAGCGCGCACAGGGGTACGGCTTCCCGGGCGTCCGCGTCGACGGCAACGACGTCCTCGCCTGCCTCGCCGTCACGAAGTGGGCGCTGGAGCGGGCCCGCCGGGGCGAGGGGCCGACCCTCGTCGAGGCGTACACGTACCGCATGGGCGCCCACACCACCTCCGACGACCCGACCAAGTACCGGGCCGACGAGGAGCGCGAGGCGTGGGAGGCGAAGGACCCGATCCTGCGCCTGCGCACGTACCTGGAGGACTCAAACCACGCGGACGAGGGATTCTTCGCGGAACTCGACGCCGAGAGCGAGGCGTTGGGCAGACGAGTGCGCGAAGTCGTCCGTGCCATGCCGGACCCGGACCGCTTCGCCATCTTCGAGAACGTGTACGCGGACGGGCACGCGCTCGTCGACGAGGAGCGGGCCCAGTTCGCCGCCTACCAGGCGTCGTTCGCCGATGAAGGGGAGGGCGACCAGCGATGACAGCGGAAAAGATGGCACTGGCCAAGGCGATCAACGAATCGCTGCGCACGGCCCTCGACGCGGACCCCAAGGTCCTGATCATGGGTGAGGACGTCGGCAAGCTCGGCGGCGTGTTCCGGGTGACCGACGGTCTCCAGAAGGACTTCGGAGAGGAACGGGTCATCGACACCCCGCTCGCCGAGTCGGGCATCGTCGGCACGGCGATCGGACTCGCGCTGCGCGGCTACCGCCCGGTCGTGGAGATCCAGTTCGACGGGTTCGTCTTCCCGGCCTACGACCAGATCGTCACGCAGCTCGCGAAGATGCACGCGCGGGCACTCGGCAAGATCAAGCTCCCCGTCGTCATCCGCATCCCCTACGGCGGCGGCATCGGCGCGGTGGAGCACCACTCCGAGTCCCCCGAGGCGCTCTTCGCGCACGTGGCGGGCCTGAAGGTGGTCTCCCCGTCGAACGCGAGCGACGCCTACTGGATGATGCAGCAGGCCATCCACAGCGACGACCCGGTGATCTTCTTCGAGCCGAAGCGGCGCTACTGGGACAAGTCCGAGGTGAACCGCGAGGCGATCCCCGGGCCGCTGCACAAGGCGCGCGTGGTCCGCGAGGGCACCGATCTGACGCTGGCCGCGTACGGGCCGATGGTGAAGGTCTGCCAGGAGGCCGCGGCCGCCGCCCAGGAGGAGGGCAAGTCCCTGGAGGTCCTCGACCTGCGGTCGATGTCCCCGATCGACTTCGACTCGATCCAGACCTCGGTGGAGAAGACCCGCCGCCTGGTCGTGGTGCACGAGGCGCCGGTGTTCCTGGGGACGGGCGCGGAGATCGCGGCCCGGATCACGGAGCGGTGCTTCTACCACCTGGAGGCACCGGTGCTGCGGGTCGGCGGCTACCACGCCCCGTATCCGCCGGCGCGCCTGGAGGACGAGTACCTGCCGGGCCTGGACCGGGTGCTCGACACCGTCGACCGCTCGCTGGCGTACTGAGGAGAGGGTCGTGACGACGATGACAGAAACGGCCTCGGGGCTGCGCGAGTTCAAGATGCCCGACGTGGGCGAGGGCCTGACCGAGGCGGAGATCCTCAAGTGGTACGTCCAGCCCGGTGACAGGGTGACCGACGGGCAGGTGGTCTGCGAGGTGGAGACCGCCAAGGCCGCCGTCGAGCTGCCGATCCCCTACGACGGGGTGGTGCACGAGCTGCGCTTCCCCGAGGGGACGACGGTGGACGTCGGCCAGGTGATCATCGCGGTCGACGTGACGGGCGGATCCGCTCCGGCCGCGCCCGCGGCGGCGCAGCCTCCGGCCGGGGCGCAGGCTCCGGTCGCGGCGACTCCGACGGCGTCCTCGGCGGAGCCCGTGGCTCCGGCCCAGGAGTCCGCCGGCGCCCCGGAGGAGCCCGAGCCGGAGGGCCGCAAGCCGGTCCTGGTCGGGTACGGGGTCGCGGTGTCCTCCACGAAGCGCCGCCCCCGCAGAGGGGCTCCGGTCCCGCAGCCGGAGGCGGCCCTGGCGGTGCAGGGCGAGCTGAACGGACACGCGGCTCCGGCCGCCCCGTCGGCCCGTCCGCTGGCCAAGCCGCCGGTGCGCAAGCTGGCCAGGGACCTCGGGGTCGACCTGGCGGCGGTCACGCCGTCCGGTCCGGACGGGATCATCACCCGCGAGGACGTGCACGCGGCGGTGGCCCCGGGCCCCGTGGCGGAGCCCGTGACCGCTCCGGTCACCGTGGCGCCCCAGGAGGCCCCGGCTGCCGTCCCCGCCGCGGCATCCGCTCCGGCCGCGCCCGCCTCGTACGACGGCGTGCGGGAGACCCGTGTCCCGGTCAAGGGGGTCCGCAAGGCGACCGCGGCGGCGATGGTCGGCTCGGCGTTCACCGCGCCGCACGTCACCGAGTTCGTCACGGTCGACGTGACCCGCACGATGCGGCTGGTCGAGGAGCTCAAGCAGGACAAGGAGATGCAGGGGCTGCGGGTCAATCCGCTGCTGCTGGTCTGCAAGGCCCTGCTGGTGGCCATCAAGCGCAACCCGGACGTCAACGCCTCCTGGGACGAGGCGAACCAGGAGATCGTGCGGAAGCACTACGTGAACCTGGGAATCGCTGCGGCCACGCCCCGTGGCCTGATCGTCCCGAACATCAAGGACGCGCACGCCAAGACGCTGCCGCAGCTCGCCGAGGCACTGGGGGAGCTGGTCGGTACCGCCCGCGAGGGCCGGACCTCGCCGGCGGCCATGCAGGGCGGCACGGTGACCATCACCAACGTCGGGGTGTTCGGCGTCGACACGGGGACGCCGATCCTCAACCCCGGTGAGTCCGCGATCCTCGCCGTCGGGTCGATCAAGCCGCAGCCGTGGGTGCACAAGGGGAAGGTCAAGCCCCGTCAGGTGACGACGCTGGCGTTGTCCTTCGACCACCGGCTGGTCGACGGGGAGCTGGGTTCGAAGGTCCTGGCGGACGTGGCCGCGGTCCTGGAACAGCCCAAGCGGCTGATCACCTGGGGTTGACGGTCCGGCTGCGGGCGCGTGAGAGCTGAAAGACCGCGCCGTTCCCCGCGACCCTTCTCAGGGGCGCGGGGAACGGCGCAGTCCTTTCGGTTCCGCTACTTGGCGAAGCCGTAGGTCATGAGCTTCTTCGCGTCCGACTCACGGGCCGTGATGGACGTCGAGGCGAGCACGGTCCCGACGACCGTCTTCCCGTTGCGGGTCGCGGCGAAGACCAGGCAGTACTTGGCCTCGGGGCCGGAGCCGGTCTTGACGCCGATCGTGCCGCTGTAGCTGTTCAGCAGACCGTTGGTGTTGACCCACGTCGCCATCGTGCGGGTGCCGCCGGTCTTCGTCACGGTCTTCGCCGTGTACTTCTTCGTCTTCACGATCGCGCGGAAGTTGGCGCTCTTCAGCGCGCTGCTCGTCATCTTCGTCAGGTCGCGCGGCGTGGAGTAGTTCGAGCCGCTGCCGATGCCGTCGAAGGAGTCGAACTTCGTGTTGGTGAGGCCGAGGTCCTTGGCCTGCTTGTTCATCTTGCCGATGAACGACTTGACGCGGGCGGCACGCGTCGAGCCCGAGCCGAACTTGTCGGCGAGCGCGTACGCGGCGTCGCAGCCGGACGGCAGCATCAGACCGTAGAGGAGCTGGCGGACGGTGACCTTGTCGCCGACGATCAGCCGGGCCGACGAGGCGTTCTTGGAGACGATGTAGTCGCTGTACGCCTTCTGGATGGTGACCTTGGCGTCCAGGTTCAGGTTCGGCTGCGCCAGCACGACCTTCGCGGTCATGATCTTCGTCGTGGAGCCGGTGGAGCGGCGGGTGTCGGCGGCCTTGGTGTAGAGCGTCTTGCCCGTGCCGTTGTTCATCACGTAGCCGCCCTTGGCGGCGATCGTGGGCACCGCGAGGGCTTGTGCGGGTGCCGTGCTGAGGGCGCCGGTCGTGAGCACGGCTCCGGTGGTGAAGGCCACTGCGGCAGCTCTGCGAACTCGTAGACCCTTTATGCCGGTTATCAAGTCGTTTACCCCGATTTACGTCGATGGCACCGAGTGAGTGCCAAATGCCCCAGGAGAGCCGCCACTTGAGAGTGGCGCCTTCCTCTGAGACTCGTAAGTAGCACAAATAGATGTGCGGTTATGGAACTGGGGTGCCCTTTTTTACCTCGTCCATATCCTGGACCGCTCATGACCATGCGTACCTGTTGTATCTATGCTGTGCGCATGCCTTCAGCACCGTCCCCCGCCGCCCCCGCGCCCGACCGGCAGACCGAACAACGGACCATGAAGCGGCCCCCGGCCGCCGAGCGTGTCTACGCGCACGTCAAGCGGGCCGTGCTGGACCGGCGTTACGAGGGCGGGACGCTGCTCACCGAGGGCGAGCTGGCCGAGGCCGTCGGCGTCTCGCGGACACCGGTGCGCGAGGCCCTGCTCAAGCTGGAGGTCGAGGGCCTGATCCGGCTCTACCCGAAGAAGGGCGCCCTCGTACTGCCCGTCTCCGCGCAGGAGATCGCGGACGTGGTGGAGACCCGGCAGCTCGTCGAGGAGCACGCCGTCCGCAAGGCGGTACCGGCCTCGCCCGCGCTGATCGGGCGCCTGACCGAACTTCTCGCGAAACAGCAGGAACAGGCCGCCGCCGGTGACCTCTCCGGAGCCGCCGTCACCGACCGCTGCTTCCACGCCGAGATCGTCCGCAGCGGGGGCAACGAGATCCTCTCCCGCCTCTACGACCAGCTGCGCGACCGCCAGTTGCGGATGGGCGTCGCCGTGATGCACGCCCACCCGGACCGGATCACCAAGACGCTCACCGAGCACCAGGAGATCCTCGACGCGCTGCGTGCCGGCGACGCCGAGGCGGCGGTCGGCCTGGTCCACCGCCACGTCAGCTGGTTCTCCAACCTGGCGCGGGGAGACGTCCGTTGAGTTCGTCGTCCTCGTCCTCTTCGTCGTCCTCGCCGGCCCTCCCGGGCGACCCGCCGGGCGGTCGCAGAGCCGTCACGGTCTGGTCCGTCGGTGTCTCCGTCTACTTCGTCGCGGTCATCTTCCGCACGTCGCTGGGGGTGGCGGGGCTCGACGCCGCCGACCGCTTCCACGTCAACGCCTCCGCGCTGTCGACCTTCTCGATCCTCCAGCTCCTCGTCTACGCGGGCATGCAGATACCGGTCGGGCTGATGGTCGACCGGCTGGGCACCAAGAAGGTGCTGACCCTCGGCGTCGTCCTGTTCACGATCGGGCAGCTGGGCTTCGCGTTCTCACCGACGTACGGAACGGCGCTGGCCTCGCGCGCGCTGCTCGGGTGCGGTGACGCGATGACGTTCATCAGCGTGCTGCGCCTCGGCTCGCGCTGGTTCCCGGCCCGGCGCGGGCCGATGGTCGCGCAGCTCGCCGGCCTCGTGGGCATGGCGGGCAACCTCGTCTCGACGCTCGTGCTGGCCCGGCTGCTGCACGGTGTCGGCTGGACCGCGGCGTTCGCCGGCAGCTCGGTCGCCGGTGTCGTCGTCCTCGTCCTGGTGCTGGTGTTCCTCAAGGACCACCCCGAGGGACACGAGCCGGAGCCGTTCCCGCACCGGGGAGCCGCGTACGTGCGCCGGCAGATAGCGGCGTCCTGGCGGGAGCCCGGGACCCGGCTCGGGCTGTGGGTGCACTTCACGACCCAGTTCCCGGCGATGGTGTTCCTGCTGCTGTGGGGGCTGCCGTTCCTCGTCGAGGCGCAGGGCCTGTCACGGGCGACGGCCGGTGAACTCCTCACCCTCGTCGTGCTGTCCAACATGCTCATCGGCCTGGTGTACGGGCAGATCGTCGCCCGGCACCACGCGGCGCGGCTGCCGCTGGCGCTCGGCACGGTCCTGTCGACGGCCGTCGTGTGGGCCGCCACGCTCGCCTGGCCCGCCGACCACGCGCCGATGTGGCTGCTGGTCGTGCTGTGCGCGGTGCTGGGTGCGTGCGGGCCCGCGTCGATGATCGGCTTCGACTTCGCGCGGCCCGCGAATCCGCCCGAGCGGCAGGGGACCGCCTCCGGCATCACCAACATGGGCGGGTTCGTCGCGTCGATGACGACGTTGTTCGCGGTGGGGGTGCTGCTGGACGC
Source organism: Streptomyces sp. NPDC002701 (assembly GCF_042889045.1). Lineage (NCBI taxonomy): Bacteria > Bacillati > Actinomycetota > Actinomycetes > Kitasatosporales > Streptomycetaceae > Streptomyces > Streptomyces sp. NPDC002701. Next base: position 298,375 of record NZ_JBIAQL010000005.1, read on the forward strand.
CACCGGGGGGAGTTACACCGTGGCGTTCTCGGCGGTGTTCGTCCTGCAGGCGCTCGGGCTCAGCCAGATCCTGCTGCTGCGGAGGTCGGCCGCCCGGCGGGAACGGGAGCGGTCGGTCGCCAGCCGGGTGGAGACGGTGCACGTACCGGCGTAGGTGTGGGGTGACGCCGGGGGCCGCTCCCGGCCCCTGCCCGGGTCCGTTTCTCGGGGGCTCCGTTCCTCGGGGGCGCCGCCCCGAACCCACGGTCCTCGAACGCCGGACGGGCCGACATGACAGGACGCAGGACGCCGGGCAGCTGAAGCAGGCGGGGCTACGGCGTGACCGTGAAGTTGCGGAGGATCGCCGCTGTCAGGTCCGGGTCGCCCTCGGTCTTGATCCGGTCCGACACGGCCTCGGGGGTCACCCGGCCGCAGGCCAGGCGGAAATAGGTCTCCCAGTCCAGGGCGAGGGTGGCGGCCGGGCCGAGGGACGGGGCGCCGTCTATCGAACCGACACCGTCGGCGTCGACGCGGACCGTGCGCAGGAACTCGACCGGGCCGTGGACGTCGAAGACGACCGCCGAGTTCGCCGGAGCGCCCGCGTCCTTGGCGACCACCTTGGGGAGCCTGCTCAGCAGGACGTCGCGGGTGATGTGGGCGCCCGGGGAGTCGAGGTTGCCCGGCCGGCCGAGGGCGGTGCGCAGGTCCTGCTCGTGCACCCACAGGTCGAACGCCCGGTTGCGCATGGACTCCTCTAGGGTGACCTCCGTACCGAGCGGGCCACGCACCATCGCGTCGGGCAGACGCGACTCGTTGCGGAGCTGGCGGTTGCGGCGGATGACCGTGTACTCCAGCTCGGAGGTCATCTCCGGAGCGGTGTGGTGGCGGCGGACGTCGACCTGCATCTCCATGTACCGCTGGTGTTCGTTCGTCACGTGGTACAGGTCGCGGGGGAGCGTGTGGATCGGCCTGGGGTCGCCCAGCGCCTCGCAGTCGAGGCCGATCACATGGGAGACGATGTCGCGTACCGACCAGCCCGGGCATGGAGTCCGCCGGTTCCATTCCCCCTCGACCAGCGGCGACACCAGGTCGGATATCGCGTCGATCGAATGAGTCCAGGCGTCGGCGTAGGACTGAAGGCTGGGATGCAGACTCACGGAAACGGGACCCCTCGGGCGGTTGGGCGCGGGCAGTGCACAGGCAGCGGGTGTCTTGGGACGCTAAGTTACGCTGCTGTGAGGCACCCCGGCAGTGCTTTCGTGTGACGATCGTAGGCCCGTATCAAAGCCTCGAATGCCAGGACGGTGGTAGTGTGCGCGCCTCTCTCCTCCAGATCGACGTGGACGAGGCCGAATCGGTCGGTGCCCGCAGGCGGCGCGTCGCCTCGCTGGTACGGCAGCAGACCGGGTCCGACCTGGTGATTCTGCCCGAACTGTGGACGACCGGCGCCTTCGCCTACGAGGCGTTCGGCACCGAGGCCGAGCCGCTGGAGGGCCCCACGTACGAGGTGATGGCCGAGGCGGCACGCGACGCGGGGGTGTGGTTGCACGCGGGTTCGATTCCGGAGCGGGTTGCCTCCGGCGGCGGGGTGGGCGGCGCGTCCGGCGGTGGGGCCGCTGGGGCTGCCGACGATGGGGCCGGTGGGGCTGCGGACTCGCTCTACAACACCTCCCTCGTGTTCTCCCCCACCGGTGACCTCGTCGCCTCGTACCGGAAGATCCACCGGTTCGGCTTCGACAAGGGTGAGGCCGTGCTGATGGGGGCGGGCTCCGAGCTGGTGACCGTGCGTCTGCCCGGGACCACGCTCGGGCTCGCCACCTGCTACGACCTCCGCTTCCCCGAACTCTTCCGCGGGCTCGTCGACGCCGGGGCCGAGACGCTCGTCGTCTCCGCGGGGTGGCCCGAGCGGCGCCGGTCGCACTGGACGCTGCTGGCGCAGGCGCGGGCCGTCGAGAACCAGGCGTATGTGCTGGCCTGCGGGACGGGCGGGGGGCATGCGGGGGTGCCGCAGGCCGGTCACTCGATCGTGGTGGATCCGTGGGGGGAGGTCCTCGCGGAGGCGGGGGCCGGGGAGGAGGTCCTCACCGTGGAGTTCGATGCCTCGAAGGTGGGGGTCACGCGGGAGCAGTTTCCGGCGCTCAAGGACCGCTTGCTGGGGGTCGCGGCGCCTCGGCGGTAAGGGACGGCGGTGCCGTGGCGTTTTTGTTCGCCCCCACCGCCCACCGCCCACCGCCCACCGCCCGCTGGACGGGCTGGAAGGGTCCAGCCCGTCCGGTGATGAGGACCGCGGGTCAGTCGGAGTCGTGCTCCCTCTCCGACAGGTGGATGACGCACACCGTCACCGCGATCAGCAGCGCCGCGTCCGCGTCCTCCCGTTCGATCTCGACACCGTAGGTCTCCCGCAGCCGCAGCCATCGCCGCGAGACACGTGCCAGCGGCTGTCCGTCGTACTCGACGACGAACTCCCGGTCGAGGATCTTGCCGCTGACGTCGAGTTCGGTGCCGTCGGCGAGCGCGACGCGGTAGTGGTTGCGCAGCAGCGAGAGACGTTTCCTGCGGATGGTCGCCAGCGGCTCGCCGCCCCGCTCGACGACCATCGTGTCCCGCAGCGCGAGCATCTTCTTGTGGATGTCGATCAGCACGCGCCCCTGCGGGTCCTTCAGCTCGAAGGTGTCCCGCAGCCGCATCGCCTTGCCGTCGACGAGGAACGCCTTGCGGCCCCGCTCGTCCTCGATCCAGTAGTCGTCACCGATACCCATGAGCCGGTCGCGTACGAGGAATCTCATGCCTTCAGCGCTTCCCCGGTGGCGGGCCCGAAACGCCGCCGGTAGGCCGACGGGCTGAGTCCGGTCTCGCGCCGCAGCCGCGCCCGCAGGTTGGCGGCGGTGCCGAGGCCGCTGTGCCGCGCCACGATGTCGAGCCGTTCCTCGCCGCGCTCGATGAGCCGGCAGGCCAGCGCCACCCGCTCGCCGGTCAGCCATGCCAGCGGGGTCGTACCGAGCTGGGCGCGGAAGCGGCGGTGCAGCGTGGCGGGGCTGACCGCCGCGCGCGTGGCGAGGTCGGCGACCGTCAGGGGGTCGCCGATCCGCTCCCCGGCCCAGGTGAGCAGCGGTGCGAGCGACTCGTCCGGTACGTCGGGCACCGGCCGTTCGACGAACTGCCGCTGTCCGCCGTCCCGGTGGGCGGCGAAGACGAGCCGCCGGGACACGGCGTTCGCGATCTCGGCGCCGTGGTCATGCCGCACGATGTGCAGCCCGAGGTCGAGGGCGGCCGCGCTCCCGGCCGCGGTCAGCACGTCGCCCTCGTCCACGAAGAGGACGTCCGGCTCCAGCAGGACGTCCGGATGGAGCTCCCGGAACAGGTCGGCCCAGCGCCAGTGCGTGGTGGCGCGGCGTCCGTCGAGCACCCCGGCCTCGGCGAGCGCGAAGCTTCCGGTGCACAGGCTCACGACGCGGGCGCCGCGCGCGTGGGTGCGCCGGACCGCGTCGAGCACGGCCTCGCCGCGTGGCACGACGTTGTCGGGGCGGCCCGGGACGACGAGGGTGTCCGCGTCGTCCACCGCGTCCAGCCCGGGCACCCCGCTCAGCGTGAAGAAGCCGTGGTTCATCCGGACCTCGGGGGTGGGCGTGCACAGCGTCAGCTCGTACAGCGGTTCGGACAGGCCGAGCTCGGGGCGGGGCAGGCCGAACAGCTCGGTCGCGACCCCGACCTCGAAGGGGTTGGTGCCCTCGTCGACGATCACGGCCACGCGGTGCGGCGATCGGGGGCGCGGGGAGCTGCGGAGCGGGGAGTCGCGGTGCGAGGATCCGTGCGGCATGTGCGATTTCTAGCACTCGTCCGCGGAGCCGTCACGTCCCAGGATGTGCCCATGACCAACGAACCCGCTGTCAGCGGACCCGTCGCCCTCTCCGACGCCCTCGACTCCTTCACCGAGCTGTGGAGTCCCCGTATCGTCACGGCGGTCAACGACTACGACGTACGGATCGCCAAGGTGCGGGGCGAGCACGTCTGGCACACGCACGACCACACCGACGAGTTCTTCCTGGTCGTGGAGGGGGAACTGCTCATCGGGCTGCGCGAACCCGCCGGCGAACGCACGGTCACCCTCGCCAGGGGTTCGGTGTTCACGGTGCCGCGTGGTGTCGAGCACAAGCCGTCCGCGCCGTCAGGAGCCGCGATCCTGCTCTTCGAACCCACCGGGACGCTGACCGTCGGCGACCGGCACGAGGAGGTTCCGGACCACGTGGACGTCACCACGGGTCACGCGCTCACCTGACAGCCGCCGGTACCGAGCCCGGGCGCCCGAGTGCCGGTACCGCGCCCGGGTGCCCGAGTCGGGCGTCTGCGCGAACGTCGGACGCCCGGCACGTGAGCCGGTCAGGCGCCGTAGCCGTCGTTGTAGCCGCTCGAGTTGCGGTGGCGCGTGTCGTCGACCACCTGCGTGGTCTGCTGCGGCGGCACGACGACCCTGCGCCGCTTGGCGATGCTGCTGAAGGTCGCCACGCCGATCAGCCCGACGATCATGAAGATGACGCCGACCAGGTCGAGGTTGACCCCCTGCATGTCCCAGTCGGTCGCGAACGTGAGGATCGCCCCTACGGCGATCAGAATGATGCACCCGCCCAGACCCATGGGTGTCGCCTCCTGTTGCACACGGTGTCGTGCCGGGCCCGGGGACCGTACGGTTCCCGGGTGCCGTGCGGGTACCCGGGCACGGCACCTCCATGCCACGGCCGATCCGGCCTGCCCGTACGGGAGTGGACGACGCGTCAGGGGCGGGGGCGGCGCAACTACCCTTCCAGGAACGCCACCAGCGCGTTCGTCAGCAGGAACGGGTCGTCCGCGCCGCACAGTTCGCGGGCGCTGTGCATCGACAGGATGGCCACGCCGATGTCGACCGTCTTGATGCCGTGGCGGGCCGCGGTGATGGGCCCGATGGTCGTGCCGCACGGCATGGAGTTGTTGGAGACGAACGTCTGGAACGGCACGCCGGCCTTGTCGCAGGCCGCGGCGAAGATCGCGCGGCCCGAACCGTCCGTCGCGTAGCGGTTGTTGACGTTCACCTTGAGGATCGGGCCCCGGCCCGCGCGCGGGTGGTGCGTCGGGTCGTGCCGCTCGGCGTAGTTCGGGTGCACGGCGTGGCCCGTGTCGGAGGAGAGACAGACCGTGCCCGCGAAGGCACGCGCGCGGTCCTCGAACGATCCTCCACGCGCGTGGACCGAACGTTCCAGCACGCTGCCGAGCAGCGGGCCGTCCGCTCCCGTGTCGGACTGCGAACCGTTCTCCTCGTGGTCGAACGCCGCGAGGACCGGGATGTACGGGAGGGGCTCGTCGGCGTTCGCGACGGCGGCCAGCGCCGCCGTACCGGCGTGCACGGACATCAGGTTGTCCATGCGCGGGCCCGCGACGAGCTCCTTGTCGCGGCCCAGGTAGGCGGGCGGTTCGATGGAGTGGACCATCAGGTCCCAGCCGGTGGTCTCGCCCTCGGCCACCCCGGCCTCCCGCTCCAGGAAGTGGATCAGGTCGCCGTCGCGTACGTCGTCGCCCAGGCCCCAGATGGGCTGCAGGTGCCGCTGCTTGTCGAGCTTGAGGCCCTCGGCGGTGACGGAACGGTCCAGGTGGATGGCGAGCTGCGGTACACGCAGCAGGGGGCGGTCGATGTTCACGAGCCGCGTGGTGCCGTCCCGGAGCGACAGACGGCCGGCCAGGCCCAGGTCACGGTCCAGCCAGGAGTTGAGCAGCGGACCGCCGTAGACCTCTACGGCGACCTGTCTCCAGCCGTGCCCGCCGCTGTCGGGGCGGGGCTTCACCCGCAGGTTGGGGGAGTCGGTGTGCGCCCCGACGACACGGAAGGGGGTGTGCGGCTCGGCGCCCTCCGGCACGTACCAGGCCACGATCGCGCCGCCGCGCAGCACGTACTTTCCGCCGGTGGTCCCGTCCCACGCGTCGGTCTCCGTGACCTGGCGGAAGCCGGCCTTCTCCAGCCGCTCGGCGGCGTTCGCCACCGCGTGGTACGGGGACGGGCTCGCCGCCAGGAAGGACATCAGGTCGTCGGTGTGTCCGCGGTCGAAGCGGGGCGGTGTGCGCATGGGTTCACCTTAACGACGGACCCACGGGTGCTTCCGGGGATGGGAACGGGGCGTCGTGAGGGGTGTGTACAGACGGGGTGCGGGCCTCGCGGGGCCTTGGGCGCCTGCGAGGCCCGCGGGGCGTCGGCCGCGGGTCCCGAGTCCGTGAGCGGGTGGGGGATCCGCGGGTGCGTGGGGGCTGGTCGCGCAGTTCCCCGCGCCCCTGAAGACGGGGCTGCGCCCCGGTCTTCAGGGGCGGTCCTGCGTCTCAGCCCGGGCCGGTTGAGGACGGGGGTGCGCTCTGGTCTTCAGGGGCGGTCTTGCGTCTCAGCCCGGGCCGGTTGAGGACGGGGGTGCGCTCTGGTCTTCAGGGGCGGTCTTGCGTCTCAGCCCAAGCGGGCTGAAGACGGGGGTGTGCCCCGGTCTTCAAAGTGGCGGTCTTGCGCCTCAGCCCGGGCCGGCTGAAGACCGGGGGTGCCCCGGTCTTCGGCTCCGGTCTCTCAATGCAACGCGGGTCAGAACGCGGCCTCGTCCAGGTTCATCAGGTCCAGGTCCACGGCTTCGGCCAGCCGGCGTGCGCCGGTGACGCCCGGCAGGACGTTGGCGGCGAAGAACTTGGCCGCCGCGATCTTGCCGGTGTAGAACGCGCGGTCCTTCGCGGACGCCGTCTCCAGCTTCTCGGCGGCCACGGCCGCGCCCTTCAGGAGCAGGTAGCCGACGACGACGTCACCGGACGCCATCAGCAGGCGGGTGGTGTTCAGCCCGACCTTGTAGATGTTCTTGACGTCCTGCTCGGTCGCCGCGAGGTCGGTCAGCATCAGACCGACGATGGCCTCCAGCTCGACGGCCGCCTTGGCGAGGTGCTCACGGGCCACGGACAGTTCCTCGCCGCCCGTGCCGAGCGCCAGGAACTTCTTGATGTCCTCGGCGAGCGAGTTGAGCGCCGCGCCCTGGTTGCGGACGATCTTCCGGAAGAAGAAGTCCTGGCCCTGGATCGCGGTCGTGCCCTCGTACAGCGTGTCGATCTTGGCGTCGCGGATGTACTGCTCGATCGGGTACTCCTGGAGGAACCCGGAGCCGCCGTAGGTCTGCAGCGACTGGGCGAGCTGCTCGTACCCCTTCTCGGAGCCGTAGCCCTTCACGATCGGCAGGAGCAGGTCGTTCATCGCTTCGAGCGTGGAGGCGTCCGCGCCCTCGGCCTCCTTGACCTGGATCTCGTCCTGGATCGCGGCGGTGTGCAGCACGAGCGCGCGCATGCCCTCCGCGTACGCCTTCTGCGTCATCAGCGAGCGGCGCACGTCCGGGTGGTGCGTGATGGTGACCTTGGGCGCGGTCTTGTCCATGAACTGCGCGAGGTCGGGGCCCTGGACGCGCTCCTTGGCGTACTCCAGCGCGTTCAGGTAGCCCGTCGAGAGCGTGGAGATCGCCTTCGTGCCGACCATCATGCGGGCGAACTCGATGATCCGGAACATCTGGCGGATGCCGTCGTGCTTGTCGCCGACGAGCCAGCCCTTGGCGGGGTGGCGGTCGCCGAACGTCATCTCGCAGGTGTTGGACGCCTTGAGGCCCATCTTGTGCTCGACGTTCGTCGCGTACACGCCGTTGCGCTCGCCCAGTTCGCCGGTCTCGAAGTCGAACTCGTACTTCGGTACGAGGAAGAGGGAGAGGCCCTTGGTGCCGGGTCCCGCGCCCTCGGGGCGGGCGAGCACGTAGTGGAGGATGTTCTCCGACATGTCGTGCTCACCGGACGTGATGAACCGCTTCACGCCCTCGATGTGCCAGGAACCGTCCTCCTGCTGGACCGCCTTCGTGCGGCCGGCGCCGACGTCCGAGCCGGCGTCCGGCTCGGTGAGCACCATCGTGGAGCCCCACTGCTTGTCGACGGCGAGCTTCGCGACGTGCTTCTGGACGTCGTTGCCCTCGTCGAAGAGGATGCCCGCGAACGCGGGGCCCGAGGAGTACATCCAGACCGCGGGGTTCGCGCCGAGCACCAGCTCCGCGTACGCCCAGATGAGGGAGCGGGGCGCGGTGGTGCCGCCGATCTCCTCGGGCAGGCCGAGCCGCCAGTACTCGGAGTCCATGAAAGCCTTGTAGGACTTCTTGAAGGACGCCGGCACGGGCGCCGTGTTGGTCTCCGGGTCGAAGACCGGCGGGGTGCGGTCGGCGTCCGCGAAGGACTCCGCCAGCTCGTTCTCCGAGAGGCGGGTCAGCTCGTCGAGGATGCTCTTGGCGGTCTCGGTGTCCATCTCCGCGAACGGGCCGGTGCCGTACAGCTTGTCGCGCCCGAGCACCTCGAAGAGGTTGAACTCGATGTCGCGGAGATTCGACTTGTAGTGCCCCATGGCGACGGCTCCGTTGAAAGATCGGGGAGGTGGTGGGTCCTCGGTGAGGAGTCCTCGTACCTGGTTCGAAGTCTGGTGCGCGTCTGGTTCGTGTACCAACCAGTAGCTACGATGATGCTACCCGTCGGTAATAAGAAGCAACCCCTGATTGTCCAAGTGTGAGCAGGGTCTACATTCGGGTGCCAGTCGTCGAGTCCGCCACCTGTTCGAGGAAATCCGGCATGGGCGACCCCGGGCGCCATGCCCTCGGTACGCTTGCCCCATGTACGGCTATGACCAGAACGTGGGACCGGGGCAGCAGCAGTACACGCAGCCCCAGCCGCCGCCGCAGCAGCAGATGCCCGGTGGGGTCGGCGGGGTCGGCGGGTACGGCCAGCAGCCGCCGCTCTATCCCGAGCCGTCGCCGCCCTCGCTGGCGGACGCGGTGCGCGCGTTCACCACGGGGTCGCTGACCCCCGAGGACTTCCAGCAGGTCTTCGCCACGTCCAAGGTCTACTGCCCGCGCGGCGACAACCCCGGGTTCCTGGCGCTGCACAACACGCAGCAGCCCGTGATCCCGATGTTCACCTCGCTCAAGGAGCTGCGCCGGTACGCCGGCAAGGAGTCCAAGTACTTCGTGATCACCGGAGCCGAGGTGATCGACCTGCTCCCCACCGGCTACGGCTTCGTCCTGGACATGGAGGGGGAGCATCGCATCGTCTTCGACGCGAAGGCGGTCGAGCAGATGGTGGACTTCGCCATGCGCCGCATGTACGGCTGAGCCTTTTCAGGCGGGTCCGGCAAGCCTGGCGGGCTTGCCGGACCCGCCTGGGCCGTGTGGCCGGGCGCGTGCACCACCGCGGGCCGGTGGGGGCCGTTCGCGCAGTTCCCCGCGCCCCCAGAAGGGGCGCGGGGAACTGCGCGCTCAGCCACGACGCGCCCGCAGACTCGCACGCCCCGCAACCCCCACCCCCAAGGGGCGCGGGGAACTGCGCGACCAGCCACGGCCGACCCGCACCCGCACGACAACCTCACCCCGACCCCACCCCGCAACGCCCGGAGGGAATTCCCTCCGGGCGTCCCGTGTTTGCGGTGGCAGGAAGTTCCACTTTCAACTAAACTCGAAGCACAAGGAGGTACCGACATGCCTGCAGTGACCGTCGAGAACCCGCTGACCCTGCCCCGCGTGGTGGCATCGGCCGAGGCCGTGGCACGTCCCGTGCTCACGGTGACCACGGCACCGAGCGGCTTCGAGGGAGAGGGCTTCCCGGTCCGACGCGCGTTCGCCGGGATCAACTACCGTCACCTCGACCCGTTCATCATGATGGACCAGATGGGTGAGGTGGAGTACGCGCCGGGCGAGCCGAAGGGCACCCCCTGGCACCCCCACCGCGGCTTCGAGACCGTGACCTACATCATCGACGGCGTCTTCGACCACCAGGACTCCAACGGTGGCGGCGGCACCATCACCAACGGCGACACCCAGTGGATGACGGCGGGCTCGGGCCTGCTGCACATCGAGGCCCCGCCGGAGTCGCTCGTCATGTCGGGCGGTCTCTTCCACGGGCTCCAGCTGTGGGTGAACCTGCCCGCCAAGGACAAGATGATGGCGCCGCGCTACCAGGACATCCGCGGCGGTTCGGTCCAGCTGCTCAGCACCCCCGACGGCGGCGCGCTCCTGCGGGTCATCGCCGGTGAGCTGGACGGTCACGAGGGCCCGGGCATCACGCACACGCCGATCACCATGGTCCACGCGACCGTGGCACCCGGCGCCGAGCTCACCCTGCCGTGGCGCGAGGACTTCAACGCCCTCGCGTACGTGATGGCGGGCCGCGGCAGTGTCGGCGCTGAGCGCCGGCCGGTCCGTACCGGCCAGACGACCGTGTTCGGCGCGGGTTCCTCGCTGACCGTCCGCGCGGACGAGAAGCAGGACGCGAACACCCCGGACCTGGAGGTCGTCATCCTGGGCGGGCAGCCGATCCGTGAGCCGATGGCCCACTACGGCCCGTTCGTGATGAACACCCGCGACGAACTCCAGCAGGCGTTCGAGGACTTCCAGAAGGGCCGGCTGGGCACGGTCCCGGCGGTCCACGGGATGTCCGAGGGCGGCCTGTAGGTCCCGCCGAGCCGGTCGCACGACACGTGGGCCCCCGTCCGACCCGGACGGGGGCCCACGTGTCGTGCGGGGTGATCGCGAAACCGCGGAACCGCAGGGCCGTGATCGCGGAACCGCGGAACCGTCACGCGTCGCCGGAGACCGTGGGCGTGGAGTCGCCGCCCGGCAACCCGGAGGCGGCCGCCCCGCCGGGCCCGGACCCGGCCCCCTCCTCGTAGAACTCGAACCAGATGTTCTTGCCCTCGCCCTGGGGGTCCACGCCCCATGCGTCGGCGAGCAGTTCCGTCAGGACCAGGCCCCGCCCGGAGGAGGCCAGTTCGCCGGGATGCCGCTTGTGGGGCAGGTCGTCGCTGCCGTCCGCCACCTGGATCCGTATCCGGCGGGCGCCCGCGGAGCCCGTCACCTCGGCGACGAGCAGCGCGTCCGCGTCCGTGTGGACGAGTACGTTCGTGACCATCTCGGAGAGCAGCAGGACCGCGGAGTCGACCTGGTCGGCGCAGGTCCAGTCGTGCAGGAACTCCCGGAGCTGCTGTCGGGCCACCGCGACCTTCTGGGGCTCGGCCTGCGCGACGGACAGCATGGTGCGCCGTGCGGCGGGCCGGGTGGGAGCCGCGGTGCCGGGATCGCAGCCCCCCTCCCCCGCCCGGCACAGCAGCAGCACGGCTATGTCGTCCTCGCGGCGGTCCGCCAGCGGCCCGGTCGCATGGTGCGAGGAGGGTCCGTGCACCCCCTGGACCAGCGCGTCGGCCAGTACCTCCATGTCACCGTCGTGGCTCTCCAGGATCTGCCGGATCCGCAGCCAGCCGGTGTCCAGGTCGTGTCCGCCGGTCTCGATCAGCCCGTCCGTGCACATCAGCATCGTCTCGCCGGGCTCCAGCACGAGCCGCGTCGTCGGGTAGTCGGCGTCCGGGTCGATGCCCAGCGGCAGCCCGCCGGCGGTGGACCGGCTCAGCACGGTCCCGTCCGCCATACGGATGGCCGGGTCCGGATGCCCGGCCCTGGCTATCTCCAGCACGCCGCTCTCCGGGTCCACCTCCACGTACAGGCAGGTCGCGAAGCGCAGGTCCGCCAGCTCGTCGTCGGACGTGATGCCGTACAGGAAACGCGAGGCGCGTGAGAGGACCGCGTCCGGGCGGTGCCCCTCGGAGGCGTAGGCCCGCAGCGCGATCCGGAGCTGGCCCATCAGGCCCGCGGCACGTACGTCGTGGCCCTGGACATCGCCGATGACCAGCGCGAAGCGGCCGCCTCCGGGGTTCGTCCGCGAGGTGCCGCCGGGCAGCGGGATCATGTCGTACCAGTCGCCGCCGACCTGCAGCCCGCCGCCCGTGGGCACGTACCGGGCCGCGACGCTCATCCCGGGGATCTTCGGCCCCAGGGTGGGCAGCATCGAGCGCTGGAGGCCGTCCGTGAGTTCCCGCTCCGACTCGGTGACCCCGGCCCGCGACAGGGCCTGGGCCAGCATCCGCGCCACCGTCGTCAGCACGGACCGTTCGTCGGGCGTGAAGGTGACCGGATACGTGAAGGCCGCCATCCAGGCGCCCATGGTGCGCCCCGCCACCGTGAGCGGCAGGAACGCCCAGGACTGGCGGCCGAAGTGCTGGGCGAGCGGCCAGGCGGCCGGATAGCGGCCGCGGTAGTCGTCCGGCGAGGAGAGGTAGACGGCACGGCCGGTGCGGACGACCTCCGCGGCCGGGTAGTCCGTGTCCAGCGGCATCTGGGAGAACGGGTCCTCGTCCCCCGGCCGCTGCCCGTGGTGGCCGATGACGGTGAGCCGGTCGGCCTCCGCGCCGAAGACCGCGAGCCCGTCCGGCGAGAACCCGGGCATCGACAGGCCGGCCGCGACCCGCAGCACCTCCGCCGTGGACCGTGCCTCGGCCAGCGCACGCCCCGCGTCCAGCAGGAACGCCTCGCGCGAGCGCCGCCAGTCACCCGTCACCGGCGTCCGCGCCGCGGCGCCCGGCGGCGGCTCGGTGACCTCCTGGAGGGTGCCGATCAGCTGGTACGACCCGGTGCGCGGGTCGATCGACGGCTTGGAACGGCTGCGTACGGTACGGAGCACGCGGCCCTGGTCGTCCATGACCCGCAGCCGCAGCTCGGCGAGCGTCCTCTCGGCGGCGGCGAGCTGGACGACCCCGTTGACCTCGTTCCAGTCGACGGGGTGGAAACGGGCCCGTACGCCCGCCTCCGTCAGCACGGTCGGTTCCGAGGGCAGGCCCAGGAGCCGGGCGGCCTCGGCGTCGAGGGTGACCTTCCCGGCGCCGTCGTCCCACCTCCACAGGCCGGTGGCGAGTGTGGCGAGGACATCCCCCACAGACGGAAGGGGATCACCTGTGCGCATTGACCCACTGTATGAACAGGTGAACGAAGGGTGCCACCGAGGCAGGTGGGACGGGGTGGGTGCCGGGCCCGGAGGACTGTCCCACGGGCCGGCCCGGCGACTATTGCGGACAGCGATCATGGGCCGGCCGGTACCCTTGCCTGTGTTTCACGTGAAACATGTCCCCGACCGCGAAGACTGGATGAACGACGATGCATCGGTACAGGTCCCACACCTGCGGCGAGCTCCGCGCCTCTGACGTCGGCACCGACGTCCGGCTGAGCGGCTGGCTGCACAATCGCCGAGACCTGGGCGGCATCCTCTTCATCGATCTGCGCGACCACTACGGCATCACGCAGCTCGTCGCCCGCCCCGGCACCCCCGCGTACGAGGCCCTCGACAAGGTCTCCAAGGAGTCCACCGTCCGGGTCGACGGCAAGGTCGTCTCCCGCGGCGCGGAGAACGTGAACGCGGAGCTGCCGACCGGCGAGATCGAGGTCGAGGTCGGCGAGGTCGAGCTGCTCGGCGCCGCCGCCCCGCTGCCCTTCACGATCAACACCGAGGACGGCGTGAACGAGGAGCGGCGCCTGGAGTACCGCTTCCTCGACCTGCGCCGCGAGCGCATGCACCGCAACATCCTGCTGCGCACGTCGGTCATCTCGGCGATCCGCCACAAGATGACGGCGCTGGGCTTCAACGAGATGGCGACCCCGATCCTCAGCGCCACCTCTCCCGAGGGCGCGCGCGACTTCGTCGTCCCGTCCCGCCTCAACCCGGGCCGCTTCTACGCCCTGCCGCAGGCACCGCAGCAGTTCAAGCAGCTGCTGATGATCTCGGGCTTCGACCGGTACTTCCAGATCGCGCCCTGCTTCCGCGACGAGGACGCGCGCGCCGACCGGTCGCCGGGCGAGTTCTACCAGCTCGACGTGGAGATGTCCTTCGTCGAGCAGGAGGATGTCTTCCAGCCGATCGAGAAGCTCATGACCGAGCTGTTCGAGGAGTTCGGCAACGGCCGCAACGTCACCTCCCCGTTCCCGCGGATCCCGTTCCGCGAGTCGATGCTGAAGTACGGCTCCGACAAGCCGGACCTGCGGGCCCAGCTGGAGCTGGCCGACATCACCGACATCTTCGAGGGCTCGGAGTTCAAGGCGTTCGCCGGCAAGCACGTACGGGCGCTGCCGGTGCCGGACGTGTCCGCGCAGCCCCGGAAGTTCTTCGACCAGCTCGGGGACTACGCGGTCTCGCAGGGCGCGAAGGGCCTCGCCTGGGTGCGGGTGGCCGAGGACGGCTCGCTGACGGGCCCGATCGCCAAGTTCCTCACCGAGGACAACGTCGCCGAGCTGACCAAGCGCTTGTCGCTGGCGGCCGGCCACGCGGTGTTCTTCGGCGCGGGCGAGTTCGACGAGGTCTCCAAGATCATGGGCGCGGTGCGCGTCGAGGCCGCCAAGCGCGCCGGTCACTTCGAGGAGGGCGTCTTCCGCTTCTGCTGGATCGTCGACTTCCCGATGTACGAGAAGGACGAGGAGACCGGGAAGATCGACTTCTCGCACAACCCGTTCTCGATGCCGCAGGGCGGTCTGGAGGCCCTGGAGACCCAGGACCCGCTGGACATCCTGGGCTGGCAGTACGACATCGTCTGCAACGGCGTCGAGCTGTCCTCCGGCGCCATCCGGAACCACGAGCCGGAGATCATGCTGAAGGCTTTCGAGATCGCGGGCTACGACCGCGACACGGTCGAGGAGCAGTTCGCGGGCATGCTGCGCGCGTTCCGCTTCGGCGCCCCTCCGCACGGCGGCATCGCCCCCGGCGTCGACCGCATCGTCATGCTCCTCGCCGACGAGCCGAACATCCGGGAGACCATCGCGTTCCCGCTGAACGGCAACGCGCAGGACCTGATGATGGGCGCGCCCACCGAGCTGGACGAGACGCGGCTGCGTGAGCTGCACCTCTCCGTGCGCAAGCCGGTGAACCCGGCGAAGTAGGACCGCGACGCACGCCACGTCGCCCCCGCACACGGCCGACGGGCCCGGAACCACGACGGTTCCGGGCCCGTTCGTCGTGCGCGATGCCGGGCAGAAGGGTGGGTGGCCGGGCGGCTCACAGGGTGCTCGTCGAGTGCGCACAGCACCGGGGAGTGGGATGACACGTACGAGGGTGAGGAGGGGACGGCCCCCGTGGGACGCCGGCGGTGCCGGACGAGATCACCGGAGGAGAACATGGCGAACATGGCATCGACCGTGCTGCTCGCACTGCTGCTGATCGCCGGAGCGGTGGTCGCGTGTCGCCTCCGGAGCCGGACGCGGGACCTGTCCGGCCCGGACGCGGAGGCCGACGCCGACCGGTGGGGGCTCCGCCGCGGCGGCGGCCTGCCCACCTCTGACGTACGGGCCGGCTCGAAAACCGGTTCCGGTGCCGGGGGCGACCGGAACGCGGAGCGGTCCCTGACGGACGCCACCGCATGCCTGCGTACCGCGCGCGGCGAACTGGCCGCCGCCCGGACCCCCGTCCAGTACGCGCAGGTGACGCGGACGGCCGTCGAGGGCCTGCACCACGTGCGCACGGCCCGCGCGGCCCTCGGCCTCGACCCCGGACCGCCGCTGCCGGAGGACGTGCTCAGGTGTCGTACGAGCCGTCCCAGGGCGGCCCGAAGCCCAGGCGGTCCGGATAGAGCTCGGCCCACGCCTCTCCCTCGTCCTCACCTGCCAGCAGGCCGAACAGCACACCGTCACGGGTGAGCCGGAAGGGCTGGACCGCGATGTCGGTGTAGCGGCGGCGCGGCAGGCTGCGGAGGAGTTTCGCGAGGTGGGCCTGGGCCTGGGAGAGCACCGAGTCCGGCCCGTGCGGGGCGCGTTGCTGCTCGGCCCAGGTGCCGGCGCACCAGATCTCCGAGTCACGGTGACGGCCCTGCGCGTCGAAGGTGTGGAGCACGGTGAAGAGGCGTTTGTGCTCCTCCCAGCCGTCGTCGGGGCGGAAGTCCTCGGGGAAGGCGTAGGTGACCGATCCCAGGAACTGCCCTTCCGCGTAGTGTCCGACGGCATCGGTGCGGTGGCGCGGCTCGTACGCGATCGGGACGACCTGGGGAACTGCCATGGCGAAACCATACGGATGATTCGTGCCCAGGCCAGGAGCGGGGTCCCGTAACGGGAACGGGAGCCGCGCACGCCGGTCCACGGCCCGAAGCCGGCCGGGGCCCGCGGGCCGCCGCCATACTGGGAACCCTGATAGCCCCTGCGCGGTCCGGCGACCCCGACACCGCGGCGTACTGGCGCAGTTCACCGAGTCATGCCTGGTCCACGGCCGGGCGAAGCAGCACGGGAGGGACCCGATGACGGCGGTCGACCACCTCTTCCGGCAGGGTCTCTCCGCCGTCCTCGCGGGCGCCGCCGTCGGACTGCTTCTCGGCTGCTCCGGAGGCGTGGGGGCCGCCGACGCGTCCTCGGGTGCCCCGGGACCGGTGTCCACCGTGACGGGGCCGGCGACCACCCCCGCCGAGCCCTCCCGGGACACCTCCCCGGCCCCGCCGACGCCCCGTGAGACCGGCCCCGGGAGCCGGGCGGCCGCCTCGCTCAGCATCCCGGCGATCCGGGTCGAGGACCTGCGCGTCGTCCCGTACGAGGGGACGACCGACGACCGGGAGGGCACGCGGATCCAGAACCGTGGCGTCGGCGCCAGCCCGTACGGCAGCCGGGGCGGTGTCGGGCCAGGTGAGGTGGGCAACTACCTGGTCACGGCGCACAGACTCTCCGCCGGAGGTCCGCTGCGGGATCTTCCGTCCCTCGACGAGGGCGACCCGGTCCGGGTCACCTCGGGCGGCACGGTCCACGAGTACGTGATCACCGGCACCCGCGAGACGTCCTTCCGCTCGGAACGCTCGCTGGCCGAACAGCGGGCGGCCGTACCCGGCTTCCCCGCCAGGCGGCCCACCCAGGCCATGATCACCATCTCCACCTGCGCCACCCCCGAGGACGACGCGGCAGGGAACCACTGGCGCGACGACCTGGGCAACCCCGAACACCGCATCGACAAGATCGGCGTACTCGTACGGTGACTACTCCGGTGCGCCGCCGAAGCGCTCCTTGTACGTTTCCAGGTCCTCGTCCGTGATCTTGGCGAAGAGGACCGGGGGGACCGTGAAGGGGGTGCCCGCGGGGAGGGCGGTCAGGGACCTCGCCTCTTCCTGGGTCACCCAGGTCGCCGTGTCGTCCGGCAGGGCGAAGGCCGCGCGCATGGCGGCCGAGGACGCCGGGATGAAGGGTTCCGAGACCACCGCGTAGAGGTGGATCAGGTTCATCGCCGTACGCAGCGTGAGGGCCGCGCCCTCCTGGTTCGTCTTGATCTCCAGCCAGGGGGCCTTCTCCTCCAGGTAGGAGTTGCCCGCCGACCACAGCGCGCGCAGGGCGGCCGCCGCCTTGCGGAACTGGAGCGCCTCCATCTGGGTCTCGTACTCGGCGAGGAGCGACGCGATCTCCTCGCCCAGCTTCGCCTCCGGCGCACCCGCCGCCGAACCCGCCGGGACCTCCTCGCCGAAGCGCTTCTTCGAGAAGGACAGGACGCGGTTGACGAAGTTGCCGAGGGTGTCGGCCAGATCCTTGTTGACCGTCGCCGTGAAGTGCTCCCACGTGAACGACGAGTCGTCCGACTCGGGGGCGTTGGCGATCAGGAAGTACCGCCAGTAGTCCGCGGGCAGGATGTCCAGGGCCTGGTCGGTGAAGACGCCCCGCTTCTGCGACGTGGAGAATTTGCCTCCGTAGTACGTCAGCCAGTTGAACGCCTTGAGCTGGTCGACCTTCTTCCACGGCTCCCGTACGCCCATCTCCGTGGCCGGGAACATCACGCTGTGGAAGGGGACGTTGTCCTTCGCCATGAACTCCGTGTAGCGCACGTCGGAGGCGCCCGCCGGCTCGTACCACCACGACTTCCAGTCCCGGTTCTCCTCCGGGACGGCGTCCGCCCACTCCTTCGTCGCGCCGATGTACTCGATCGGGGCGTCGAACCAGACGTAGAAGACCTTGCCCTCCGCCGCCAGCTCCGGCCAGGTGTCGGCCGGCACCGGGACGCCCCAGTCCAGGTCACGGGTGATCGCGCGGTCGTGCAGGCCCTCGGTCAGCCACTTGCGGGCGATGGAGGACGCGAGCTGCGGCCACTCGTCCGCGACCTCGTCGATCCACGCCTCCACCTCGCCCTGCAGCTTCGACTGGAGGAGGAAGAGGTGCTTCGTCTCGCGGACCTCGAGCTCCGTCGAACCCGAGATCGCCGAGCGCGGGCTGATCAGGTCGGTCGGGTCCAGGACGCGCGTGCAGTTCTCGCACTGGTCGCCGCGCGCCTTGTCGTAACCGCAGTGGGGGCACGTGCCCTCCACGTAACGGTCCGGCAGGAAGCGGCCGTCGGCCGGGGAGTACACCTGGCGGATGGCGCGTTCCTCGATGAAGCCGTTCTCGTTCAGGCGGCGGGCGAAGTGCTGCGTCAGCTCCGCGTTCTGCGGGGAGGAGCTGCGGCCGAAGTAGTCGAACGCCAGCTGGAAGCCGTCGTAGACGGCCTTCTGCGCGTCGTGCGCCTGGGCGCAGAACTCGGCGACCGGCAGGCCCCGCTCCTTCGCCGCCAGTTCGGCCGGCGTGCCGTGCTCGTCCGTCGCGCAGATGTAGAGCACCTCGTGGCCGCGCCGGCGGAGGTACCTGGCGTACACGTCCGCCGGGAGCATGGACCCCACCATGTTGCCCAGGTGCTTGATCCCGTTGATGTACGGAAGGGCGCTGGTGATGAGGTGTCGAGCCATTGCGGGCTGCTCCCGAGTCGCTGCGTGGGGTGACGGCGGGTCGGGTGACGCCTCGACCTCCGACCGTCTTACGAACCTTGGAATCGTAGCCGACATGGGTGGGCCGCCCGCTCCCCGTTTTACGGGACGAGAAGGGGCGGCCGGGGTGAGGGAGGTCGAGGCAGTTCGAGGGGCGGGCGGGGAGGCTACGGACGCCAGTTCGCCAGGACGCCCTCGTAGATCTCCGCGTCCGTGAGCTCGCGGGGCGTGGGGCCCGCGTGGAAGAAGGCGGTGTTGTCCGACTTCAGCTTGCGGAGGTAGTCGAACGCCTTGTTGTCCTGCTCGCCGAACGCGACGAAGGAGAAGAAGAGACCGGGGTGGCTCTTCGCCGCCGCCGTCAGCGCCTGGGTGGCCGGCGTCTTGGCGTCCGGGGCACCGTCCGTCTGGAAGACGACCAGACCGGGCTGCGCGGGAGTGCCCGACTTCTCGTGCAGGGCGATCACTTCCTCCACGGCCGCGTGATAGCTCGTACGGCCCATGCGGCCGAGGCCGGCGTGGAGTTCGTCGATCTTGTTCTCGTGCTCGGTGAGCGTGAGTTCGCCGGTGCCGTCCAGTTCCGTGGAGAAGAAGACGACCTGGACGCCCGCCTCCGGCGTCAGATGGGCCGCGAGGGCGAGGGTCTGCTCGCCGAGGGCCTGCGCGGAGCCGTCCTTGTAGTACGGGCGCATCGAGGCGGAGCGGTCCAGCACGAGGTAGACCCGGGCGCGGGCGCCGGTGAGGCCCTGGTTCTCAAGGGCGGTGGCGGCGGCGCGGTAGGCGGAGAGGAGGCCGGGGGCGCGGGACTCGACGTCGGCGAGGGCGGTGGCGGCGCCGCCCGCGGGGGCGGCGACCGCGGAGGCGTCGCCTTCAGGGGCGTCGGCCTCTGGGGCGTCGGCCTCAGGGGTGGTGGCTTCCGCTGTGGTGACTTCGGGTGTGGCTTCGGTGCTCGGTTCGGTAGCGGGTTCAGCCGCAACCTCGGCGACGGCGACGGCGGCAGCTTCGGCTTCGGCGGCAGGTTCGGCCTTCGCCTCGGACGGCTTCCGCGTGGCCTCGTCGGCTTCGGCGTCGGCGGCCGGCTCGTCCTCCGCCACCACCTCGGCGACGGCGGCTTCGACCTCGGCCTCCGCCGCGGACGCCTTCTCGGCGGCGGCCTCGGCCTCGGCCTCGGAGGCGACGACCGGCTCGGGTTCCGGCTCGGTCTCGGGCTCCGGGACGAGCTGGATGATCAGCTCGGGCTCGACGTCGACGACCACGGGCTCGGCCACCGGCTCGGCCTCGGCCGCGTCCTCTGTCTTGGCGGCGACCGGCTGCGCCTCGGCCACCACGGGCTCGGCCTTCTCAGCGGGGGCAGGCTCCGGCTCGATCTCCGGCTCCGGCGCCGTCTCGGCGACGGGTTCGGGCTTCGCCTCGGGCTCAGCGGCCGGTGCCGTCTCGGCGACGGGTTCGGGCTTCGGCTCGGGCTGGGCGGCCGGTGCCGTCTCGGCGGCGGGTTCGGGCTTCGTCTCGGGCTCAGCGGCCGGCGCGGCCTCGGCGGCGGGTTCGGGCTTCGCCTCGGGCTCGATCTCGGAGGGCGCGGGCGCGGCCTCGGCGGCAGGCTCGGCCCGCGTCTGCGCCTTCGCGGCGGGACCGGCCTCGGTCTCCTCCGCGGGCTCGGCCTCGGCCGCAGGCTTCGCCTGCTTCTCCCGGTCGGCCGGCGCCGCGGGCGCGGCCGCCTGCTTCGGGACCGTCACGTTGTCGAACGCCGCCGAGACCAGGTCGTCCACCACGGACGCCTTGGGCTCGGTCTTCGGTGCGGTCTTCGGTTCGGCCTCGTTCCCGGAACGGGACCCGGAGCCCGTGCCGGACCCGGAGCCCGTGCCGGACCCGGAGCCCGTGCGGGACTCCCCGGCGGGTGCGGGGACAGAAGCGTCAGGCTCGGCTGCCGCAGGCGTGGGCTCGGGAGCCGTCTCCTGCCGGGCCGCCGGCACGGTCGGCTCGGCGGCAGATGCGGAAGGGGCAGCGGCAGCGTCCCCCTTGCGTGACTTTCCGAACGCATTCCGCAGGCGGGTGAGAATGCCCATGTGCGCAACCCTTCGCATGAGTTGGTTCCGTCAATCCCTGGCCAGGACGGACACGTAAGGTTAGCCGCAGGATTCGGGGATCTTGGGCGGGGTCAATTATGCCCGCCAACTTAGGTTCGCCTTACCTCTCCTTTGCCTTGGCACCCCTGCGGACTCCGGGGGTTCACCACTCGTTCACCTCTTGGCTGCGCCCCCGAACGGGCGTGCCCTTAGCGTCACGCCAGACACAGACATAGGGGAGTGAACGTGCGCAACCTGCTGCCGCTGATCGGCTCGACCGGCTCACACCCGGGCGGCCGCTCCGAGATGACCTGCCGCTACCGCTGTGGTGACGCCTGCTTCCACCCGGCGCCCAACACCAGCGCCAACGAATACGTCGGCGACGTCATCGCCGGAGCGCTGAGCCGCCGATCCATGATGCGTGCCGCCGCCGCGGTGACCGTGACCACGGCGGCCGGGAGCGCGGTTCTCTCGGCCGGCGCGACCCCCGCCGCCGCCCAGCCGGCCACGGCCGCCGCCTCGCACGGCTCGCACGGTTCGAAGGGCAAGGCCGCCCGCGGCCTGCGCTTCACTCCCGTCGCGCCGAACACCGCCGACGCCGTGACCGTGCCCGAGGGCTACGGTCAGAACGTGGTCATCCGCTGGGGCGAGCCCATCCTGCGCGGCGCCCCGGCCTTCGACCCGGACCGGCAGACGGCCAGGGCGCAGGCCGGCCAGTTCGGTTACAACTGCGACTTCCTCGCGCTGCTCCCGCTGCCGGGTGAGCGCGGCCGCCAGTTGCTCGTGGCGAACCACGAGTACACGGACGAGATCCTGATGTTCAAGGGGTACGACCCCGCGAACCCGACCCGCGAGCAGGTGGAGATCGCCTGGGCCGCCCACGGTCTGGGCGTCGTCGTGGTCGAGGAGGACCGGCGCAGCGGCAAGCTCACCGCCGTGCCCCGCCACCACCTCAACCGGCGCGTCACCGCGACCACCGAGTTCCGGGTGACCGGTCCCGCGGCCGGCTCGGCCCTGCTGCGGACCTCCGCCGACCCGACCGGCAAGAAGGTCCTCGGCACGCTCAACAACTGCGCCGGCGGCGAGACCCCGTGGGGTACGACGCTGCACGGCGAGGAGAACTTCAACCAGTACTTCGCCAACGCGAGCCGTACGACGGACGCCCGCTACGGCATCGGCACCGGCGCCACCGAGCGCAAGTGGGAGCGGTTCGACAAGCGTTTCGACGTCGCCCAGGAGCCGAACGAGGTGCACCGCTTCGGCTACATCGTCGAGCTGGACCCGTACGACCCGACCTCGACGCCCCGCAAGCGCACCGCGCTCGGCCGGTTCAAGCACGAGGGCGCGACGATCCGTCTCACGGACGACGGCCGCCCGGTCGCCTACACCGGTGACGACGAGCGCTTCGACTACATGTACAAGTTCGTCGGCAGCAAGCGGATGCGCCACGGCAACAGCCGCGCCGCCCGCGAGCACAACCTGACCCTGCTCGACGAGGGCACGCTGTACGTCGCCAAGCTCACCGGCGACTCCCCGGCGATCGAGATCGACGGCACCGGCAAGCTCCCGGCCGACGGCGAGTTCGACGGCAGCGGTACGTGGATCCCGCTGGCCACCGCCACCGCGAAGGGCGCCGTCTCGCACGTCCCCGGCATGACCGCCGAGGAGGTGTACGTCTTCACGCGCCTCGCCGGCGACAAGGTGGGCGCCACGAAGATGGACCGCCCGGAGGACGTCCAGCCCTCCCCGCACACCGGCAAGGTGTACGTCGCCCTGACGAACAACACCAACCGCGGTGTCGGCTCCAACGCCAAGGCGGACGAGGCCAACCCGCGCAACGCCAACAAGCACGGGCACGTCCTGGAGCTCACCGAGCGCCGCAACCGCGCCGACGCCACCAGCTTCGCCTGGTCGCTGTTCCTCGTCGCGGGCGACCCGAAGGACCCGGCCACGTACTTCGCGGGCTACCCGAAGGACAAGGTCAGCCAGATCTCCTGCCCGGACAACGTGGCCTTCGACCCGCACGGCAACCTGTGGATCTCCACCGACGGTGCCCAGCTCGGTTCCCACGACGGCCTGTTCGGTGTGGCGACGAAGGGCGACCGGCGCGGTGAGCTGAAGCAGTTCCTGACCGTGCCGAAGGGTGCCGAGACCTGCGGCCCGATCGTCCAGGACCGCCGCGTCCTGGTGGCGGTGCAGCACCCGGGCGAGATCACCGGTGCGACCGTCGAGAACCCGGCGAGCGTCTGGCCCGACGGCCCCGGCAAGATGGTCCGCCCGGCGGTCGTGGCCGTCTGGCGCAAGGACGGCGGGGACATCGGCGTCTGAGCCCGACGCACCCATGACCGGGGGCGCCTCCTGAGACAGGGGGCGCCTCCGGTTCCTTTGCTCCAGGGACGCGCTCGCCCCCACCCGCCCGCTACACGCCGACCAGATCCAGCCACTCCCCGTAGCCGGGTGCCTCCCGGGCGACCTCCGCGTACGCCTCCCACAGCGCGGGAAAGACGAAGTCCACATCCGCCTCCGTACGGGCCGCGAGCATCAGCCGGACCCCCAGCGGGTCCCCCTGGATCCGCCGCACCGCCATCTCCGGACGCGGCTGGCACGTCGGCTGGCACACCGTGACGACCTCGCCGGTGGCGACCAGTGAGGCGGCCGTGTGGTAGTCCCCGTGCAGCACCCGCGGCCGCAGCCCGGCGGCCCGCAGCATGCGGTGCACGGCGTCCCACTCGCCGTCGACCGTCGGATCGATCATCCACCGGTCCTCGGCCAGGTCGGCGAGCCGGACCTCCGGATACGCGGCCGCCGGATGGTCGGCCGGCAGGGAGACGAACTGCGGCTCGCGTGCGACCAGCACGCGCAGCGCGAGCCCCTCCGGCACCCGCAGCGGACTGCCCTCCACCTCGTGCACGAAGGCCACGTCGAGCCGCCCGTCGGCGAGCATGCGCAGCAGGGCGTTCGGGGAGACGTCCATCTGCAGGACCGGCTCCCGCTGCCGTGCGCGCAGCCGCCGCAGCCAGCCCGCGAGGGCGCGGCTCGCGGTGGAACCGATCCGGAGCCGGTGTCCGTCGGCGTCCGTCGCGGCGGCCCGCGCCTCCGCGACGAGGGTGCGCATTTCGGCCACCAGCGGACGGGCGCGGCCGAGGACGACCAGCCCGAGCGGGGTCGGCCGGCAGCCGGTGCGTTCGCGGAGGAAGAGGGGGCCGCCGAGCTCCTGCTCGATGCGTTTGAGCTGGGTGCTCAACGAGGGCTGGGAGACGCCGAGCTGCCGGGCGGCCCGGTGCAGGCTGCCGGTGTCGGCTATGGCGCACAGCGCACGGAGGTGCCTCACCTCGAGGTCCATGGCGTCGGAGCCTAAGACGGAAGTTCAGCTTTCACCAGACGCACAAACCCCATCCAAAACTGGCGACTTGGACGGTCGGTTCCGGGCGGATAGCTGCGTCCTATCGCCGATTGGCATCATCACAGCGGCCGCACAGGCGCCGAAACTCACCGAGGACGACTTCACCCCCCACCCTGAGGAGTCCTCGATGCGCCTGTCCACACCCCTGCTCTCCGCCGCGGTCGGACTCGGCCTGACCGCGGCCGCGCTCGGTACGGTTCCGGCCGCCGCGGCCCCGGCCCCGGTGTCCTCCGGTGCCACCGCGGGCTACACCGCCTACAACGGCTCCGGCGAAGAGGCGAAGGCCAACCAGGCGTTCTTCGACGCCGTGCTGAAGTCCGTGGCGCAGAAGCGTGCCGCGAACCCGGACGCCGCCGCGGTCACCGTGGTCTACAACGCCTCGGCCGCGCCGACCTTCGCCTCCCAGATAGCCCGCAGCACGCAGATCTGGAACAGCTCCGTCACCAACGTCAGACTCCAGGCCGGCACCAGCGGCGCGAGCTTTACGTACCGCGAGGGCAACGACTCGCGTGGTTCGTACGCCTCCACGGACGGGCACGGGCGCGGCTACATCTTCCTCGACTACCGGCAGAACCAGCAGTACAACTCCACCCGCGTGACCGCCCACGAGACCGGGCACGTGCTCGGCCTCCCCGACCACTACTCCGGGCCGTGCAGCGAGCTGATGTCGGGCGGCGGTCCGGGCACGTCCTGCACGAACGCGACCCCCAACGCCGCTGAGCGGTCGCGGGTCAACCAGCTGTGGGCCAACGGGCTCGCGAAGGCGCTGGCGAAGGTCAACCAGGACCGGTAGGTCCCCCCAGGTCGCACCACCCCACCCCCCACGGACGTGGGCCGCCCCTCCTGCACAGAGGGCGGCCCACGTCGTCATGTCCGGGGTCGTCATGTCCGGGGGCTCACGGGTTCTTGTTGAGGGTCAGGTCGACGACCAGTGCCCGGTGGTCGGTGTTGTCGAGGTCCAGGAAGCGGGTCCTGTTCGCCGTGAAGCCGCGGGACACCAGGACGTGGTCGATCTGGGTGCCCAGGGGAGGGGCCGTCGGGGCGGGCCAGGTCGGGGTGCGGGTGTCGCCGGTGAGGCGGGCGCCGTCCATGAAGCCGGTGTCCAGGATGCGGCGGAAGGCCGCGTGGTCCTGCGAGGCGTTGAAGTCGCCGGCGACGACGGTGGGGCGGCCGACGTTCGCGGCGGCGTAGTCGCGCAGCGCGGACAGCTCCTTGCGCCAGGTGTCCAGGTGGGCGGGGAGCGGCGGCATGGGGTGGGCCAGCTGGAGCCGGATCTCGTGGCCGTCCACGTCGGCGGTGGCGCCGGGCATGCCCATGGTGGCGGGGATGCCCTTCGCGGCCTTCAGGGGATGCCGGCTGAGGATCACGGACCCCTCGGACTCGGGCCCCTCGACGGCCTGCCGGTACGGATAGACGACCGTCTCGCTCTTCCCGTCCTCGGCGCGCTGGGCCTTCCTGCCGAGCGCCTGCTGCAACGCCTTCTCACAGGTCTGCTCGCACTCCTGGACGAAGACGAAGTCGGGGCGCTGTTTCCTGACCGCCCCGATCAGTTCGTCCGTCGCCTGGCCGAACTCGACGTTCGCGGTGAGGACGCGGACCTCGGCGACCGGTACGCCTCCGGGTTCCATCGTTTTTCCGTACGGCTCGATGTACCAGGCGGTCACGCCGAGGGCGGCCACGCCCCAGACGAGGCCGACGCGCCAGCGGGACAGCGCGGCGAGGAGGAGGGCGATGCCGGTGGGGGCGAGGAGCCACGGCAGGAACGCGAGCAGCTGCGGTACGGGGGTCACGGCGTCGGTGTCGGCTACGCGGCAGCCGAGGACGACGCTCACGGCGAGGAGGAGCAGGCCGGCGAACCAGGCGCCTGCCCGGGTGCCGCCGCGCCGCGACAGCGGGACGTCGTCGTCCCGGGTCCACTCGCCCGTCTCAGCCGTCGCGCTCCGCAAGGCCGCGCCCCTTCCACCCCGTTCGCCCTGTGCCCGTGCATGGATCCTCCCTCAAGGACGGGGGCGGGGCGCGGGGGGTTGCTCCGCGGGGCCTTCGGTTCGGGTGCGGGTGGGTGGGGGTCGCCCGCGCAGTTCCCCGCGCCCCTGAAAGCCGGGCTGCGCCCTGGCTCCCGTCCTCGGGTGCCGGCCGCCGGGGGCTTGTCGCGCCGTTCCTCGCGCCCCTGGAGGGCGGGTTGCGGCCTGGCTCACGTGGTCGGGTGCCGGTGGGTGGGGGCTTGTCGCGCCGTTCCTCGCGCCCCTGGCGGGGCGGGGCTGGGGCGTGGCGCCGTGTTTTTGGGGGCGCGGGGAACTGCGCGACGATCAGCCCTCGCCGGGTCGCACGCGGCGGACGAGGTGTTCCTGACGGGGCGGGGGCGGGGCGCGGGCGCAGGCGGCGGACGAGGGTCAGAGGTGGGTCAACAGGGCGGACAGCGCACTGTTGAAGTCGGCGGGCTGTTCGAGGTTCGGCAGATGTGCCGCGCCGCGCACCACATGCAGGACCGAGTCCGGCAGAGCCTCGTGCATCGCCTCCGCATCCCCCACGGGAGTGAACCCGTCGTCCTCGCCCACCACCACCAGCGTGGGCACGGCGACCCGGGTCAGCAGTTCGCGGTAGTCGGGCCGCTCCGCCCGCCCGCGCAGGGCCGCCGCGGCCCCTTCCGGCGGCGCCGCCACCATCATGCGGCGGACGTGCGCCGCCACCTCCGGACGGGCGTACGGGGCGACCATCTCGTACAGGACCTCGTCGGCGTACCCGGCCATCCCCTCGCGCAGCAGCCGGTCGGCCGTCGCGGCACGGGACCTCCTCCCCGCCGGGGTCTCCGCGGCCGGAAAGGTGTCCGCGAGGACCAGGCCCCGTATGCGCCCGGGGAACAGGCGGTAGCACTCCATGGCGATCTGCCCGCCCATCGACAGTCCGCCGAGGACGAATTCGGGTACCCGGAGCTCGTCGAGGAGGGCCGCGACGTCCTCGGCGAAGACGGAGAGCGGGGTGACCCCGGGGACCACCGGGGACGCGCCGTAGCCGCGGAGGTCCGGGACGATCACCCGGCGGTCCGGGGAGAAGGCCGCCACCTGGGGGGCCCACATCGTGCGGTCGAAGGGATGGCCGTGGATCAGGACGAGGGGCAGCGCCGCGGAGTTCTGCGCGCCTTTGTCCTCGTATGCGAGGAAGGGAGCCATGTGACGGACCCTAGATCGCGTCAACTGGTCGGTGCAATAGGATCTTTGCCCTCGGTGCAATCGGAAGGGGAGCGGTGGATGTGGAGGACTACCGGCGTATCGCCGACCGGCTGGCAGAGGAGATCTACTCGGGACGGCTGAAGGCCGGCGAACGGCTGCCGCCGCAGCGGGTGTTCGCCCGGCGGCGGCGCATCGCGGGATCCACGGCCGGGCGGGTGTACGGGGAACTGGTACGGCGCGGGCTCGTCGTCGGCGAGGTCGGGCGCGGTACCTACGTACGGGCCTCGCCGGTGCCGTCGGGCCGGGCCCTCGCCGAGGCCACGCCCGACGTGAGCGTCAACCTGGAGCTCAACTACCCCAGTGTGCAGGGCCAGTCGGAGCTGCTGGCCGGCGGCCTCGCTCCGCTGCTGCGGGCCGACGTCCTGGACGACGCCACCCGTACCGTCCCCGCCACCGGGACCGCCGCCGCACGCGAGGCCGTCGCGGGGCTGCTGGCCGGATCCGGCTGGCGACCCCGCCCCGACCAGCTGCTCTTCGCGGGGAACGCCCGCCAGGCCATCGCGGGCGTCCTCGCCTCGCTGGTACGGCCCGGCGGGCGGGTCGGCGTCGAGGAGCTGACGTATCCGCTGGTCAAGGAGATCGCGGAGCGGATCGGCTGCCCGCTCGTACCGCTCGCCACGGACGAGGAGGGGCTGCGGCCCGACGCCGTCGCCGCCGCCCACCGCACCGCGCCGCTCTGCGCCCTGTACGTCCAGCCGACGCTGCACAACCCCACCTCGGTGACGGCCGGCGACGCGCGCAAACGCGAACTGGCCGCCGTGGTCCGTGCGTTGGACCTGCCCGTGGTGGAGGACCGTGTCTGGTCCTTCCTGCACGAGGAGGGCGTGCCGTTCGCCGCCTACGCCCCCGAGCGCGTCCATGTCGTCGACGGGCTGTCGAAACGGGTCGCCCCGGGGCTGACCGTCGGCTTCCTCGTCGCCCCCGGGGAACGGGTCGGCGCGGTGGCCGGCGCACTGCGGTCGGGCGGCTGGACGGCGGGGCGGTTCGCACTGGAGGCCGGCACGCGGTGGATCAGGGATGGGACCGTCGAACGGCTCGTCGCGCAGAAGCGGGCGGACGCGGCCCGGCGCCAGCGCGTCGTCGCCGAACTGCTCGGGGGGTTCACCGTGCGGGCCGATCCGTACGCGTACTACGCCTGGTGGGAACTGCCCGCGCCGTGGCGTGCGGACACCTTCACGGCGGCCGCCGCCGCGCGCGGTATCGCGGTCACTCCGGGACCCGCCTTCGCCGTGGGGCCGCGGGGCGCACCGGACGCCGTCAGGCTCGGGCTCGCGTCGGTTCCGGTGCCGGTGCTGGGACGGGCACTGCGGACGCTGCGCGACGTCGCGCGCGGAGGTCCGTGAGCCAGGTCGCCAGCGCCACCGCGAGGCCGAGGGCGAGGACGAACCAGGTGGCCGCGCGCAGCGTCTCGGTCAGGGCGTCGTAGACCGCGCCGGCCGCCGCGCGGGGGACGTGCGCGGGGAGGCCGTCGAGCGTCAGGGCGCGCCCCGCGACCGTGGCGAGGGCCAGCAGGGCGGCGCCCAGGGCCATGCCGAGGGCCGTGGCGGTGACGGCGCGGCGGCGGCGTACGGCCAGCAGGATGCCGCCGGCGGCCAGGGCGACCGCCGCCAGGGGGAGCCAGAAACCCGCGATCTCCAGCACGTGGAATCCTTTTCGCAGGGAGTTCAGCTCCTGGGCGCGCAGGACCGTGACCTCGGTGCGCGCGACGGGGATGCGGTCGGCCATCGGCACCCGGTCGTCGGCCAGCCGCGACTTCAGCTGGGCCGTGACCGGTGCCAGGTCGAGCGTGACGGCGCCCTCGCGGTCGCTGCGCAGGGCCCGCAGGACGGCGTCGTGCGCGGTGCGGTTCGCCGTGTTCCAGGCCGCGTGGAAGGCGTCCGTACCCGTGAAGGACCGGACCGCCCGGTGGACGTACGCGCGGACCTCCCTCTCCAGGGGGCCCGCCTCGACCTCGCTCATGATCCCGTCGGTGACCGTGTCCGCGATCACGTCCCGGACGCCGGGGCCGGTGGCGAGCGGTGCCATCGTGTCGACGTACCGCCCGGTGTCGCCGATCTCGTACTTCGCCCATGCCGAGAGGCCGCCCAGCGGCACGAGGACGCAGGCGAGCACGATCAGCAGCGCCGAGAGGACTTTCCGCACTCCTCAAGGAGGAACTCCGGCCGCGGCCCCCGCCACCGGGGCACGGCCGGGGTGCTGCATCCGGGCGCGGATTGCGTTCTTCCGGGGGATCCGACGGTCCGGTCCCTGGGCGGTCCTCAAGGCGGCCCTCGGTCCGGTCCCCGGGACGGACCCCAGGCCGGCCCTCGGGGCGGCCCTCGGTCCGGTCCCTGGGGAGGTTCTTCCTCCCCCGCCGTGGCTACTTGCGGTTGTAGAGCCGCATCGTGATCGGGCCGAAGACCGCGATCAGCGCGGCGGCCCAGCCCAGCGACCAGGCGATCCCGGCGCTCGGCCACGAGCCGTCCATCAGGCCGCGCACCGCCGAGGAGAGGTGGGTGACGGGGTTGTTGTTGACGAAGACCTGGAGCCAGCCCGGCATGGTCTCGGGGCGGACGAAGATGTCGCTGAGGAAGGTCAGCGGGAACAGGATCATCATGCTCATGCCCATGACCGACTTCTCGGTGCGCAGCAGCAGGCCGAACATCGTCCACACCCAGGAGAAGGCGAACGAGAAGACGATCAGCAGCAGAACCCCCGCCACCACTCCCTGGACGCCGCCGTCCGGACGGAAGCCCATGATCAGCCCGACGCTCAGCATCACGACCGACGCGATCGTGTAACGCAGCGCGTCGCCGAGCAGATAGCCGACCAGCGTCGACGGACGCCAGATGGGCAGCGAACGGAACCGGTCGAAGACGCCCTTCTCGATGTCGATGTTGACCGAGACGCCCGTGTACATGGTGATCATGACCACGGACATCACCAGGATGCCGGGCAGCAGGTACTGGATGTACTCCTGCGGCGAACCGGCGAGCGCGCCCCCGAACAGGTACGTGTACATCAGCACCATCATGATCGGGAACGCGGTCACGTCGAAGAGCTGCTCGGGGACGTGCTTGATCTTGAGGATCGCCCGCCAGCCGAAGGTGAGGGACGCCTGCAGGGCGTTCGGCCGGGGCGGCCGTTCGCCGGAGACCAGGACCGCGGCGAGGCTGTCGGCCCGGACCGGTGCGAGATCCGCGGCGTCCGCGGCGTTGGTGGACTGGGTCGCGGTGCTCATGCCGTGGCCTCTTTCTTCTGCGAGGGCTGCTGCGTGGGCTGTTGTGTCTCCGGGCGGCCGGCGGGCTCGTGCTCGGGCTTTCCGGTGAGGGCGAGGAACACCTCGTCCAGACTCGGCTGGCCCAGGGAGAAGTTGTCGACGGTGATGCCCGCGCGGGCGAGTTCGGCGAGGGCGCGGGACGCCTTCTCGGCGGCTCCGCTGCCGTGCGGGGTGCCGTTGCCGACCCGGGCCGTCAGGGCCACCGGGTCCGGCTCCAGCTGGACGTCCGCGTCGAGGGCCGCGCGGAGCAGCCGCTCGGCGTCCGGGCGCCGGTCGGCGTCCCGCAGCCGCACGTGCACGGCGCCCGCGCCCACCGACGCCTTCAGCTCGCCCTTGGTGCCCTCGGCGATCACCTTGCCCTTGTCGATGACGGCGATACGGGACGCCAGCTGGTCGGCCTCGTCCAGGTACTGCGTCGTCAGCAGGACCGTCGTGCCCTGGGCGACGACGGCCCGCACGATCTCCCAGACCTGGTTGCGGCTGCGCGGGTCCAGGCCCGTCGTCGGCTCGTCCAGGAACAGCAGGTCCGGGGTGTTGAGGATGGACGCGGCGATGTCGATACGGCGCCGCATGCCGCCCGAGTAGTTCTTCACCTGGCGGCCGGCCGCGTCCGACAGGCCGAAGGCGTCGAGGAGCTGGGCCGCGCGGTCGTACGAGGCCCTCTTGGAGTGGCCCGTCAGCCGGGCCAGCAGCACGAGGTTCTCCGTGCCGGTCAGGTCCTCGTCCACCGAGGCGTACTGGCCGGTGAGGCTCACCCGGCTGCGGACCGCGTCCGCCTCCCGTACGACGTCGTGGCCGAAGACGTGGGCCTCTCCGGCGTCCGGGCGCAGCAGGGTCGCCAGCATGCGGACGGTCGTCGTCTTGCCGGCGCCGTTCGGGCCGAGCAGGCCGTAGACCGTGCCCGACTCGATGCGCAGGTCCACTCCGTCGACCGCGCGGGTGTCGCCGAAGGTCTTCACCAGGCCGGCGGTCTCGATGGCCGGCCCGGCCCAGTGGTCGGTGCGGTTGCTGCTCGTCATGTCGGTCCGCCCATCGCGTCGTTCCGGTGGTTGTTCTTCGCTCGTCCGGTCCTTGCCGCTGGTGTCCAGGGTGCGCCTGCTGACCCTGAAGGGCATCGGTCCGGCGACGCAGTCCTCGCTCGGTCTCGAGGTGCAGACCCCCGGGGGTACGGAAACTCATCGGTCGGGCGGGGGTGGATCGGTCCGCCTCCGGTGGAGGGTTCACCCGAACGGGTGTTACCTGGTGGGGGGCGATGCCTCGGGCTCCGGCCGGGAGTGGGTGCCTGGTGGGTGGTGGTCCGAGGAACGGGTGGTCCGGGACGGGAACGAGTGAGTGAACCCGGACCACCACCACCCACCGCCGGCGGTGTCTGATCTCGTGGGTGTGGCGCGGGCCGCCCATGGCTGACCGCGCCCCTTAGGTGAGGGCGGTTCGGGGTGGTGTGTCTGGTGCGGGCCGCCCATGGCTGGTCGCGCAGTTCCCCGCGCCCCTGGGGTGGGGGGTGTCTGGGCTCGTGGTTGTGGTGCGGGCCGCCCGTGGCTGGTCGCGCAGTTCCCCGCGCCCCTGGGGTGGGGGGTGTCTGGGCTCGTGGTTGTGGTGCGGGCCGCCCGTGGCTGGTCGCGCAGTTCCCCGCGCCCCTGAAAGCCGGGCTTCGCCCTGGCTTTCGTCGCGATCGCCCACCGCCGCCCCCAAGGGGCGCGAGGAACTGCGCGCCAAGCCACGCCCAACCGGCACAGGCCACTCGGCTGTGCCCCCACTGCCCCAGGGGCGCGGGGAACTGCGCGCTCAGCCACGACCGGCCCGCACGGGCTACTCGGTTGTGCCCCCTCTGCCCCAGGGGCGCGGGGAACTGCGCGCTCAGCCACGGTCGGCCTGCACGGGCTACTCGGTTGTGCCCCCACTGGCCTAGGGGGCGCGGGGAACTGCGCGCCAAGCCACGGTCGGCCTGCAGGGGAGGCTCGGTTGTGCCCCCGCTGGCCTAGGGGCGCGCCAAGCCGCAGCCGGGCCGCACGGATGGGGGGCGGCAGAGAGCAGGCGTCCCGCGTGCGGTGCGTGGGTGGGCGTGCTTGGCTGGGCGGATGACGGGCGCGGAGCACGGCACCCCCGCCCAGCGGCAGCAACTGCTCCGCGTACGCGGGCGGACCGTCGCCTGGGCACCCCCGCTCCTCCTCCTCGTCGCGATCGCCGTGACCGACAGCAACACCTCGGGCGAGTTCAGGATCATCTCCTGGATCGTCCTGGTCCCCGGCATCGCGGCGGCGATCTGCGGAGTGAAGGGCACCGCCGCCTTCGCCGTGCTCGCCCTCGTCACCTACATCGAGGTGGACACCGCCTGGCCGCACCAGGACCAGACCGGCCTGCCCGACTTCATCCTCGTCGCCGTGGGCGGGGCACTCGCGACCACGGCCTGCGCGGTGCGGGTCCGCGAGGAGCGGCGGATGCTGCACATGCGGGACGTGGCCGACACGACCCGCCGTACCGTCCTGCGCCCGATGCCCACCCCCTGGGCCGGACTGGAGCACGCGGCCGTCTACCTGGCCGCCGACAGCGAGGCCCGCGTCGGCGGCGACTTCTACGACATCCAGCCGAGTCCGCACGGCGCCCGCGTCCTCCTCGGAGACGTCCAGGGCAAGGGCCTCCCCGCGGTCGACGCGGCCGCCGCCCTGCTCGGCACCTTCCGCGAGTCCGCGTACCACGACGCGTCCCTCGCCGTCGTCGCCGAACGGCTGGAGGTACGGATGCGCCGCCACCGCCAGTACGTGGCGGACCTCGGCGGAGAGCCGGAACGCGGCGTGGAGCGCTTCGCGACCGCGGTCCTCGTCGCGTTCCCACCGCCCGGCGCCCCGGACGACCACATCGAGGTCGTCAACTTCGGGCACGAACCCCCGCTCGTGGCCGGACCGTCCGGGGTACGCCCCCTGCCGCCGGGCGACGGCCTGCCCCTCGGCCTGGGCGGACTCGCCGGGCCGCGCTCGGGTGTCCCGCCGGTCCGCCGGGTGCCCCTCGCCCCCGACGAGACGCTGCTCCTCGTCACGGACGGCGTGACGGAGGCCCGCGACGCCGACGGCGTCTTCTTCCCCCTCCGCGCGCGCGTCTCCCTCGCCGTCTCCACCGACCCGGCCGTCGCGCGCCCCCGCCCTCTGGTGGAACTGGTCAGGGAAGGCACCCTCCGCCACGGCGCGGGCCTCGTCGACGACACGACGATCTTCGCGGTGCGGCGGGCGGGGCAGCCGGGGCAGGTGCGCCGGGCCCGGCAGGGGCAAAACGGCACCACCTGACCCGTACCGCCCTCGCACCCCACCGCTTTGCATCCGC
Organism: Streptomyces sp. NPDC002701; assembly: GCF_042889045.1. Lineage (NCBI taxonomy): Bacteria > Bacillati > Actinomycetota > Actinomycetes > Kitasatosporales > Streptomycetaceae > Streptomyces > Streptomyces sp. NPDC002701. Next base: position 332,231 of record NZ_JBIAQL010000005.1, read on the forward strand.
ACCCGTTACCGTGACGCCGTGGTGATCCAAGGGGAGGAGACTACGGGGATGCCCGGAACCGTCTTGCTGATCGCAGCGTCGCCGACAGGCAAGGGCTGTCTCGTGGACGCCGCCTCCGTCCTCCCCGTGCTCGCCGCGGTGGCGCCCGCCGTGCTGTCCGGCACGGACACCGCGAACGTGGTCGAACTCGCCGACCCGCTGGAACCGCAGGCGGTCCTGACCCGGCTGCGGGGCGCCGCGACGGCCCCGGGCCCGCTCACGGTCTTCCTCACCGGACAGCTCCAACTGGACCGCCGCCAGCGGCTTCCGCACCTCGCGCTGGCCCGTACGACCTCCGCGACCGTCCGGTACACCGGCTTCCCGTGGCACTGGATCCGGGAGGAGCTCCGGCTGCGCGCCCCGGGCAGCACGACGGTCCTCGTCGACCTGCACACCGACGCGGAGAGCTGGCAGCACCTGACCGGCAGGCCCCTCACCGTGGGGCCGGGCGCCGCGCTGTACGGCCGCGTCGCCCCGCCTCCCCCGCGCCGGTCGGTGGCGGCGCCCACGTACATGAAGTCCGTGGCCACCATCCTGCGCAGCGGTCACCGCCCGCCGCTCGCGTACCTCCACCAGCAGGCGCTGACACGGTCGTACGGAGAGGAACCGGACGCCGCCAGCCGCGATCTCGTCCTGGCGGTCGAGCCCGGACACCGGGTTCCGGCCCCGGCCGCCGTACCCATGCCGGTGACGCCCCCCGGGACACCGCCCGTACCCCTGTCCGTGACACCGCTCCCATCCGCGCCCGTACCAGCCGATCCGCCAGCCGATCCGTCCGCCGATCCGCATGCCGAGATCACCGCCGCGGTGCAGAGCGGCCGGCACGGCGAGGCCGCCGCGCTGGCCGAGCGGTGGGAGCGGGCGGCGCTGCGGACGCACGGTCCGGGGGCCGACGAGGTCGTGCACTGGATGGAGGTACGGGCGGACCTCGCCATGTTCGCGGGCGACCCCGAGCTGAGCTGCCGGACCTGGCTGGCGGTGGCCGAGGCACGGCTGGCCGCGGGGCAGTCCCCGGACGCGACCGGGGTCGAGGCGGCCGTCGACCGGGCGCACCACCAGTGGGGCCGTATCGGCGACTCGACGCGGGCCCGCGAGCTGGGGACCGCGCTGGCCGCGCTGCGGCTGCGCGTGCCCGGGCGCCGGCAGGGCGCGCTGGACGACGTCCACCGGCACCTCAGCCGGCTGCAGACGCAGGTGTGAGCGAGCGCCGTCACGGGGTGAACATCTCCAGGGCGGCCGACACCAGTGTCCGCACGCCGGGGCCGACCGTCGCCAGGTCGGGCGCGAAGTGCGGGCTGTGGTTGCTGGGCACGGCGGCGAGCTGCTCCATGAGGTCGTCGCCGGCCGTGGCGGCCGCCGCGTCCCACACCTCGGCGGGCGTGCTCGTCACGAACCAGTACGCGTAGGGGAGTCCGTCCCCGGCGAGGAACGGGAAGTCCTCGCTGCCCATGACGGCTCCGAAGTCGAGGACGGTGCCCGCGCCGAACACCTCGCCGTGCACGGCCGCCACCCGGCGGTCGGTGTCCGCGTCGTTCACGGTCATCGGGAAACTCCCGCCGACCGTCACGGTGGGTTCGCGCGGACAGCCCGCCGCCGCGCACTCCCCGGCGGCGATGCGCCGGATCGCGGCGAGCATCCGCTCCCGCACCTCGGCGGACTGCGTACGGAGGTTGAGGGCGATGTGCGCCTCGGACGGGATGATGTTGTGCCGCGTGCCCGCCTCGATCCGCCCCACGGTCAGTACCGCCTGCTCGCGGGCCGCGACCTCGCGCGAGACGACGCTCTGCAGGCGCGTCACGATGTACGCGGCCGTCACCACCGGGTCGACGGTCGCCTCGGGCCGCGAGCCGTGCCCGCCCACCCCGTGCACGACGATGTCGACGTCCGTGGAGGCCGACATGATCAGGCCGGGCGTGTGCGCGTACAGCCCGGCCGGGCCGGGGGCCGCGTGCTGGGCGAGCAGGACGTCGGGGCGCGGGAAGCGCTCGTACAGGCCGTCCTCCATCATCGCGGCGGCGCCCCTGCCGGTCTCCTCGGCGGGCTGCCCGACGACGAGGAGCGTCCCGGACCAGGTGTCCCGCCCGGCGGCGAGGGCGCCCGCGGCGCCGGCCAGCCAGGTGACGTGCAGGTCGTGGCCGCAGGCGTGCATGACGCCGGGGGCCTCGGAGGCGTACGGCAGTCCGGTCTCCTCGGTGACCGGCAGCGCGTCCATGTCGCCGCGCAGCAGGACCGTCGGCCCGTCGCCGTTGCGCAGCACGCCGACCACGCCGGTGCCGCCGACGCCCTCGGCCGTCTCGTACCCGGCCGTCCGCAGCTGCCCGGCGAGCACTCCGGCCGTGCGGTGTTCGCGCCCCGACAGCTCCGGGTGGCGGTGCAGGTCCCGGTAGAGGTCCTCCAGGGCGGACAGGGGGAGACCGGCGGTGAGGTCCAGCGCGGTGCGGGCGGTGGCGGCAGGGGTCACGAGGGCAGCCTATGCGGCGCCGTTTCGTTCCGTGCGGTGACCTTTCTGCGGGCCGGTGGGGGCCGAGCGCGCAGTTCCCCGCGCCCCTCAAAAGCGGGGCTGCGCCCCAGCTTTTGGCCCTTTGGGGGCGCGGGGAACTGCCCGCCCGGCCCCCGCGGCGCCGCCCCCGCCGGAAGCCGGGGCAGCCGGTCAGAGGGGCGGATGCGCCGGCGCCGGGCCCAGGGTCGTCGTACCGGGCGCGGTCCGATGCCCGAGCCCCGTCCGGTACGCGTCCAGCGCCGCGTCGATCCGCCCCGTACGGCGGAGCAGGTCGCCGAGCAGCCGGCACAGGTCGGCCAGATCACCGGCCGCGCCCGCCCGTTCGAGCAGGCTGAGCGCGCGGACGTAGTGCTCCTCGGCCGTCTCGGTGTCCCGGCCGTCCTCCGCGATGATGCCGAGCAGCCGGTGCGCGCCCGCGGAATGGACCGCCCCGCGCTCCGAGCTGAGGTCGCCCAGTACGCCGTGCAGCAGCGCCGCCGCCTCGTCCGACTTGCCGCGCCGGTGCAGCACGTCCGCCAGTTCCACCGCGACCTGGCTGGTGTAGAGCGCGGCGCGCTGCGCGGAGTGCATGGCCTGCGCCTCGCGCAACTCGCTCTCGGCGCGCTCCAGGTCACCGTTCTGTGCGTACAAGTAGCCGCGCATCCAGTGGCAGTTGGCCAGCTCGGTGCGGATCTGGAGCTGCCGGTACAGCTCGGCCGCCTTGCCCAGGGACGCGTCGGCCTCGGCCATCCGCCCTTCGGCGATCATCGTGCGGGCGACGGACCGGTGCATACGGGCCAGCAGCGCCGGGTCGCCGACCTGCGGGGCCAGCGCGAGCGCGAACTCCGCGGCCTGTGCCGCCCGCGCGTGCGCCCCCATGTCCATGTAGGGCGCGATCACCGCCGCGTAGAGCAGCAGCAGGGCGTCCGGGTCGTGCAGTCCGCCCCGGTTCAGCTCGTCGATGGCGGATTCCAGCAGGTAGCAGGCGTAGCGGAGTTCGCCCGCGAGGTAGTGCGAGACGGCCCGGCCGCGCAGGGCCGGGACCCGGACGGGCAGCGGTTCGTCCGCGAGCCGCTGCTCCGACTGCTCGAAGCGCTGCCTGGCCGTCGCGAGGTCTCCGGTGTCCAGGGCGCACTCGCCGAGCCCGAGCAGCGCCGCCGCGCACTCCGCGTCCAGGCCGTGGGCCTCCGCCTCCGCGAGCAGGGCGGTGTACTGCTCGGCGGCGATCTCCGCCTCGCCGGTCGCCAGCGTCCGCTGGGCGTCGGTGAGCCTGAGCCGCAGATCGGTGGCGAGGTGGGCGGGCCGCCCGGTGGCCAGCTCCTCGTACGCGACCCCGAGCCGCTCGGCGATGTGCCGCAGCGCCTCCTCGGAGGGCCGTACGCGTCCTGCCTCCAGGGTGGAGACGTACGCGGGGGTGTAGGCGGGTTCCGCCAGTTGTCTCTGTGTCAGCCCGCGTTCCGTACGCAGCAGCTGCACTCTGCGCCCGATGATTCCCGGGTCGTCGCGCTCGGCCATGGCGTAAGCATGCCAGTAAGTCGACTTACAGCTGTCCGCTCCGCAACTTCCGTTGAAAACAGGAAGGTTGGCCCTGCCCGGGCAGGCCGTCGATCGGCTCAATGCGGCCCTTGCCCCGGGGGCGAACACGCCCTAGGTTAAGCGGCGCATTAAGCGCACGATGGTGCAGATTTAATACGCTGGCCTACGTTGACGATGCGAGGTTGTCGCCGTGTTCCGACGCATTGCCGCGCGTTACCTTCCCGCTCGTTACATCGCGGCGCTCGGCGCTGCCGTCGTTGCGTTCACCGCGCTTGTCAGTGCGGCCAACGCGGTGCCTCATTAGGCCCTGCGCTCGCCCTGGCCCTGGGGCCGCCTGGGATCGTTGTCGGCTGCCGGCCCGGTGAGGGCTGGGCGCGCAGTTCCCCGCGCCCCTTACGGGGCCCGCAGTTCTCCGGCGCCTGTGACGGGGCCCGCGTGCGATTTTCCGCGCCTGTGACGGGGTGCGCAGTTCCTCGCGGCCCCGATAAGGCGGGGCGCATGGGTGGCGCACAGGGGCGGTCGTTAGCCTGCTGCGTCGTATGGAGAGATTGCGGCGGAGTGCGGGTGACGGGGCGCGGACGGCGTTCCGTGCGCTCGTGTACGCCGTGGTCGGCGGGGGCGCGCTGATCACTGTCGCCACGGTCGGGTCCGTGCTCGGGCCGATGCTGGCGCTGGACCTCGCCACACCCGCGGCGGCCGCCTGGTGGACCGTGTTCACGGCCGTCGTCGTCCAGGGCATCCCCTTCCTGCTGCTCGGCACGGTCGTGTCGGCGGCGATCGGGGCGTTCGTGCCCGAGCGGGTCTTCCGGCGCGTCCTGCCGAGGAACCCGGCGCTCGCCGTGCCCGTCGCCGGGGCGGCCGGTGCCGTGCTGCCGGGGTGCGAGTGCGCGTCCGTACCGGTGGCGGACAGCCTGATGCGGCGCGGGGTCGCCCCGGCGGCCGCGCTCGCCTTCCTGCTGTCCGCGCCCGCCATCAACCCGGTCGTCCTCGTCGCCACCTCCCTCGCCTTCCCGGGGCAGCCGGCCATGGTCGGCGCCCGGCTCGTCGCCTCGCTCGCCACCGCCGTGGTGATGGGCTGGCTGTGGGTGCGGTTCGGCAAGGAGGAGTGGCTGCCGTCCGTACGGCGCGGGAGCGGCGGTGCGGTCCCCGCGGGCGGGTGGCGCGGCTTCCGGGACGGACTGCAGCACGACTTCCTGCACGCCGGTGGCTTCCTCGTGCTGGGGGCGGCCGCCGCGGCGACGTTCAACATCCTGGTGCCGCGGTCCCTGCTCGACGTGTTCACCGGCTCGCCCTGGCTGTCGGTGCTGCTGCTCGCCGTCCTCGCCGTGGTGCTGTGCGTGTGCTCCGAGGCGGACGCCTTCGTGGCGGCCTCACTGACCGGGTTCTCGCCCACCGCCCGGCTGGCGTTCATGGTCGTCGGGCCCATGGTCGACCTGAAGCTCATCGCCCTCCAGGCGGGCACCTTCGGGCGGGCGTTCGCCGTACGGTTCTCGTCCGTGACCTGGGTGGTCGCCGTGCTGAGCAGCGTGCTGGTGGGCGGGTGGCTGCTGTGATCCCCCGCCCCGGCTCCCGCGTCCGCCTGCGCCCGCAGGGCGTGCTGCTGCTCCTGTGCGGGGCGGCGCTGCTCAGGATCGCTCTCTTCAGCGAGCTGTACCTGCGGTACGTGAAAGAGGGCCTGCGCCCCTACCTGGTCATCTCCGGCACGGTCCTGATCGCCCTCGCCCTGCTGGGCCTCCTCACCCGGACCGACGACCATGACCATGACCATGACCACGACCACGACGAGGACGACGGTGATGACGGGCAGGACGGGCGGTCCAGGGCCCACGACCACACCCGCAACCCCCGCGTCGCCTGGCTCCTCACCGCTCCCGCCCTGGCCCTCCTCCTGTTCCCGCCGCCCGCGCTCGGCTCGTACAGCGCGGAACGCGAGGAGGCCCGGGTCGCGGCACAGGGCGCGGGCACCTTCCCGGAGCTCCCGGCCGGGGACCCCGTCGACCTGACCCTCGGCGCGTTCGCCTCCCGCGCGGAGTGGGACACGGGCGCGTCCCTGAAGGGCCGCACGGTCCGCCTGACCGGCTTCGTGACCCGCGACGACGACGGCACGTGGTCCGTCGCCCGCCTGCTGGTCACCTGCTGCGCCGCCGACGCGCAGGCGCTGAAGGTCGAGATCCGCGGCGCGACGGCCCCCGCGGCCGACACGTGGGTGACGGTCACCGGCACCTGGCACCCCGTGGGCACCCCGGGCTCGGACACGGCCCGCCCCGTCCTGGACGCCGTATCGGTCCGGAGGACGCCGACGCCCTCGGACCCGTACGAGAAGCGATAGGGTCCGGGACTCAGCGGGCCGCCGGACCCGGGTCGTGCAGCCACCCCGCCGGGAGCCAGGGCATGCGATCCGTGTGGGGGTCGGGGGGTTTCGTGCGGGCCAGGAGGATGGCCACGTCGTCTTCCGAGGTGTGCGGGTCCAGGTGGGCCGTGACCGTGTCCAGGAGGGCGGGGAGGGGGGCCGTCGGGGTGAGGGGGAGGGCGGCCAGGGTGCGGAGGCCGGAGTCGATGTCGCGGTCGCGGCGTTCGATCAGGCCGTCGGTGCACAGGAGGAGCACCGAGCCCGGCGGGACGGGGAGCGTGGTGGACGAGAAGGAGCCGAGGCCGACGCCGAGCGGCGGGGCCACCGGCAGGCTGAGCAGGGTCCGGGTGCCGTCGGGGGTGACGAGCAGCGGGGGGACGTGGCCCGCGTTGGAGAAGGTGGCGCACTCCTGCCGCGGGTCCAGGAGGACCAGGAGGCAGGTCGCCACACGGTCCAGCTCCAGGGCGAGGACCGTGCGTTCGGCCTGGAGCAGGATGAAGTCCGGGGTGCTGCTCTGCACGGCCAGGGTGCGCAGGACCGAGCGGTACTCGCTCATCGCCGCCGCCGCGCGGGTGCCGTGGCCCATGACGTCGCCCACCACGAGCAGGGTGCGGCCGTGCGGCAGCGCGAGCGTGTCGAACCAGTCGCCGCCCACCTCCGCTCCCGCGCCGGCCGGCAGATAGCGGCCCAGGGTCTCCACGCCGGGACCCGTCACCGTGGGCGCGGTCAGGAAGGCGCGCTGCATCTCCAGGGCCGTCTCGTGCTCGCGGGTGAAGCGGACCGCGTGGGCGATGCCCGTCGCGGCCCGGTCGGTGAGGTCGCCGAGGAGTTCCGCGTCCGCGTCGGTCAGCCGGGGGGAGTCGCCGGACCGGAACACCATCACCGCGCCCACCAGCTCCTCGCGGACCGCCAGGGGCAGGTAGATCCCCGAGTGCGTGCCCATCCGCAGGAACTGCTCCTTGCGTTCGGGCGACGGGGTGAACTGCCGCACGGCCTCGTCGTCCGGGTGGCTGAGCACGAGCGGGCGCCGGTCGGCCAGGACGTGCGCCATGGGGGACCCGGCCCGGTGCACGACGAACTCACCGAGCCGGCCGAGCGGCGAGGACACCTCCGCGAGGTCCGGTGTGGTGGCGAGCGCGATCCGGCGCAGGCGCAGCGGATACCGCTCGGAGGGCACCCGGGGTGTGCCCTCCGGGTCCACCACGTCCACCGCCGCGTAGTCCGCGAAGCGCGGCACCAGCAGGTCGGCCAGCGCCTGGCACGCCTGGCGCAGGTCGAGTGTCGCGCCGGTGCTGCGGTTCGCCTCGTCGAGCAGCGCCATCCGGTTGCCCGCCCGGACGAGGTCCTCGCGGCCGCGCAGCGCCTCGGTGACCTCCAGGACGACCCCGGCCACCCCGAGAACCTCGCCGGACGGCCCGGTCAGCCGGTGGTAGGCGCCCAGCCACCACCGGTTGTCCCCGCCCGGGTCGGCCGGGGTCTGCCCGCCGACGGTGGTGACCTGTGGGACCCCCGTGCGCAGCACCTGTTCGAGCAGCTGCTCCGACGCCTCCAGGTCGGGCAGCACGTCCCGCAGCCTGCGGCCCAGGTGCTCGGCCGCCGGGACGCCGTTGAGCCGGGCGAGCGCGTCGTTGAGGTAGAGGTAGCGCAGCTCGCGGTCGAGCACGGCGACACCGGCGGGGCAGCTGTCGAGCAGCCGCCGGGTGAGCGTCAGCTCCTCCAGCAGCCGCTGCGCGGACTCCGCCACGGTCCCGGCGCCCGCGACGCCCCCGACGCCCTGAACGCCTCCGCCGCCCCCGGCGTCCCGCACGCTCCCCGCGTCCGCGGCGCGGTGCACGGCGTCCGCGAGCGCCGCCAACTCCGCCTGGGTCAGCAGGATGCGCGGGGCGGGCTGGACCTGGTCACCGGGCACCCGTCCACGGCACCACGGCCGGGACCCGCCCACCAACGGGCGGGTCCGTCCGGGTGACCGCCGGCACCGCGGCTGTGGTGTCGGCCGCGGCGCCACGGCTGCGGTGTGGCGCCCCGGACCTACGGCTGTGTGCCGCTACGGCTGTGGCGCGGGCGTCGGCTCCGCCGTCACCGGGGGCGCGCCGCCGGGGGAGCCGGCCAGCCGCCACACGTCGTTCGCCTGCCGCGCGGCGTACGTGTCGGGCTGCTGCGTACCGGTGAGGCCCGCGACCCGGGCCGGTCTGCCGCCGCGCTCGGCGAACAGGGCGACGGTGAGGGCGAGCCGCGGCGAGTACACGCTCTGCCAGACCGTCCGCGTCCCCGGCCCGCTGCCCGCGCCGGCCGAGTGGCTGACGGGCAGGACCGGCACGGCGGCCGCGGCCCGCGCGAAGAGGCGGTCGGTGGCGTAGGGACCGCCCAGCTGCGCGGTGACGAAGGCCGCTTCCTTCTCGTGCATCGCCGTCTGCGTCCGGGGCCGTGCGGTGTGGACGGTACGGCCCGCCCTGGTGATCTTCGCGACGGTGTACGGGGCCGCGTACGTGCCGTCGGCGGCCAGGGTGGCGTAGGCCGCGTTCAGGCGCAGGGGCGTCGGCGCCGTCTCCTTGGTGAGGCTCTCCAGCGGGCCGCCGGTCCGCAGGCTCTTGACGAACGGGTCGAGGACCGTGCCCGCCTCGACCGCCCCGGCCACGGCGTCGTTGAACGGCTGGTGGGCGTAGTCCGCCCCGCCGTACAGCACCCGGACCGCCCCGTCCCCGGGGACGGTCGCGACGACGGCGGTGTGCAGCCGTGCGCCCGCGCCGCCCTTGCCGCCCTTGCCGCCGGCCGGTGTCCGCTCGCGCACCAGCTCCGCCGTCTCGTCCTGGAGGCGCAGGTCGAAGGTGGTGTGCACCGTGTAGCCGCCGCGGGCCAACTGGTCCTCGGTGATGCCGAGCCGGTCGGCGGCCTCGGCGGACGCCGCGTCGATCAGGTACTGGCGCCGGCCGTCCGTGCTCCCCGGCGGATAGAAGCGGAAGGCCGGGAAGCGTGCGCCGGTCCGCTCGCCGGCACTGATCGCGCCCGAGTCCGCCATCGCGTCGAGCACCCACACCCAGCGCCGCTCCAGGGTTCCCGTCACCTTCGCGTCCGCGCCCGCCCGCTCGTAGTAGGAGGGCAGGTTGACGATCGCCGCGAGGGCCGCGCCCTGGGAGACGGTCAGGTCCTTCGCGCCGACCCCGAAGTAGTTCCGCGCCGCCGACTCGATGCCGGCGGCGCCGCGGCCGAAGTACACGGTGTTGAGGTAGCCCTCCAGGATGTCGTCCTTGGACCGCGTGCGGTCCAGCTTCACGGCGATCAGCGCCTCGTGCGCCTTGCGCTTCAGCGACTGCTCGGGGGTCAGCAGGGCGTTCTTCACGTACTGCTGGGTGATCGTGGAGCCGCCCTGGCGGTCGCCGCCCGTGACGGTGGCGAGCGCGGCCCGCAGGATCGCGGACGGGGCGACCCCGGAGTCCGTACGGAACGAGCGGTTCTCGGCGGCGATCACCGCGTCCTGGACATGGCGCGGGACCTGGCGCAGGGGGACGTCCTGGCGGTCGACCGGTCCGCGCCGGCCCAGGTACTCGCCGCCGGTGTCCACGAAGACCGTGCTCTGGCTGACGGTCTCCGGGTGCGGGTCGGGGACGGGGGTCATCCGGTACGCGACGACGAGCGCGGCGCACGCGGAGAGGAACAGGGCCAGCAGGACGGCCAGGGTGCGGCGCAGCCGGCGGGCCCTGGTGCGACGCAGCCGCAGGCGGGTCCGCCGCAGCCGGGTGCCGAGGCCGTGGAGCAGGTCGGGGGCGTTCATGAGGGGGTGTCCGTCCGTGTGAGGAGCTTGCCGGCGGAGTCGTACGCCCGCACGGTGAGGCTCTTCGACCAGGTGTCGCCGCCGGTGAGCTGGGTGTCCGCGTACCAGGCCGACCAGCCGGGGGAGCCCGCCAGGGTGAGGACGCGGGCGGTGAACGTGCCGTCGGGCGTGCCGAGTTCGACTCGGGCCGCCGCGCGGGAGCCCCGGTGGACACCGGAGAGGAACACCCGTCCGCCGGACGTGGGGTCGGCGTGGACGGTCAGACCGGGCTCCCCGTCCCCGCCGGCGGCACGGAACCGGTTCGGGCGCCCCGGCGCCGAGTGGTGCGTGCCGTCCCCGGTGAGCCAGAACTCCACACCGGGCGCGGCGGCGACGCGCTCACCGGAGGTCACCACCCGGACCGCCGTCCTGGTCACGGAGGACGGGCTCGTCCCGGAACCGGAGTCCGAGCCCCGTACGGCTCCCGCGACCAGCGGCACGAGGAGCAGCGCCCCGGCCGACGTGAGCACGGCGGTGCGGCGCCGGCGCTGTCTACGGCGCGTACGGCCGGCCGCCTCGACGGCGGAAGCGGGTAAGGGTCCCGGCACGGCCGGACTCCCGTCGTACGGGCCCTCGCGGTACGCGGGATGGGCGCGCAGCGCCTTCTCGGCCTGGCGCCAGAGCGCTTTGACCGCACCCGGCGAGGTGTCGAGCACCGCCGCGGTCTCCCGGCGGGTCAGACCGTCCCAGTGCCGCAGGACGGCCACGGCCCGCCGGCGGGGCGGCAGACCGGCCAGCACCTCGGTGAGCGGGTCGAGCGGATCGGAGGCGTACGGCTGCCGCGCGTGCCCGGCGTGGGAGCCGGAACCGGCGCCGGGGCCGAGGCGGTCGAGCAGGCGCGGCCACCGCCGCAGGAAGCCCCGCACCAGTGCCCGCCGGACGTAGAACTCCGCGTCGTCGCCCGGCACCCGGCGCCGCGCGCAGACCTCCGCCAGCGCCGCTCTCGCGCGTCTGTCCGCGTCTGCGGCGTTCCCCGTGAGCAGTCGGGCCGTACGCGTGAGCCGGGGCCAGTACTCCCCGGCGCGGGCGGTGAAGTCGTCGTCCATGGTCAGTCGAGCGCGACGGTGCGCGCCACTCCCTCCGGCTCAGCCCTGCACGGTGCTTGTGCTTCGATGTACGCGACCTACGTGGCGTACGGGACCTGTACGCACGACAGAGGCAGCCGGGTTGCACGGGACGTCCGGGAACAGCGGCAGGGGGTGCGGCGGGGGTATGACCGAGGACGAGTTCGACGGGTTCTACGCGGCCGCGTTCCCCCGCCTGACCGGGCAGCTCTACGCCTTCACCGGGGACCACGGCGAGGCCCAGGACGTCGTCCAGGAGGCGTTCGTGCGGGCCTGGGACCGGCGCCGCGAGTTTCTCGCCGACGGGGCGCCCGAAGCCTGGATACGTACGGTCGCGATGCGGCTCGCGGTCAGCCGCTGGCGGCGGGCCCGGCGCTGGCTGGAACTGGTGCGCCGCAATCCGCCGCCGGAGCACACCCCGGGGCCGGGACCGGAACGGGCCGCTCTGGTGGCCGCGTTGCGGGAACTGCCGGAGGCGCAGCGCATGGCTGTCGTTCTGCACCATCTGTGCGACTTGAGTGTCGAACAGGTAGCCTCCGAAACCGGTGCGCCGGTGGGGACGGTCAAGGCCCGGCTGTCCCGCGGCCGGGCGGCACTGGCACGGCGGCTCGGCGAGGCCGGCGAACCGGTGGAGAGGGAGGACGACCGTGTCCGATGAGCTCACGCCCGGCCGACGGTACGAGGAATCCGGCGCGGACACCGGAACGGGTACCGGCGCCGGCCCGGGCTCCGACCGGTCGGAACTGGCCACCGCGCTGCGCGGGCTGGCGCAGGACCACGAGACTCCCGTGACCGTTCCGGGGGCGGAGATCCGCCGCCGCGCGGTACGCCGCCGCCGGCGCCGCACGGCATCGCTGGCCGCGGCGGGCACCGCCTGCGCGGGGGCGCTGGCCCTGGTCCTGGCCGTGGTGCTCAGCGGCGGCGAGGAGTCCCGGTCGGTGCCGCCCGCCGCCAGTTACAGCGCGCCGGCCCCGCCCGTCACCGCCGAGCCCTCCCCGGTGCCGGTCGCGGCCACGGTGGACCTCGGCAGGCGGGAGGTGACCGCCGGGGGGCGCACCCTGCCCATCTCGTCCGGGACGGTCAAGTCGCCGACGCCGACGGGACTGATGACGGTCGTCGCCAAGTACGAGACGACGATGCTGCCGGGCGAGGTCGCCGACTGGAGCGACTACGAGATCAAGGCGACCTGGGTGCTGCGCCTGCGCGGCGCCGACGACCGTACGGCCTATCTCCTCGCCCTCAACTGGGACGAGACGGCGCCCGGTAACCACGACGTCACCGGGGGAGCGATCGGGCTGCGGAGCGGGGACGCGAGGTGGCTGTACGAAGCGCTCCCGCCGGGAGCGGTGGTGGAGGTGGTCGGGTCGGCCCCGACGCCGACCCCGGTCGCGACCCGGACAGGGGCGGGCGCGCAGGACACGGCGTCGCCGACGACCCCGACGACCCCTGCGACGCAGACGGCACCGGCTTCTCCGACCGAGGGCGCGAACAACGGCGCGATTCCGGCGAGGTAGGGCTCCCGGCGGGCGAGGACGGCGGGCCGGACGCCCTCAGTGGACGTACGGCATGAGGCGGTCCACCACGCGGCGGGCCGCACCCGGGCGCGGCCCGGGGACCACCGGCGCCCGCTCCCAGTCGCAGGGCGGCGACGGGCGGCGGGCCGGAACCCCGCTGTGCTCCTTCAGCGCGACGCTCACCAGGCCCAGCAGGAGCTGGACGTCGGCGTCGCAGTCGAGGAGCACGGTGACCCAGGAGGCGCCGGGGCGGACCCTGATCGCGCTGGCGTGCAGGAGTTGCGGGAGCAGTCGTTCGACCGCGGTGGGTGTGAGGTAGAGGTCGGCGGAGTCGTCGGAGTGGAAGTGCACGATCTCGTGTCCCGCCGAAGCGAAGGCATGCCCAACGGCGCACCGGGGCGGGCCACTTACCAGGTTCGGCCAGGTCTCCAGAAGAGCCATGGCGCGAGGGGCCGCGGTCATCACCCCATCCTCGCGCACGCTTCACCTGCAGGACCACCCCCAGCAACCTCCGACTACTCCTCCCGCACGGTCCGTTACCCGATCACCCCTCCACGGGCCCCGTGCCCCGGCAGGCCGTCACCGGCGCAGCAGCTCCCGTACCGCCGCGGTGATCTCCTCGGGGGCCTCCTCCGCCATGAAGTGCCCGCACGAGACGGTGTCGTGCCGCAGGTCGTCCGCCCACGCGGACCACAGCGCGGCGGCGTCGAAGCCGAGGGCGGCGCCCCAGTCCTGCTGCAGGACGGTCACCGGCATCCGCAGGCGGTTGCCGGCCTCGCGGTCGGCCCGGTCGTGCGTGACGTCGACGCCCGCGGAGGCGCGGTAGTCGGCGACGATCGACGGGACGGCCGCGCGGGACGCGGCGAGGTAGGCGGCGCGGACGTCCGGCGGCACGGCGGCCGGGTCGCGCGTCCAGACGTCCAGGAAGTGGCCGAAGAACGCGTCGGGGCTCGCCCCGATCAGCTGCTCCGGCAGACCCGGCGGCTGGGCCATGAGATAGAGGTGGAAGCCGACCGCGGCCGACGTCCCGCGCATCACCTCCCACATGTCGAGCGTCGGCAGGACGTCCAGCGAGGCGAGGTGGGTGACCGTGTCCGGGTGGTCCAGGCCGGCCCGGATCGCGACGAGGGCGCCGCGGTCGTGGCCGACCAGCGCGAACCGGTCGTGCCCGAGCGCCTTGGCGACGGCGACGACGTCCGCGGCCATCGTGCGCTTCGCGTACGCCGTGCCGTCGGGGTCGGCGGGCTTGTCGCTCGCTCCGTAGCCGCGGAGGTCCGGGCAGATGACGGTGTGCCCGGTCGCGAGCTCCGGCGCCACGTGACGCCACATGAGGTGCGTCTGCGGGAAGCCGTGGAGGAGGACCACGGGGGTGCCGGTGCCGCCGACGGCGACGTTCAGTGTGACGCCGTCACCGGCGGGGACGCGGTGCTGGGTGAACCCCGCGATGGCGGGCGTGGTCGCGGTCATGAGGGACCTTTCGGTGAGCTGCCGTTTGCTGCTCCAAGGCTGCGGGGCCCGAATCAGCGGGCGATCAGCGGACGGGTCCGCTGTACTGGGCGCAGGTAGCGTGAGCTGGTGGTTCCGTGCTTCTGGGAGAGGTCGGTGTGGAACGGGACGAGCGGGTCGTGTTCGGGGTGCTCGGGCCGACGGTCGCCGTGGGCGGGGACGGGCGGGAGCTCGCTCTGAAGGGGCCGCGGCACCGGGCCGTGCTGGCGCGGCTGATCGTGGCGCGGCGCCGGGTCGTGCCCGTCGCCCGGCTGGTCGAGGACCTGTGGACGGACCCGCCGCCCGGTGCCGTGGGCGCCGTCCAGACCTTCGTGGCCGCGCTGCGGCGCGCCCTGGAGCCGGACCGGCCGCCCAGGGCGCCGGCCGGGCTGCTGGTCACCGACGGCCCCGGATACGCGCTGCGCGCCGCGCCGGACACGGTGGACGCCTGGCGCTTCGAGACGGCGGTCGCCGCCGCGGCCGGCCTGCCCGCACCGCGGGCGCTCGCGACGCTGGAGGAGGCGCTGAGCTGGTGGCGGGGCCCCGCCTACGCGGAGTTCGCCGGGGAGGACTGGTCGCGGGCCGAACGGGCCCGGCTGGCCGAGCTGCGGCTGCAGGCCGTGGAGCGGCGGGCGGAGGTCCTGCTCGCCCTCGACCGCCCGGCCGACGCGGTGCCGGACCTGGACGCCCACCTCACGGACCACCCCTGGCGGGAGAACGCCTGGCGCCTCCTGGCGCTGTCCCTCTACCGCCACCACCGCCAGGGCGACGCTCTCGCCGTACTGCGCCGGGCCCGCACGGTCCTGGTCACCCAACTGGGAGTGGACCCGGGCCCGTCCCTACGCAGCCTGGAACAAGCCATCCTGACCCACTCCCCCACCCTGACCCGGCCCCCCGACCAGCCCCCACACCCCGCACCTGCCGAGGCCCCGTCACCCCCACCCACCCAGGGGCGCGGGACCGTGACATCTGCGGCTCCGCCGCGTGAGCGCGCTCAACCCCCACCACCCCCACCACCCCCACCACCCGCACCCGCCGAAGCCCCTGCACCCCCACTCACCCAGGGGCGCGGGGAACGGCGCGCTCAGCCCCCACAACCCGCACCCGACCTGTGGACCCAGGCAGCCGAGGCATACAACCGCACAGTCGCCGGAGGCGCCCGCACCCGCCTGGACTCCACCGTCGCCCTCATCCGCAACCTCGCCGTCACCGGCGGCGCGGGTCTGGAGGAGGCCCGCCGCCACCGCCCGGCGGCCATCGCCGCGGCGGAGGAGTTCGCGGACCCGGAACTCACCGCCCGGGTCATCGGCGCGTACGACGTCCCGGCGATCTGGACCCGCTCCGACGACCCGGCGACGGCCGCCCTGATCGTCGCCGCCGCGGAGCGAACCCTCACCGCCCTGCCGGCCGGGCCCCGCCCGGAACCGGGACCCGGCCGTGCAGCCGAAACCGGAACCGGCCGGGCAGCCGGGACCGAAACCGGCCGCGCAGCCGGAACCGTGGCCGGGGCCGGAACCGGAGTCCCGTCCCCCCTCCACCCCACCCCGCAGGACACCGCCCGCTGCCGCCTCCTGACGACCGTCGCCCTGGAGACCCGCGGCTCCGCCGCACCCCGTGGCCCGGAAGCCGCCCGCGAGGCCGAGGCACTCGCCCGCCGCCTCGACGACCCCGCCCTGCTGGCCTTCGCCCTGAACGGGACGTTCATGCAGTCCTTCACCCGTGCGGGCCTCGCCCCCCGGCGGGACGAGATCGGCGCGGAACTCGTCGAACTGGCCGCCCGTCACGGCCTGGTGACCTACGAGGTCCTCGGCCACCTCATCCGTCTCCAGGCCCGCGCGGCACTCGGCGACCTCCCCGCGGCGGACCTCCACGCGGCCGTCGCGGACCGCCTCGCCGAGCGCCACGAACTGCCCCTCGTGGGCGTCTTCACCGAGTGGTACGGAGCCCTGCGGCTCAGCGCGACCGGGCACCCGGCCCGCGCGGAGACCGCCTACCGGGCCGCCGCGACCCGCCTGGAGGGCGCCGGCATGCCCGGCCTGCAACACGGCCTCCTCCCGCTGGCGCTCCTCTGCCTGCGCCTGACCCACGGCCTCCCACCGGTCCCGGACCCGGCCCTCCGAACGGACTGGGGCCCCTACCGCCCCTGGGCCCGGCCCTTCACCCTCCTCGCCGCGGGCCGCCGGACCGAGGCCCGTACCGCTCTGCGTGCCCTCCCGGAACCCCCGCGCGACCACCTGTACGAGGCATGCTGCGCACTGGAGGCCGAAGCCGCCCGCCGCCTCGACGACCGCGCCGTACGGGAACGCGCCCGCGAACGCCTGCGCCCCGCCGCCGCCGAACACGCGGGCGCGGGCAGCGGGCTGCTCACCCTGGGCCCGGTCGAGCGCTACCTCACCTCCTGAGACTCCTCCGGCTCCGCCGACTCCTCAGTGCCGGCCGGCTTCCCACTGCCCATGGCGCTCTCCGGGTCCTCGGGGTCCTCCGGGTCCTCGGAAGCCGCCGAGGGCTCGGCGTCCCCGGAGTCCCGGACCGCCGGCGTCCGGCCCGACAGGACCTCCTGGAGGCGCCGCGTGCCGACCTCCGCCGCCCGCGCCGTGTCGTCGCCGTCGATGCCGTCGAGACCGCCGTGGGTGAGGGAGAGGGCACTGTCGCCGACCCGTACGGCGGCGAAGTCCAGGGTGAGGACGGCGGGCCAGTCACCCCCGTCACCATCCTCGTCACCACTCCCGTCACCGCCCCCCTCACCGCTCACGGTCACCCGCAGGCCCTCGCGCGTCTCGCCCAGCGCGGGGAGCGGCGCGGCGGCGGTCCTGACCGTGAACTGCCCGCCCCTGACATCCGTGGCCGTGAACTCCCCGCAGACCTCCGGCACCGTCTTCAGCCACCTGAACGAGTCGTCCAGCGCCGCCCGGTCGTACGCCCCGATCCGGTACCGCAGCTGCGTCCCGTCGTCGGCGTCGTCCAAACCCGTCACCGCGCGGGCCCCGGCGGGCTCACCGAGCAGGTTCTCGGCGTACAGGCCGTCGAGCAGCCGCTGGCAGTCGGGGGCGTCCGCCTTCCCCTTGAGGAGGGCGTCCCGCCAGGTCGCCGCGCCGGCGGTCGGCGCCCAGCCCTCGCCCAGGTCCGCGGGGGCGACGAGTGCCGACTTCGCCTGCGCCTCGGTGAGCGTGGGCGCGACGGTGACCGAAGGGGACGGCGACGGGGCCCGCGCGGCCACGGCGGAGGCGGAGGCCGCCGCGTCGTCCGCGGCACCGGCGCCGGCCCCGCCCGAGCACCCGGCCGTCGCGAGCAGCGCGGCCGCCGCCAGGACCGGGACGAGGGCCGGGGCGAGGACAGGGGCGGTACGCGGTGCACGGCGGGACGGACGGTTCAGCACGGATGCCTCCTACGGCTCCCGACGACAGGGATCTCCTCCCACGGCACCACCGCCCGGCACCGGCCACCAGCGCACCGGGCCGACCGGGTGAGCCGGGGCGGACCCGGGATGCCCCCGTCCGCTCCCGCGGCCAGACTGGCCCCATGCCGGGAAGGATCGAGGACTACGCCCTCGTCGGAGACCTGCTGACCGCCGCCCTCGTCGGCCGCGACGGCAGTCTCGACTGGCTGTGCCTGCCACGCTTCGACTCACCCGCCTGCTTCGCCGCGCTGCTGGGCGACGAGGACAACGGCCGCTGGCGGATCGCCCCGGTGGCGGCGTACGACGGCCCCGGCGCCCTGACGTCCACCCGCCGCTACCGCGGGGACTCCCTCGTCCTGGAGACCGACTGGGAGACGGACACCGGCCGGGCCACCGTTGTCGACTTCATGCCGCGCCGCGAGGGCAGCCCCGGCGTGGTGAGCGTCGTACGCGTCGTCGAGGGCGTGTCCGGCACGGTCGACCTGCGGATGGACCTGCGGCTGCGCTTCGAGTACGGGAGCGTGGTGCCCTGGACGCACCGCCAGCACGGGCGGCTGACGGGGATCGCGGGACCCGAGGCGGTGTGGCTGTCCACCCCCGTCCCGCTGGCCGCGCACGGGCACTCCCACACCGCCGACTTCACCGTCACCGCGGGCGACCGTGTCCCGTCCGTCCTGACCTGGGGCCCCTCCCACCTGCCCGCCCCCGACCCCGTGGACCCCTTCGAGGCGCTGCGCCGCACCGAGGAGTACTGGGCCCGGTGGCTGGAGTCCTTCTCGTACGACGGCACCTACCGCGAAGCGGTCGTACGGTCCCTGATCACCCTCAAGGCCCTCACCTACGAGCCGACCGGCGGGATCGTCGCCGCGCCCACGACCTCGTTGCCCGAACAGCCCGGCGGGGTACGGAACTGGGACTACCGCTACTGCTGGCTGCGGGACGCCGGCATGACCCTGGAGGCGCTGCTGCGCAGCGGTTTCACGGCCGAGGCGGACGCCTGGCGGGGCTGGCTGGAGCGGGCGGTGGCGGGACGGCCGCAGGACATCCAGATCATGTACGGCATCGGCGGCGAGCGCCGGCTCACGGAGTGGACGGCCGACTGGCTTGCGGGGTACGAGGGTTCGCGTCCGGTACGGATCGGCAACGGCGCCGCGGTGCAGCGGCAGCTCGACGTGCCGGGTGAGCTGCTGGACACCCTCGCCCTGGCGCTGGGCGCGGGTCTGCGGCCCCAGCGGCATCTCGTCGCGCTCCAGCGTGCCGTGCTCGATCACCTGGAGAAGGTGTGGTCGCGGCCCGACCAGGGGCTGTGGGAGATGCGCGGCGAACCCCGCCACCACGTCCACTCCAAGGTCATGTGCTGGGTCGCCTTCGACCGCGCGGTGCGGCTGGCCGAGGAGCACGGGCGTCCCGGGCCCGTCGCCCACTGGCGCGGCATCCGGGACCGTATCCACCGGGAGGTCTGTGAGCGGGGCTTCGATCCGGCCCGCGGTACGTTCACGCAGTCCTACGGCTCGCGCGCCCTCGACGCCGCGCTGCTGCTGATCCCGCGGACCGGTTTCCTGCCGCCCGACGACCCGCGGGTGACCGGCACGGTCGCCGCCGTCGAGCGTGAGCTGGCGGACGGGGACGGTCTGGTCCGCCGCTACTCGTCGGCGGACACGGGGAGCGGTGCGGTGGCGGGGCCCGACGGTCTCGCCGGAGGCGAGGGAGCCTTCCTGGCCTGCTCCTTCTGGCTCGCGGACGCCCTGCGGCTGACCGGCCGTGCGGACGAGGCCCGGAGCCTGTTCGAGCGGCTGCTGCTCCTGCGCAACGACGTCGGTCTGCTGGCCGAGGAGTACGACCCGCTCGCGCGGCGCCAACTCGGCAACTTCCCGCAGGCGTTCACCCACGTGCCTCTCATCAGGGTGGCCTACGAACTCGACCGCCACGCGCCCGCCCCCGTACGAAAACTTGTCCCCTGAAGTGCGTGAAGTGAAGGTGAATCCGAGGCGTCTTCTGCGAGGCTGACGGGATGCAGACCCTTTACAGAAGACTGCTCGGCATCCTTCCCCGGATAGGCGTGCAGGTGGTCGACATCGGTCCAGGTACGGCCCTGGTGTTCCGGCGTGGCGAACGGACCGTCGTACCCGTGGGGCCCGGGGCCGATCTGGTCGGCCGGGGCAAGGGGCGGTACGTGGTCACGGACGCCGGCAAGGACATCTGGGTGGTGGCGCGCGGATCGTCGAAGCGCGGCGTGCGGACCGTTCCGCTCGGTGACACCGGTGCGCGGCTGCTCCTCGACGAGGCCGTGCCGGCCGAGGCGGAACGGGAGTTCCAGCTCGCCGCCTCCCACTATCTGTGCGCCCAGCACGTGGCCGCCCTGCTGGAACTCAACCGCGTGAACGTCGTGTTCGACGTGGGGGCCAACACCGGCCAGTACGGGAAGGGGCTGCGGCGCTTCGGCTACACCGGACGCATCGTCTCCTTCGAGCCGGTCGCCGCCACGTTCGCGAAGCTGCGCACGTCCGCGGAGAGCGACCCCGACTGGCATGTCTACAACTTCGCGCTCGGGCGCGAGGAGGCCGTCCGGTCCATCCACGTGGACTGGAAGTCCATGAACTCCCTGCTGCCACCGAGCGAGTACGGCAAGGAGCGGTACCGGCGGTTCGCCAAGGGACGTACCGAGGAGATCGAGATCCGGCGGCTCGACGACGTGATGCAGAAGGCGCTGGAGGGGGTCGAGGACCCCCGCCCGTATCTGAAGATGGACACCCAGGGCTTCGACATGGAGGTCTTCGCGGGAGCGGGCGACCGGATCGCGGAGTTCGTGGGGATGCAGTCGGAGGTCGCGGCGCTCCAGCTGTACGAGGGGAGCCCCGGGATGGCGGAGGCCGTCGCCGCGTACGAGGCCGCGGGGTTCGGGGTGACGGGGATGTACCCCGTGACCCGGGAGCCCGCCACCGGCCGTGTGGTCGAGTTCGACTGCGTGATGATGCGCCCGGAGCCGGCCACCCCGCCTGCGACCTCCGGTTCTTCGCGCCCTGGGTGACGGGGGAGGTCCGTCGCCGTGAGGTGCGGGCCGTGGGGGCTGGTCGCGCAGTTCCCCGCGCCCCTTGCGGGGCGGGGGCGTGGAGGTCACAACACCGCTGTCATGAAACGGTGTTGGCGGGGCCGGGGTCGGAAGATCGGTACGCTGGGGGCGCCGCGAACCCCCACCCCGCGCTTCTGCCCCGCAGAAACCGCGTCCGCGGCCGTCGTGTCGGTCCACTGCTGTGTTGAGGATGATTCGCTGGTGCTCGTCGCGGAGCGGTATCGGTTGCAGGCGTCCATCGGCCGGGGCGGCATGGGCGAGGTGTGGCAGGCCACCGACGAGGTGCTCGGCCGGGCCGTGGCCGTGAAGCTCCTGCTCGGGGACGACGCGGACAGCGCGGCCGCCGCGCGCTTCCGGCTGGAGGCACAGACGGCGGCCAGGCTGAGCCACCCGTACGTCGTCGCGGTCTTCGACTTCGGCGCCTGGGACGACCGTTTCTACCTGGTCATGGAACTCGTCGAAGGCCGGAGCCTCGCCCAGGAGCTGACCGCGTCCGGCACCCTCGGCGCGGAACGGGTGGCGGTCATCGCCGCCCAGGCCGCCGCCGGACTCGCCGCCGCCCACCGCGAGGGGATCGTGCACCGGGACATCAAGCCCGGCAACCTCCTCGTGGACGCCCACGGCACCGTGAAGATCGGTGACTTCGGCATCGCCCGGTTCGTCGACGACCCGGCGTCCGCGCTCACCACCGCCGGCCAGATCGTCGGCACCAGCCTCTACCTCGCCCCCGAACGCGCCCTGGGCCGCCCGGCGTCCGCCTCCTCGGACGTGTACTCGCTGGGCTGCGTGCTGTACCAACTCCTCACCGGCAGACCGCCGTTCCAGGGCGAGAGCGCGACGGTCACCCTGCACCAGCACATCGACATGGCGCCGGTGCCGCCCCGCGAGCGCGGTGTCCAGCTGCCGCCCGCCTTCGAGAACTACCTCCTTGGCCTGCTCGCCAAGCAGCCGGAGGACCGGCCCACGGCCCAGGAGGTCGCGGACTGGTTCGGCACCGGGGCCTGGCAGGGGCGGGCCGAGCCGCTGCCGGTGGCCGCCGAGCAGCCGCGGACCCAGGTGTCGCACGCCGCGCCGCCGCGGCCCGGGGCCGACGACTCCGGGGCCCCGACGACGTACCGGCTGCCGCCGGCGACCGCCCGGCAGGGCGGGCGCGCCGCCCGTGCCGCCCGCCCCGGACCTCCCTCGCCCTCCGCCCACGCGGCCCCTTCGGGGCACTCGCGCCGCGCACGGCCCACCGGTGGGAGCCGTGGCGGGGTCGGGACCGCGGTCCGCCGCCGTCCCCGGGTGTTCGGCGTCCTGGCCGGTGCCGTGCTCTTCGTGCTGGCCGTGTTCGCCGGGATGTCGATGTTCTCGCCGGACACCACCGGAACGAAGTCCGGGTCACCGGACGCGCCGTCCTCCGCCGGCCCGGACGAGGAGTCGTCCGGCGGAACGTCCGGCGGGTCGGTCACCGGGGAGCCGGTGGCCGGTACGGCGGACGGGAACCAGGAGGCGGGGACCCCGCCCGACACCGGTTCGGCACCCATCGCGTCCCCCTCCTCGCCGGACGTGGCCCCGGTGGACGTCCCGGGCCCCGCCGGGGACAAGGGCAAGAACAAGAAGGACGAAGAGCGGGACAAGGCACAGCAGGACCAGGAGCAGGACCAGGTGCAGGAGCAGGGGAGTCTGCCGGACGGCGACGCCGGTGACGACGGGGACGAAGACGGAGGGGACGGGGAGGACTGACGGACCGGAGGGGCGTCGGGGCGTCGGGGCGTGGGAGCCGGGCGAGACGGAGGGGGCGGGGGGAGACCCTCAGAAGTCCTTCTCCGGCCAGTCCAGCAGCCGTGCCCCGATGACCGCGGTCTGCAGCGTGTACCGGTGCAGCGGGTCCGCCGGATTCGCCCCGGTCAGCTTGTGGATGCGCGCCAGCCGGTAGGTGAGCGCGCGGACGCTGAGCGACAGCCGCCGGGCGGCCTCCGCGGCGACACAGCCCGAGTCGAAGTAGGCGGTGAGGGTGTCGAGCAGCGGCTCGGCGCCGCCCCGGGCCGCGCGCAGCGGCCCGAGCGCGCTGACCACCAGGTCGGCCATGGCCTGCCGGTCCCGCGTGAGCACGGGGTAGACGAGCAGGTCGGCCGAGCGCAGCACGGGGGTGTCGAACTCCAGGCGGTCCGCCAGGTCGAGGGCGTTCAGGGCCTCCTCGTAGGACTGCACGACCCCGCCGGGGCCGGGCTGGGAGCGGCCGATGGCGACCTGCCCGCCGTCGGTGGCCGCGTACGCCTGCTTGGCGAAGAAGGAGAGCACGTCGTCCTGGTCGCCGGGGGCGATGCACACCAGACGCCCGTCCTTGGTGGTCACCAGGATGCTGCGGTCACCGAACCTGGCGATGAGCGCGCGCTCCACCTCGCGGGGCACCGTGTCACCCTCGTCGTAGCCCGCGCCGCCCCGCGCCACGGCGACGGCGTGCGCGTGCGAGAGGCGCAGCCCGAAGCGTTCGGCCCGCTCGACGAGCAGCCCGAGGTCGCTGCGGCCGTGCAGCAGGTCGTCGATGAACTCCCGGCGTGCGGCCTCCTCCTGGCGCACGGCGAGGAGCTGGGCCCGCTCGTAGCCCTCGGCGAACGCGTCGACGGCCTGCTCGACGGCGGCGAGGGTGCTCGTCCCGCCCGTGGCGGGCCAGTGCACACGGGCCGCGGTGAGGTGCGCGCCGACCAGGGCGCGCAGTCCGAACCCCGCCTCGGCGGCCCGTTCGCCCAGCGCACGCCGGGACGCGAGTTCGTCACGGGTCAGCCGGCGGCCGGTCGCGGAGGCGTCGGCGAGGATGCGCGCGTACCCGTCCAGGTACTCCTCGGGTATGTCCCGCCCCGCCATGCGCTCCCCCGGTTCCTCGATGAGCCGTCGCCGCCTTTGTAGCGCATACGGGAGGGGTGCGGTGCGGCCGGTCGCGGGCTCGCTGCCGGGATACGGCAGGTGGGTGGGGTACGTCGGTGCTCCTCGGCACGGAGGCGGTTCCCGGGGGACGAAGGAGCGGGGCTCCGGTACCGGCCGTCAGCCGACGGTCTCGGTGCCGGAGCCCCGGTCCGTCCCCCGTGGCTCCCCCGTTTCTGCCCGCCCATCATGAACCGGGTGGGACGCCCGTCGCATTGCCGGACCCCGGCAGTCTTTACGCGTTCTTGGTGCCGGGTGACCCGTACGCATCCGCGGCGGCCGTGACCCAGGGGCCGGCGCGGCATCAAGAGAGCGTGATGACTGCCCGGTCACGGCAGTGTGCACCCGTGTACGCCCCTGTCAGGATGCCGTTCGACCGAGGTGACCGGCACGGAGGGGGGACGGACCGGATGACGCTGTTTCTGGGTGTCGGCATCGCCCTCGTCCCCACCGGCGGCTGACGGAACCGTTCCGTGGGCCCGCCGTAGGGTGAACGCGACCCACAGATCGCATCGGACAAGGGACCAGCCATGGGCACTCCACGCCTCAGCAGTACACCGTTGCCGGGAATCGGGGTGCGGTACGACCTCACGACCCGCGAGCAACGGCGCATCTCGGTGGTCGCGCACCGCGACGGCGGCCGGACGCTGAGCGCGTACCGGAAGGACGACCCGGACGCCTGCGCCCTCTCCGTCCGGCTCTCCGGGGGAGAGTCCGCGGCGCTGATCGACGCGCTGATGCCCGATCACCACAGCCCGAGCCTGCTCTCCACGACCGAGCTGGGCCTGGTGGCCGAACGCATCGAGCTGTCGTCGGTCTCGCACTGGAACGGGCGGCTGCTGGGCGAGACCTGCATGCGCACCGAGACCGGTGTGTCGATCGTGGCCGTCCTGCGCCGGGCCGAGGCCATCCCCTCGCCGAAGCCGGACTTCCGGCTGGCGGGCGGGGACACCCTGATCGTGATCGGCACCCGCGAGGGCGTGGAGTCGGCCGCGACGATACTCGGAAGGGAGTGACACGTGCATTCATCCGCGGTCTTCTTGATCGAGTTCGGCGCCATCATCCTCGGTCTCGGGCTGCTCGGCCGGTTCGCCGGACGTTTCCAGTTCTCACCGATCCCGCTCTACCTCCTCGCGGGGCTGGCCTTCGGTGAGGGCGGACTGCTGCCGCTGGGCACCAGCGAGGACTTCGTGGCGATCGGCGCCGAGATCGGCGTCATCCTGCTGCTGCTCATGCTCGGCCTGGAGTACACGGCGACCGACCTGGTCAGCAATCTCAAGACGCAGTACCCGGCCGGGCTGGTGGACTTCGGGCTGAACGCCCTGCCCGGCGCGGCGATGGCGCTGCTGCTCGGCTGGGGGCCGGTGGCCGCCGTCGTCCTCGCCGGCGTCACCTGGATCTCCTCCTCCGGTGTCATCGCCAAGGTGCTCGGCGACCTGGGCCGGCTCGGCAACCGTGAGACCCCGGTGATCCTGAGCATCCTGGTCCTGGAGGACCTGTCGATGGCGGTCTACCTGCCGATCGTCACCGCGCTGCTGGCCGGGGCGGGGCTGGCGGCGGGCAGTGCCACGCTCGCCATCGCGCTGGGTGTCGCCGGACTCGTCCTCGTCGTCGCGGTGCGCTACGGGCGGCACATCTCCCGGTTCGTCTCCAGCGACGACCCCGAGAAGCTGCTGCTGGTGGTGCTCGGGCTGACCCTGCTGGTCGCCGGGGTGGCGCAGCAGTTGCAGGTGTCGGCGGCCGTGGGGGCGTTCCTCGTCGGGATCGCGCTGTCCGGGGAGGTGGCGGAGGGTGCGCACGGGTTGCTGTCGCCGCTGCGGGACCTGTTCGCGGCCGTGTTCTTCGTCTTCTTCGGGCTGCACACCGATCCGGCGAGCATCCCGCCCGTGCTGGTGCCCGCGCTTGCGCTGGCCGTCGTGACGGCCGGCACGAAGATCGCCACGGGGTACTGGGCCGCGAAGCGGGCCGGTGTCTCCGTGAAGGGGCGGTGGCGGGCCGGGGGCACGCTGGTGGCCCGCGGTGAGTTCTCCATCGTGATCGCCGGGCTGGCCGTCACGTCGGGCATCGAGCCGCGGCTCGGGCCGCTGGCCACGGCGTACGTGCTGATCCTGGTCATCGTGGGTCCACTGACCGCGCGGTACGCGGAGCCGGTGGCGACGTGGGTGACGGGGCGCTCGCGCGGCCCCGCTCCCGCGGAAGCGGTCCCGGACCGGGATTTGCTCCCCACCCCGGACGCAACCGCGGAGCAGTAGCCCCGCTTGGTGCGTCGGGTGCGGGCCGCCCGTGGCTGGTCGCGCAGTTCCCCGCGCCCCTGAAGGCGGTTGCCCGCGGCCGTCCCCGAAAAGGCGCGGCGGGGCATGGTCAAAGGCCGGGGCGCAGCCCCGCTTTGAGGGGCGCGGGGAACTGCGCGCTCAGCCCCCGCTCGGCCGCACGTGGACACGACCCCGTGTCCGGGCCGGGGCGCAGCCCCGTCTTCAGGGGCGGCGGGAACCGCGCGGGCAACCCCCGCTCGGCCGCACCCGGCACAACACAGCCACCCCCCGGAGGGGTTCGTCAGACGCCGACGCCGAAGTCGGACGCGATGCCGGCCAGCCCGGACGCGTAACCCTGCCCCACCGCACGGAACTTCCACTCCGCACCGTTGCGGTACAGCTCCCCGAAGATCATGGCCGTCTCGGTGGCCGCGTCCTCGGACAGGTCGTACCGGGCCAGCTCGGCCCCACCGGCCTGGTTCACGACCCGGATGAACGCGTTGCGGACCTGCCCGAAGCTCTGCCCCCGGCTCTCCGCGTCGTGGATGGAGACGGGGAAGACGATCTTCGCCACCTCGGCCGGCACGGTGGCCAGGTTCACCTTGACCGACTCGTCGTCGCCCTCCCCCTCACCGGTCAGGTTGTCACCGGTGTGCTCGACCGAACCGTCCGGGCTCTTCAGGTTGTTGTAGAAGATGAAGTGCTGGTCGGAGAGGACCTTTCCCGACGCGTCGACCAGCAGCGCGGACGCGTCGAGGTCGTAGTCGGTGCCCGTCGTCGTCCGCACGTCCCAGCCGAGGCCGACCAGCACGGCCGTCAGGCCCGGCGCCTCCTTGCTGAGCGAGACATTGCCGCCTTTGGACAGGGAAACTCCCACGCTGATCTCCTTGTTGGTCAGGACGTACACCGTGGTGCAAAATCTACAGCACTGTAGAAAATAAGGAAGGAGACAGGACATGGCGGATATGGCGGACCGCCCCCGGCGCTCCCCGCGCAGGGGCCAGGGCGAGCTGGAGGCGCAGGTCCTGTCGGCCCTGCGCGCGGCGGAGGGTCCCGCGACCGCGGGCTGGGTGCAGGAGCGGCTCGGCGGCGGCCTCGCCTATACGACGGTGATCACGATCCTGACCCGGCTGCTGGACAAGGGAACGGTGACCCGGGAACGCGAGGGCCGCTCCTTCGCCTGGACCCCCGCCTCGGACGAGGCGGGTCTCGCCGCGCGCAGGATGCGCAAGGTGCTGGACGGCGAGCGGGACCGCAAGGCCGTGCTGACCAGCTTCGTCACGTCCCTGGGCCCGGACGACGCACGGCTGCTGCGCGACCTGCTCGGCCCTCCCGGAGCGCAGAACGGCGACTGACCGCGCCGGACGCGCCCCCGCCCTCCAGCCGGCGCACGGGGGAGAACCCACCACCGGATACGCCGGTACGGCCCCTACCCTCCTGCTCCTCCTACCCCTCCTGCCCCTCCTGCCCCTCCTCGCCCTCCGCCTCGCCCGCGTCCGTGAACTCGTCCGCGAACTCGGCCGCCACCAGCCCGCCCGCGACCCCGACGGCGAGGCCCGCCGTGCCCAGGGCCACCCCCGCGGCGACCCCCGTGCCGATGCCCGGCGCCGGCCGCTCGTGCCCGTACGCGGCGTCGGGACCGTACGACTCCCGGTGCTCGACCAGTTGCCGGACCCAGCCGTCGACCACGGTGTTCCAGTCCTGGTGCGCGGCTCCCTCGTGGGGGACGGTGAACCGGGCGAGCGCGTCGTCGCCCGAGGAGAGGGGCCCGCCGCGCTTGTCCGCCTCCAGGACGACCTCCATGGCGGCGGGGGCGGCGAGGAAGGTCAGCTCGATCTCGTTGACCGCGTGGGCGTACGCGGGCGACGGGGTGAGTTCCAGCTCCTGGTAGAAGGGGAGTTGCTGGCCCGTACCGCCGATCCGGCCGCGTTCCAGGTCCGCGGACCGGAAGCCGAAGCCGAGCTGTCCGAAGGCTTCGAGGATCGCCTCCTGCGCGGGCCGGGGCGCCACGTGCAGCCGGTCCAGGTCGCCCTTGTCCCTGGCGCCCGCCACCGACAGCTCCGTGCGCAGACCGAGGACGATGCCCAGCTCCTGCCCGTACAGCTCGGTGACCGGGGTCTCCCACGGGAGCGTGATCTCGAACGGTACGGTCCGCTCCTCGCCCCCGCCCAGGCGGAAGCCGCCGCCGACGGTGAACCGGTCGAAGACGACCGTGCCCTCGCTCTCCCCCTCGGCGTGCTCGGCCTCGACGCCCGCGACCAGTTCCAGCGCGACGTGTTCGATGTCGACGTCCGCGTCGCCGCCCCCGAGCCGGACCTCGCCCGACAGCGTGCCGCCGGGCAGGGCGGGGCCGGGGCTCAGGACCGTGTCCACCGTGGGGCCGCCCACGCCGAGTGATCCGAGCAGCCGTTTGAACACCATCGAGGGGTCCACTCCTTCATGTGCGCGTGGTCTGGCTCTACGAACATGTAGAAGATTACGGGCGGTCGTCCGTCCCGGATCCGGAGCCCCCGGCGCATCGCCCGGCCCTCCTCTTTTGCGATTCCTTTACACTGGGTGGGCGAGTGATGGCGACTCGCACCGACGACCCGACGACACGGACGAACAGTCGTGACGAAACCTCGCGACGACGAAGGAGCAGCGGTTCCACCATGGGTGAACCTCCCAGTATCAGCCGTGCCATGCCCGGCCCGAGACGCACGCGTACGGGAGCGGGGGTGGCACGGTGACCGAGATCCTGCTGCTCCTGCTCGCCCTCGCGCTCACGCTCGCCTGCGCGCTGTTCGTGGCGGCCGAGTTCTCGCTGACCACCGTCGAGCGCGGTGACCTGGAGCGGGCGGCCGAGGCGGGCGAGCGCGGCGCGGAAGGCGCGCTGAAGGCCGTACGGAAGCTGACGTTCCAGCTCTCCGGCGCCCAGCTCGGCATCACCGTCACCTCCCTGGTGATCGGCATGCTCGCCGAACCGTCGCTGGCCGTGCTGCTGCGCGGACCGCTGGAGGCGATCGGCCTGGGAGGCGCCGCCTCCTCGGTGGCGACGATCCTGGGCGTGGTGGTCTCCACCGTCGTCCTGATGGTGGTCGGCGAGCTGGTGCCGAAGAACTGGGCGATCTCGCGCCCGCTGGCCGTCGCGAAGGTGGTCGCGGGCCCGCAGCGCGGCTTCACGGCGGCGTTCGGCCCGTTCATCCGCCACCTCAACAACACCGCGAACCGTTTCGTACGCCGCTTCGGCCTGGAGCCCGCCGAGGAACTGGCCACCGCGCGCGGCCCGGAGGAACTCGTCGCGCTGGCCCAGCACTCGGCCGCTCAGGGCGCGCTGGAGCCGGACTCCGCTGAACTGTTCGTCCGTACGCTGCACCTGGGCGAGCTGACCGCCCAGAACGTGATGACGCCCCGCGTCGACGTGCGGGCGCTGGAGGCGCACGCCACGGCCACCGACGCCGCCAACCTCACGTACGCGACCGGTCTGTCCCGCTTCCCGGTCTACCGCGACACCCTGGACGAGGTCGTCGGCACGGTCCACATCCGTGACGTCCTCGCCCTGGAGCCCGCCGAGCGGGCCGTGACCCCTGTCACCGAGCTCGCCACGGCGCCGCTGCTGGTGCCGGACAGCCTGCCCGCCGACCGGCTGCTGGAGCGCATGCGCACCGCCCGCACGATGGCCGTCGTCATCGACGAGTACGGCGGCACGGCGGGCGTGGCCACGGTGGAGGACATCGTGGAGGAGGTCGTCGGCGAGGTCCGCGACGAACACGACCCCGTCGAGGTGCCCGACCTGCTGCCCGCCCCCGCCGCGGCGGACGGCCGCGCGGTCTGGGAGGCCGACGGGGGAGTACGGATCGACGAGCTGGCCGGGATAGGTCTGCGCGCGCCGGACGGGCCGTACGAGACGGTCGCGGGACTGGTCGCCACCCGGCTCGCCCGTATCCCGGCCGAGGGCGATGTCCTCGACCTGGACGGCGGCTGGCGGCTGGACGTCCTCGACGTCGAGCACCACCGGGCCGACCGCGTCCGCATCACCGGCCCGGCCGGCGCACCGGCCCTCGAAGCGACCCACGAACCAACCCACGACGCGACGCACGGAGCGACCGCGGGCCCGGCCCGCGAACCCGCCGTGGAGCCGGCCGTCGGGCCGGTCGGCCGGAGCGGACGGGAGTCCCGATGAGCACGTCCACCACCGTCCAGCTGGCCATCGGCGCCCTGACCCTGCTGACCAACGCGTTCTTCGTCGGCGCGGAGTTCGCCCTGATCTCCGTACGCCGCAGCCAGATCGAGCCGCTGGCCCAGGAGGGACACAAGCGGGCCCGGATGACCCTGTGGGGCCTGCGCCACATCTCGGCGATGATGGCGACCGCCCAGCTCGGCATCACCGTCTCGTCGCTGGTCCTGGGCGCGGTCGCCGAACCGGCCATCGCGCACCTGCTGGAGCCCGCCTTCGAGGCGGCCCACGTCCCGCACGGTCTGGTGCACCCGATCGCCTTCGTGATCGCGCTCACCGCGGCGACGTATCTGCACATGCTGATCGGCGA
This sequence comes from Streptomyces sp. NPDC002701, assembly GCF_042889045.1. Taxonomy (NCBI): domain Bacteria; kingdom Bacillati; phylum Actinomycetota; class Actinomycetes; order Kitasatosporales; family Streptomycetaceae; genus Streptomyces; species Streptomyces sp. NPDC002701. Next base: position 362,655 of record NZ_JBIAQL010000005.1, read on the forward strand.
GATGGTCCCGAAGAACCTGGCGCTCGCCGCGCCGGTGCCGGTCGCGCTGCTGCTGGGCCCGGCACTGGTCGCCCTCACCCGGGCGCTGAAGCCGTTCGTGTTCGGCATCAACGCCTTCGCCAACGTCCTGCTGAAGCTGTTGCGCGTGGAGCCCAAGGACGAGGTGGAGTCGGCCTTCACGGACGACCAGCTCGCCCGTATGGTCGTCGACTCCAGCGAGGCCGGACTCCTCACGGCAGCCGACGGCGAACGGCTGCGCGACGCCCTGGAGCTGGGCACCCGCCCGGTCGGCGAGATCCTCGTACCGGCCCAGCGGATGCGTACGGTCGACGACACCGTGACCCCGGCGCGGCTGGAGCGGGCGGCGGCCGAGGCCGGCTTCTCCCGGTTCCCGGTGGCCGGCGGGGACGGCACGCTGCTCGGCTACCTGCACATCAAGGACACCCTCGGCGTCGCCGACCGCGATCGCCCCTTCCCGCGGAGCGCCCTGCACCCGGTGACCCGCGTCCGCATCGACACCCCGCTCGACGACACGCTCACCGCGCTGCGGGCCACGGGCAGCCACCTCGCGGCGGTGACCGGCGAGGCGGGCAAGGTGCTCGGCTTCGTCACGATGGAGGACGTCCTGTCGGAACTGGTCGGACCGTCCCCGGCGGGCGTCTGACCACCGGGGTCCGGCGCCGCGCGTGACGTGCGGCGCCGGGCACCGCCGGCCATCCCCGGCCGTCCACGCCGGCGGACCGACCGCGGGTCACCGCAGCGGTCTGCGGATCCACACCTCCCGGGTCACCGCTTCCGGGCCGGCGCCCGCACCGGCACCGGCACTGGAGCCGGTCCCGACACCGGCAGCGGTCCCGGCGCCGGGGATGGTGACGCCGGATCTCGACCACCCCCAGGCACGGAAGGCTTCTCCGGCCGCGGTCGGCGGGGCGTCGTCGCCGGAGCGCTCGGTGGCCGCGACCACCAGATCGGCGTCGGACCGGATCAGCAGTTGTTCGACCAGGCGCGTGGCGATGCCGAGGCGGCGGTGGGCCGGGAGCACCATCAGCTCGGCGAGCAGGAAGACCCGGCCGGAGGCGGTGAGTCCCTCGACGTCGGCGGGCAGCGCACCCCGCAGGTCCCGGACGTCCGGCCACCACTCCTCCCCGGTGGGCGGCACCCGGAACCCGTACGCGCAGCCGATCGTCCCGGCCGTGTCGGCGACGACCATGTCGAAGCCGGTGCGCTGCACATGCTGCTCCAGCCGGTCCAGGAACCCCTGCCGGTCACCCTGTTCCGCCCCTGCCGCGCTCCGGTACGCGCCGACGTGGACGTCCGCGACGGCGTACCGCTGTTGCTCGGCCTGCCACCGGGACAGTCTGCGCAAGTACACCTCTGCCATACGGGCCCTCCCCCGGTCGCGGGACGGGTGTCCCCGGACTCGGAATCATCACAGCAGGAGCGGCCGTGGTAAACGGTGCCTCGGCATCTGCCGGTGATGCCTTGTCACAGGGGACGGCGCCGCCGACGGGAGAGAATGACCCGCGGGGCTGGGCCCGGCCGCCGGTCTCGCCTACGCTCTGTACAGAATGACGAACAGGGCTCATCCTGGGCCCGTCAACGGTGTCGAAGTCGTTTGCGCGGCTTCCCTCGCGCCCCCGGCCCCCGGGTGCACAGCCCCTGATCCCGGGCGCCAGGACGAGGCGTTCGCCACCGCCGGGAGTATCCCTCTCCCTCTCTTCGTCTTTTCCCGCTCCTCCCGCAGCCTTCTCGTGAGCGGGCCCCTGTCCACATGTCCCTTGCGGGCGCCGACGGCGCACTCCCGCGTGCCGCCGCGACCGGACGAGGGATCTCCAGCCCTGTGACCGCTGCTGGGGGGCGGCGGAAGGGCGGTGCGGTCGCCGCCGGTGGGCACGACGCCGGCGGCGACCGGCACACCTGGGCACCCCTTCACACAGGGGTACCGGTGCACACGGAGGGCCGGTGCCCACGGGGTGCCGGGCGTCAGTCGAGGCACACCACGAGCAGGCAGAGCTGCGACGGGGCGGTGGCGCTGGGCGCGGGGCTCGCGGGCGACGCCCCGGAGTCCGGACCACTCGTCCCGCCCGAGCCGCCCGAGCCGTCGGTGGCGGAGGGCGCCGTGGACGGCTGCTGTGCCGCCGTGTCGGTCGGTCCGCCCGGGGTCGAGGACGAGGCAGCGGACGAGGACGAGGCGGAGGAGGCGCTCCGCGATCCGTGGCCGGACGCCGACGTCGTACCGGAAGAGGGCAGAGTGTCCGGCCGGGATCCCCGCGGTGCGACCGAGGCCGGGGCGGCGGCGGTCCGGCCACCCGGCCCGCCGCGGTCACCGGCGGACTCGGGGGACCGTGGGGCAGGGGCGTCCGAGGACCACCGGGCGTCCGACGGCGCCGGCGACGGGCGGGAGTGCCGCGGCGACTCCTCCTCGGCGGAGCCGGCGGCCCCGCCCATGGCCTCCGGGGCCGAGGCGGCCTCGGCGCGGTCGGCCGAGTGGTCCAGCGCGGCGAAGGTCAGACCCCCGCCGACGAGCGCGACAGCGGTCGCGACCACGGCCCGGCGCTGGCTCTTCTTCCAGCGAAGCCGCTGCCGGCGCCGGGCGGCCCGCCCCTGCGGCGCGGGCGCCGCCTCGGCGGAGACGTCGTCGTCCTGCGGATCGGAGGCGGCGGCGGGTTCCCAGACCGGGACGGGTTCCGGCACCGCGTTCGCGGTGGCCATGGTGACGCGGGGCTGGACGGTGTGCGAGGTGACGGCGACCGGAGCGATGTCGGGGGCGTAGGCGCCGCACCCGGGGCAGACCAGGGCGCCGTTGAGATGCCGACGACACGAGGAGCAGTAGTCCATCAGCGTCTTCCTGTGGGCGTACATGGGGAGGGGGAGGCCAGTCACGCTAACGACGCCCACGACGCTCTGTGTGCAGCCTGTGTGACACTCCTGCACGGATTCCCCGCCCGTCCTGTGCGCCCCGACACGCACCCGGACATTCAGGACGCGGCCCTTCAGTGGCTGCGCAGTCTTTCAGGGGTCCGGGAAACGGCCCGGTCCTTCAAAGGCGCGGGGAACGGCCGATCTTCCCAGGGGCGCGGGGAACTGCGCGACCAGCCACGACGCACCCGCACCCGAACTCGCACCGGCACCCGCACGGCACGGCCCCGGCATCACCACCCCCGCCGAGCCGGCCGCCCTAGGCGGAACCGGAAGGTTCGGACCCCCGCTTCGCGGCCCGCCGGTACTCCTCATTGATCCGCTGCGCCTCTTCGAGCTGATCCTCGAGAATGACGATGCGACAGGCCGCGTCGACGGGAGTCCCCCGATCGACCAGTTCCCGCGCCCGCGCGGCGATCCGCAGCTGATACCGGGAGTAGCGCCGGTGCCCGCCCTCGGACCGCAGGGGGGTGATGAGCCGCGCCTCACCGATGGCCCGGAGGAACCCCGGAGTGGTACCGAGCATCTCGGCGGCCCGGCCCATCGTGTACGCGGGGTAGTCGTCGTCTTCCAGACGATCGCTCAACGGACTGTCTGCTGTCATGTCACCTCGTCGTTCCAGCAACGCGTCTAGGGGCCCTGGCGCCGTACGGCACCAGGGCCCCGAAGGAAATTGAACACCATCTGCCGGCGTTACTGTCTCGCCGACCTTCTGTTTCCGCCGTCCGGCCCGGAAGAGGGCAAGGAGTGCGGGGATCGCGGTTGCGTGACCGGGGACCACCTCTCAATCCGGGGCCTTGCGGTACCCGGGCCGAACACACTCGGGCCGGGCGATCCTGATGGCGTCTGCTCCTCCGTCCTTGCCAGGTCTCGTCTACGGGAGAAACCCTAGCCACGGACCCGGCCAATGTCTACTCTGACAAACACAGATTTTGGACGGCATGGGTCCCAGTAATTTTGATCCCGGGCCCGCGGGAGGTGACGGGGACCGAGCACTGGATAGAATCGGCTCTCATGTCGAACCCTGACGAACTGCTCGTCGGCATCGCAGCCCTGGTGGAGTCCGGGCAGAGCAATCGGATGTCGCTGACCGTGGTTGCCGGTGGTGCTGTCATCACCGGCCGACTGGCTCCCGAAACCGTGTGGCGGGAGCGGGTCTCGGAGGTGCTGAAGGACTCGGACCATCTGGGCCCGTTCTCCGGTGTCTTCCTCGCGGACCGGCCGCAGGACCGTGCCGATCGTGACGAGGCGCCCACGCATCTGCACTTCCATCTGGCCCGGATCCTGCAGGGCAACGTCGGAATTCCGGAGACCGGCGGGATGTACCGCGTCGCGATCAAGGACATCAGCGCCTGGACGATGGGCGACTTCAGCTACTCCGACCACTGAGAACCGGGAACCGGGGAACCGGCCCCAGAGAACAGAAGGACCAGAAGAACAGAAGGACCAGAAGCCGGACACGAGGAAGGGCCCTGCCGACGCGCGTCGGCAGGGCCCTTCCTCGTGCTGTACGCCGACCGGTCAGCCGGCGACGGCCGCCGTGGCCGCGTCCGGCATCGCGGGCCGGGTCTCGCCCAGCATCGCCGACGCGTTCTGCAGCGGAGTGAGAGCGCTCGGGACGGGCGCGGGCTCCTGGACACCGCGGCAGGTGAAGCCGAGCCGGGCCATCGCCCGGGTGACCTCTCCGCCGGTGAAGTCGCGGCGGTCCTGCCGGGTGATGACCTCGCCGACCTGCTTGACGGGGTACTGACGGCGGCCGATGAGTACGGACTCACCCGTGATGGCCTCGGGCTTGATGCCCTTCATGGAGTCCAGCACCCCGCCCTTGGTGAGGTCGAACGGGAACCGGGCGATGACACAGCGCATGATGCCTCACAGTCACAGAAACAGGCACGGAAGAGGGGGAGAGCAGAGCCGGGAGCCGGCTCGACGGGACTAGGCAGCCGTGTCGAGGGCGGACGGGCGCGGTGCCGAACGGCGTGCCGCGTCGCCCGTGGACCGGCTCCGGCTGCCACGGCCGCGCCGGCCGCGGACCGACGAGGAGGGACCGGAGGAGGCGCTGCGCCGGGGGCGTTCCGAGGCGGGCGCGGTGATGGTGACCGGGATGCCCGAGGGGGCCTGGGCACCGGTGATGCGGTTCAGTTCGGCTTCGCCCGAGCGCACCTGGGTGGTCTGCGGGTTGATGCCGGCGGCGACCATCAGGCGGCTCATGTCGCGGCGCTGGTTGGGGGTCACCAGCGTGACGACGCTGCCGGACTCGCCGGCGCGGGCCGTGCGGCCGCCCCGGTGCAGGTAGTCCTTGTGGTCGGTGGGCGGGTCGACGTTCACGACCAGGTCGAGGTTGTCGACGTGGATGCCGCGGGCCGCGACGTTGGTCGCGACCAGGACCGTCACGTGCCCGGACTTGAAGCGCGACAGGGTCCGGGTGCGCTGCGGCTGGGACTTGCCGCCGTGCAGGGCCGCGGCCCGTACGCCGCTGCTCAGCAGGTGATCGGTCAGCCGGTCCACCGCGTGCTTGGTGTCCAGGAACATGATCACGCGGCCTTCGCGGGCGGCGATCTCGGTGGTCGTGCGCTGCTTGTCCGCGCCGTGCACGTGCAGGACGTGGTGCTCCATGGTGGTCACGGCGCCCGCGGACGGGTCGACGGAGTGGACCACGGGGTCGGTCAGGTAGCGGCGGACCAGCAGGTCGACGTTGCGGTCGAGCGTGGCGGAGAACAGCATCCGCTGGCCGCCGGGGCGCACCTGGTCGAGCAGTTCGGTGACCTGCGGCATGAAGCCCATGTCGGTCATCTGGTCGGCCTCGTCGAGAACCGTGACGGCGACCTGGTCGAGGCGGCAGTCGCCGCGGTCGATGAGGTCCTTGAGCCGGCCCGGCGTGGCGACGACGACCTCGGCGCCGGCGCGCAGCGCACCGGCCTGCTTGCCGATCGACATGCCGCCGACCACGGTGGTCAGCCGCAGCCGCAGGGAGCGGGCGTACGGGGTGAGCGCGTCGGTGACCTGCTGGGCCAGCTCGCGGGTGGGGACGAGGACGAGGGCCAGCGGCTGCCTCGGCTCGGCGCGCAGACCCGCCGTACGGGCGAGGAGCGCGAGGCCGAACGCGAGGGTCTTGCCGGAGCCGGTGCGGCCGCGGCCGAGTACGTCACGGCCCGCGAGGGAGTTCGGCAGGGTCGCCGCCTGGATCGGGAACGGGACGGTCACGCCCTCGTGTCCGAGCGCGGTCAGCAGCTGCTCGGGCATGTCCAGATCGGCGAACGCCTCGACGGCGGCCAGTGCCGGGGTGACCGTCTTCGGCAGCGCGAACTCGCCCTGGGGGGAGCTCTGCCGGCGTCCGTAGCCCTCGGAGCGGCGCGGGGCGCCGGAGCGGTAGCCGCCCTTTCCGGAGTTGGAGCCGGAGCCGGAGCCGAAGCTGGAGCCCGAGTTTCCGGAGCGGGTGCGGGAGTAGCGGTCGTTCGTGCGCGTGCGGTTCACGGGGAACCTTCCTTGACATGGCGCGTATCAAGGAATTCCCGCGGAAAACGAGCAGCGCAGAGAATTGCAAGAACGAGCCGGAGAAAGATGGAGCCGAATCGACTGGGAAAGCGAATCGGTGAGGGATGTTCGCGGGAGGTCGTGCCGGGCCGCGTTGTGCGGGTCCTGGGGCGGGGTCGGTCATGCCGTGCGGGAGGCTTCGGAGGATGTTCATCCGAGCTCGGACGGAGGACCCCGACGAGGGTGGCGAAGAGCGGGTCGCGAATCCCCTGGAATGCAGCGAGCTGGGGCCCGCACCCCAAGGTGCGGGCCCCAGCTGCGAAGTGCGCGCCGACGATCAGGCGGGAACGATGTTCTCGGCCGTCGGGCCCTTCTGACCCTGCGCGATGTCGAACGTGACCTTCTGGCCCTCGTTCAGCTCGCGGAAGCCCTGGGCGGCGATGTTCGAGTAGTGGGCGAAGACGTCGGCGCCGCCGCCGTCCTGCTCGATGAAGCCGAAGCCCTTTTCTGCGTTGAACCACTTCACGGTACCGGAAGCCATGTTTTTCTCCTTCGGGGCGGTGCTCGGAGCGCACACCGCGTGCACTCCGTGTCGCCGTGATGATCACCCCGCCGGAAATAACCGGAGCCATAAAGGATCCCCACCCGAATGAACTGGTGGGGACACCTGCAAGATTTTCGGGAACCACAACTGCAACTGAGATCGAGACTAGCACGATGTGATCGGTGACGCGTGAGGTGAAAACCGTCCCGGGCTGTCGGGTAAGTAATATTCATCGCGCCTCGATCTCAATTCTCACCCCGTGGGCACAGATATTGGCGGGGCCGGGACGCATGGTTCTTCGCACGGTGCGTGACGCCCGGCGGCGGGGCCCTTGCGCGGACAGGGCCCTCGCCGCCGGGCGGGGCCGGAGGGGCCGGGCGCCGTTCCTTGCGCGCCCGGGCCGGAAAGAAAAATCGATCAGGGTTGGACGGGCAGGGTCCGGCAGTTGGAGGGGGCGGGTTTGCCGGCCAGCCGGTCCGTCAGCCAGTCGACGGCGCTGCCCTGGTCGGTCAGCAGCGGGGCGAAGTGGTTGAGCAGCGCGCTGCCGACGTTCGGCAGGACGACGGGCTTGTACGTGACGTCGGCGCCCTTGCGGCACCAGTCGACTGCGAGGTCCCGGGACTGGCCGTGCGGGACGAGGTTGTCGCTGACGCCCGTCGCGAGCCGGACGGGACCGGACGGCTTCAGCCTGCCGATGCGCTGACCGTCCAGGAACGCCTTGAGTTCGGGCGTGGCGGCGATGATGGCGCCGAGGGTGCGGCCGTCCTTCGTCCACTTGGTGCTCTTGGTGTAGCCGTAGCCGAGGAGCGCGTCGCCGACGCACATGGTGGACAGGTCGGCGAGGGCCGCCTTCCCTGCCGCGTTCAGGTGTGCCTCGGCGATCGGCCGCAGCTCGGGGTCGGACTGGAGAAAGCCGTTGAGCGACCAGCCCAGCGCCCCGGCCAGCTCACTGCCGTCGATGGCCCCGGTGACGGCGGTCAGGTCGGCGGGCGGCGCGCCCGCGTACGTTCCGGCGAGGGTGACGTCGGGGGCGTACGAGGACTGCAGTTCCGCGGCGGCGGCCGTCGCCCCGCCGCCCTGGCTGTAGCCGTACAGCCCGACCGGGGACTCGGCGGTGACCGAGCCGCCCTCGACCGAGCGGGCCGCGCGCACGGCGTCCAGGACCGCGTGCGCCTCGTCGACCCGGTCGACGTAGGTGTGCAGCCGGTCGGTCGCGCCGAGCCCGGCGTAGTCGGTGACGACGACGGCGGTGCCTCTCGCGAGGAGCCGGTAGATCGCCAGGTCCTCGTAGCCGACGGAGACGGTCTCGCCGTTGAACACCAGGGGGTGTTCGAGGCCCATGGAGGCGGCGCACTGGTCGCCCTGGCCGAGGGTGCCGGGCGCCACCACGACCAGGGGCCGCGGCCCGTCGCCCTGCCAGCGGGCCGTCGGTTCGATGTACGCCCCGGTGACCGCGACCGGCTCGCCGTTCGAGTCGGTGGACTTGTACATCAGCCTGGTCGCGGTGCCCGGCAGCGGCCCGTGCAGGCTGGGCAGGCTCAGCGCCAGCGGGAGGGGTTCGCTGCGTACGAGGGTGCCGTCGGCGGCGGGCAGCGTGGCGGGCGGGTTGTAGAAGGCGGGGATGGTGACGCCCCGGGACACGACCTCGTCCGCCGCCGTGGCGGCGGTGGCCGTGAGGGCCTGGGCGGTGAGGCAGGCGGCGGCGGTGACCGTCGCGGCCAGCAGTTTGCTGCGTGCGGGCATGGCGAACCTCCTGTGGAGCGGCCGGCAGAGAGGTGCACGGGTGCGGCGGTACGGAGGCGCAGACGCGTCCCACGGGTCTGGCCGTACCGCGGTGAAGTAGTCCGCCTGGAACTTACCTATGAGTAAGTTACTCGTGGTAGCAGTCAGGAGGTTACGGTTCGGTAACTTGACGCGCCGTCCCACAGCGGGCCGTCGCGGGGGCCGCGCGGGAGGCGGACCCGGGCCGAGGCAGGGGTGAGTAGGGGAGACCAGGGGTGGACACGTGAATCCGCTCCGTCGTACCCGAGGCGGAGCCGGGGGGCCGTTTCTACTGCGTACCGAGTAGCGGAATATGTCGGCAGCCGCACGACGACAGGACGGCACCGCACCGGACAGCCTTGAGGGACATTCGGCACCAGATGTGGAGACCTCCTGCCGTGGCTACTTTCCTCTATCGATTGGGCCGTCTGGCCTTCCGGCGTCGCTGGTACGTCGCCCTGGTGTGGGCGGCCGTCCTGGCCGCGGTCGGCCTCGGCGCGCTCAACGCCCCGGCAGCCTCCGACGAGGAGTTCTCCATGCCGGGCATCGAGTCCCAGAAGGCGTTCGACCTGATGGACCAGCGCTTCCCCGGCACGACCGCCGACGGCGCGAACGCCCGGGTCGTCTTCGTCGCGCCGGGCGGTGAGAAGGTCACCGCCGCCGAGAACAAGGAAGCCGTCGAGAAGGCGGTGTCCGGGCTCGCCGACGGCACACAGGTCGCGAGCGCGGCCGACCCCTTCGAGTCCGGGGCGGTCAGCAAGGACGGCACGACGGCGTACGCGACCGTCACCTACAAGGTCGGGCCCACGGACCTCACCGACGCCAGCAAGTCCCAGCTGGAGGAGACGCTCGTCGAGGCCCGGGACTCCGGGCTGACCGTCGAGGCCGGCGGGACCGCGATGGAGGAGAACGGCGGACCCGGCGGCGTGGCCGAGCTGATAGGCGTCGCGATAGCCGCGGTCGTCCTGCTCGTCACCTTCGGTTCCCTCGCCGCGGCCGGGCTGCCCCTGCTGACCGCCGTCATCGGCGTCGGGGTGAGCATGGCCACGATCCTGACCCTGGCCAGCACCCTCGGCCTGTCCACGACGACCGGCACCCTGGCGATGATGCTCGGCCTCGCCGTCGGCATCGACTACGCGCTGTTCGTCGTCTCCCGCTACCGCGAGGAGCGCGCCCGGGGCCGTACGCCCGACGAGGCGGCCGGGCTCGCGGCCGGCACCGCCGGGTCCGCGGTCGTCTTCGCGGGACTCACCGTCGTCATCGCCCTCGCCGGACTCGCCGTGGTCGGCATCCCGATGCTCACCAAGATGGGTCTCGCCGCGGCGGGCGCGGTCGTCGTGGGCGTACTGATCGCGCTGACGCTCGTCCCGGCGCTCCTCGGCTTCTGGCCGAACGCCGTGCTCACCCGGCGGGCCCGCAAGAGCGGCCGGGTCCAGAAGAGCGGCGAGAACAACGGGGGCACCCGCTGGGCGCGGTTCGTGCTGCGCCGCCCCGTGCCCGTGCTGCTCCTCGGGGTCGTGGGCCTCGGCGCCCTCGCCGTACCGATGACGGATCTGCAGCTGGGCATGCCCGGCGACGAGGCCAAGTCCACCTCCACCACCGAACGCCGCGCCTACGACGCCCTCGCGGAGGGCTTCGGGCCGGGCTTCAACGGTCCGTTGACCGTCGTCGTGGACGCCGCCGGCGACTCCGACCCGAAGGGCGCCGCGGAGGCGATCTCCAAGGAGATCGCTGCCACGAAGGGTGTCGTGTCCGTCTCCCCGGCCCAGTTCAACGAGGTCGGTGACACCGCGGTCTTCTCGGTCGTGCCCTCCACCGCACCGACCGACGAGCGGACCACGAACCTGGTGGAGACCATCCGGGGCGAGCGGTCCGGGGTCGAGTCCGAGACCGGCGCGACCTTCGAGGTCACCGGCACCACCGCGCTGAACATCGACATCTCCGACAAGGTCCAGGCGGCCCTGATCCCGTACCTGGTCGTCGTGGTCGGTCTGGCGATCATCCTCCTGATGGTGGTCTTCCGGTCCCTGCTCGTCCCGCTGAAGGCGGCCCTCGGCTTCCTCCTGTCGGTCCTGGCCTCCCTCGGCGTGGTCGTCCTGGTCTTCCAGCAGGGCCACGGCGCCGGACTCATGGGGGTGGAGCAGACCGGGCCGATCATGAGCCTGATGCCGATCTTCCTGGTGGGCATCGTCTTCGGCCTGGCCATGGACTACGAGGTCTTCCTCGTCTCCCGGATGCGCGAGGCGTACGTCCACGGCGAGTCGCCCGAGCAGTCGGTCGTCAGCGGCTTCCGGCACAGCGCACGGGTCGTCGTGGCCGCCGCCCTCATCATGATCGCGGTCTTCGCCGGATTCATCGGCGAGGCCGACTCCATGATCAAGATGATCGGGTTCGGGCTGGCCTCGGCCGTCCTGTTCGACGCCTTCGTCGTACGCATGGCGATCGTGCCCGCCGTACTCGCCCTGCTCGGCCACCGGGCATGGTGGCTGCCGGGCTGGCTCGACCGGCTGCTGCCCCGCGTCGACGTGGAGGGCGAGGCGCTCAGCCGCAGGCCCGAGCCGGACCCGGCCCCCGCCGACCCGGCCGGCCTGGAAGTGGCGCGCACCTGAGGAGACCACCCTCCCTCCCCCGGGAAGGGGCCGCCCGTGGCGAACGACACGGGCGGCCCCGTCGGCCGTTCACGCCGCAAGCGTCCACGATGGACGCAGCCCACCCACCGGAGAACCCGAGGTCCAGAGCATGGAGCGTTACACGGACCGGTTCGAGCAGTACGCGGACCGCCATCCCCACGCCTTCGACGTCGTGGTGGCCCTGGTGCTGATGGGCTGTGCGGTCCTGGGCAGCAACCTCACCCTGCCCGGTGTCGACCCGCCGGACCAGGACGGCGCCGCCGTCGTCCTCATGGGCATCTCCTGCCTCGCCCTGCTCAAGTACCGCAGGTTTCCGCGGACCGCCGTCTTCGTGACCGCCGTCTGCACCGTGATCGCGGTCACCCTCGGCTACCTGCTCACGCCCCTGCTGCTGGCACCCCTCATGGGCGCGCTCTACTGGTTGGCCACCCTCACCGACCCGAAGACCACCCGCGTCTACGGCATCTCCGTCATGGCGCCGCTGACGGTCGCCTACGCGGTGTCCGACTCCATGGACAGCCTCTCCCTGCTGCTCAGGACGATCGGCCCCTTCTTCTGGCTGCTGCTGCCGCTCGCCGCGGGCAACATGACCCGGCTGCGGCGCGCGTACGTGGCAGCCGTGCAGGCCCGCGCCGAACACGCCGAGCGCACCCGGGAGGAGGAGGCGCGGCTGCGCGTCACCGAGGAGCGCATGCGCATCGCCCGCGAACTGCACGACGTCGTCGCCCACCACCTGGCACTCGCCAACGCCCAGGCCGGTACCGCGGCCCACCTCGCGGTGAGCAACCCCGAGCAGTCGCGGAAGATCCTCGACGACCTGACCGGGACCACGTCGTCCGCGCTGCGCGAGCTGAAGGCGACCCTGGGGCTGCTGCGCCGGAGCGACGACCCGGCCGCCCCGACACTGGAGCCGTCCCCGGGCCTCGACTGCCTGCCCGACCTGGTGGCGGCGTGCGCGTCCGCGGGGGTCGCGGTCACGGTGACCACGGAGGGCGAGCCGCAGCCGCTCTCACCCGGCGTGGACCTGACCGCGTTCCGCATCGTGCAGGAGGCGCTGACCAACGTCACCAAGCACGCCGTCACGGAGACCGCACACGTGCGGCTCGCGTACGTGGCCTCCCGTCTGCTGATCACGGTCACGAACGACGGCCCGTCGGCCGTGACCGTCCCGGCGGTCGCGGCGGCCGGGGCGGTCCCGTCGGTCCGGCCGGTGCCGGTGCCCGGGCAGAGCCGCGGCTTCGGCGTCATGGGCATGCGCGAACGAGCCCAGTCGATCGGCGGCGAACTCCACGCCGGCCCCCGCCCGGAGGGCGGCTTCCAGGTGACCACCGCGCTGCCGCTGCAGCCGTCGGTGCCGGGGGCGGCGGGAGTGCTCGCGGCACCGGACCCCGCGGAGGCGGTGGCGGCCGGCCCGGGCGGCTCCGCGGTCAACTGCGATCCCCAAGAGGCGTTCCGGGCCTTCAGGGCCCTCAAGACGGCCAGGCCCGAAGGAGAGAGACCATGAGTGTCGTCAGAGTGCTGCTCGCCGACGATCAGGCCCTGCTGCGGGCCACCTTCCGGATACTGATCGACTCCTGTGACGACATGACCGTGGTCGGCGAGGCGTCCGACGGCGCGGAGGCGGTGGAGCTGACCCGCGCCCACCACCCCGACATCGTCCTCATGGACATCCGGATGCCGGGCGCGGACGGTCTCGCCGCCACGTCCGCGATCTGCGCCGACCCGGACCTGTCCGCCACCCGTGTCCTCATCCTGACCACGTTCGAGACCGAGGACTACGTGGCGCAGGCGCTCCGCGCGGGTGCCAGCGGTTTCCTCGGCAAGGACGTCACCGCCGACACCCTGCTGTCCGGCCTGCGCACCGTGGCCTCCGGCGAGGCCCTGCTCTCCCCCGGCGCCACCCGCACGCTGATCACCCGCTTCCTCACGTCCCCGGTACCGGGGAGCCAGCTGGCTCCCCCGGAACGCCTGGCCGAGCTCACGACGCGGGAACGCGAGGTCATGGCCCTGGCGGCGGAGGGCAAGTCCAACACCGAGATCGCCGAGGACCTGACCGTCAGCCCCCTGACGGTACGTACGCACATCCACCGGGCCATGACGAAACTGGGCGCCCGGGACCGGGCGCAACTCGTGGTCATCGCCTACCAGACGGGCCTCGTGCAGGCGGGGCCGACGGCGTTCTGAGGGCGACGGGCACACACCGGCGACCCGCCGCGGTCCGGATCGTACGGTCCGCGGCGGGCCGGTGGCCGGTCGGTGGCGGGTGGTCAGGTTCCGGTCAGGCTGATGGCCACGTCCGTCACGTTCAGAGGGAACTGGCCGATGGCCGTCGGCTCGCCGGTGAGGACGTTGACGCTGTAGAAGAACGGCCTGGTCGCGTTGTACGGCAGGAGCGAGGCGAAGCCGTCGTTCGAGGTCGTCTTGCCGTTCGTCAGGGTGCTGTAGATGTCGAAGCCCGCGTCGACACCGGCGTCGAAGCCGAGGAGGCCGGTCGGGACGAGGCTGCCCGCGTTCGGCGGCGACTGGATGACGACCTGGTCGTTGAACGTGTCGATGTCGAACAGGGTCGTCGCGGTGGACCCGACCAGGTCGTTGTTCGTGTAGCCGGCCGCGGTCACGCCCTGGGCCGCCGTGGTCGTCGGCGGGATGTTCAGCGCGCTGTCCGTGACCGTCGAGTGGTCGTTCAGGTTGTGCCGCAGGTTCTGGCCGTAGTTGCTGATCACCCGCAGCCGGTCGGCCGCCGGGTTGAAGTCGATGTCGAAGGTCGTGCCGTACAGCGAGGGCTGCAGCTGGGAGACCTTGGTGGCGACCACGGTGTCGGGGAGGGACGGCGGCATCTTGATCGTGTAGATGCCGCCCTTGTCACCGACGCCGTACAGCAGCCCGTTCTGTACCCGGAAGTCGATGCCTATCAGCTTGGTGTCGCCGACGAGGCCGTCGATGACCAGCACCCAGTTGAGCTGCTTCGGGTTGTCCGTCAGGAACGTGGACATCAGGGTGCCGTCGCCGGCGAGGCCGTACGCCCGCAGGCTCGGGGTGGCGGCGGGGGCGGCGGAGCTGGCGCCGGGTGCGCTCACCGTGAGCGCGGTGGCCGCGGAGACGACCGCCACCGCCGCCGCGATTCTCTTCTTGAAGCCGGATTTCATCATGGTTTCCCTCCCGTTTGCGTGCCTCGGAAAAATTCCCGTTCTTGGCGGGCGCAAAGAAATAGGGCGTGCTGGACGCCGTTCCCCCCACGCGTGACCGCGCGCCTTCCATTAAGCCCAGGCAGCCGTGCCCGGACAAGCGAATCGAGCCACAAGGAGGCCCGGTCCGGGGAACTTTGCGCACTGTGACAAATTCCCCGTCGACATATCCCTCGTCGATTCACCCGGAGTGATGAGCCCCGTCCGGATTTCATCTGTCGGCCCTTCCGGACCCGATGGCATGCTCATGCTCCATGGGGAGCCTCTTCGCCGAGCTGGCCCGGCAGGCGTCGGTCAACGCACGCCGCGAGGTCGAGACGTACGTACGCGAGATCCCGGAACTCGGGTCGCTGGACGTGAACTCCCGGGCCAGGTCCGAGGCGCTGGAGTACGCGGTGTGGTTCAGGCGCCGGACCGTCGAACTGGCGCCGGCCAACGGCAGGCTGACCGAGGACGACCTCGGCTACATCGCGTCGATGGGTGAGGCGCGGGCCGGGGCGGGCATGTCACTGGACTCACGGCAGCGCGTGCTGCGCGTGCACACCGAACTCATGCTGCGCGAGATCAACGAGGCGACCGAGGCCCAGCGCGGCGGCGACGTCGAGGAACTCATGCGGATCATGAGCTGGTTCGCCCCGCAGGGCGAGCGCGGCATCGGCGCCTACCGCCAGGGCTTCGTGACCGCGATGCGGCGCAGGCTGCCCTACGTCGAACAAGTGGGCCTGCTGGCACGCTCGTTGCTCGCCGAGGACCCCATGGCGGCGGAGCTCGCCCTGGTCACCGGCATGGAACTGGCCGAGTACTACGCCGTGACGGTGATCCGGGTGCCCGACTGCCCCGTCGGCGACCGCGACCTGGAGAGCGGCATCGAGGCACTGGTGAAGACGCACCGGGTGCCGGTCACCTGGAGCGCGGAGCGCGGTGGCGAGGGAGGCGGGAGCGGGAGGGGCGGTGAGCTGATCGCCCTGATACCCGGCGACGCCGACGCGGCCGGTACCGCCGGTGGTGGCGGTGCCGTCGGTGACGCCGTCGGTCCCGGCACCGTACCGTCGGGCGCCGTCGACGATCTTCTGCAGGACTTCGCCCGGGCCCTCGGCCGCCTCTGTGCCGTCGGCACCGCCGGGGCACGGCCGGGCGGGCTCGCCGGCGCCCTCGACCGGGCCCGGCGGATCAGCAGGGCGGCGCCGCTGCGGCGCCCGTCCGCGCGACTGCGGGCCCACACCATGGCGGACGTGTTCGTCGAACTCTCCGTCCCGGAGGTCTCGTTCGTCGACGGGTGGCTCCGGTCGGTCGCCCGGCGCCTCGAACCCGGCCCGGACCTCCTGCTCACCCTCGACGCGTACTACCGCCACGACATGAACCGCGGCCTCACGGCGGAGGCCCTCAACGTCCACCCGCGCACCCTGGACTACCGGCTCCGCCGGGTGCGGGAGCTCACGGACATCGACCCGGGATCGACGCATGGCGTACGGGTCCTCAGCTCGGTCGTCACCCGGAGCCTGTCGGGCGCGTGGCGCTGAGGCGGGTCAGCGGGAAAAGAGTTTCCCCGGACGGGGATGCCCCCTCGAAGCGGTGCCGAGCGAAACGGAACAGCGTTGACCGAAATGCCGTACAAGGAAATGCACGGGCACAGAAATGTGCGTACAGGGAAATCGCGTGAGTACACAGGAAGACGGATGACGATCGTGCGCGGATTCTTCGGCAGGGCGACCCTGGCCGCCTTGTTCCTCCTGGTGCCGTCGGCGCCCCTCCCCGCGGCCGCACTGCCCGCGCCGCCGACACCGGCGCAGGCGCCGGCCGAAGGGGAGTCCGTCGTTGCGCCACCGGCCGCCGCGGCCCCCGCCGAGTGGACCCCGCCGCTCAGCACACGGGGCCGCTGGATCGTCGACGCGGACGGGGACCGCTTCAAGCTGCGGTCGGGCAACTGGCACGGCGCCAGCGGCACCTGGAACGGCTCCGGCAGCGCGGACGAGGACGCGAACCACCACGCCGGGGAGAACTCCGGCCGGATACCCCTCGGCCTGGACCGGGCCCCCATGGCCGAGATCATCGCCGGCTTCCAGGAGATCGGGATCAACAGCGTCCGGCTGCCCTTCTCCAACGAGATGGTCCACGACGGCCGCCCCGTCACCGACGACGCCGTGTCCGCCAATCCCGCCCTGCGCGGGAAGACCCCGCTCCAGGTCTACGACGCCGTGGTCGGCGAACTCACCGCCGCCGGTCTCGCCGTGATCCTGAACAACCACACCAACACGACCCGTTGGTGCTGCGGGGTCGACGGCAACGAGCGCTGGAACACCAGCCAGTCGGCCGCGGCCTGGGAGGACGACTGGCTGTTCATGGCGCGCCGCTACAAGGACAACCAGCGCGTCGTCGGCGCCGACCTCTACAACGAGGTGCGCCGCAACGTCTGGGACGACCCCAACTGGGGGCTCGGCAACGATCACGACTGGTTCGCCGCCTCCCAGCGCGTGGGCGACCGCATCCTGACGGAGGCCGACCCCGATCTCCTCGTCATCGTCGAGGGCATCAACTGGACCGGCATCCCCATCGACGGCTTCGCGCACGAACGCCCCACCCTGGCGCCCGTACGCACCCTCTCGCACACCCTCGTCGACTCCGGCAAGCTCGTGTACTCGGCCCACTTCTACGACTACACGGGACCGAACCACAGCGGCGCCACCGGTACGGGCGAGACCACCGACCCCCGCTACCGCGACCTGACCCCCGCCGAACTCGTCGACGTCCTGAACCGCCAGGCTTTCTACGTCGGTGCCGAGCAGGACCAGCACTTCACCGCCCCGGTCTGGATCAGCGAGTTCGGGGTCGGCGGGCGGGAGGAGACGAACGCCAGGGCGCGGGCCTGGTTCGAGAACTTCGTCGAACAACTGATCCGTACCGACGCCGACTTCGCGTACTGGCCGCTCGTCGGCTGGCACGAGAACCGCACGGGCAACGGCTGGGCGCTGCTGCACTGGGACTCGGCGGGCCGCCGCATGGGCCCGTACGACGGCGACGACTGGCGGGCCGCCGCGTGGACCCGGCTCGTCGGGGCCGCAGGGCGCACCGGGCAGGTCGCGCCCGTCACGGAGTGGTCGATGCTCAGCCCCGACCACGGCGACTTCGTCGCCTCGCGGCGGATGCGGGCGCTGCCCGACTGGGACTCCGGCGCCCGCAAGGCCGCCTGCCCCGACGGGCAGCGGCTCCTCGGTCTGGGCCACACGGGCAACCGGGGCCTGTGCTCCGACGTGACCACCGGACCGCTGTCCGGCGCGGGCGGCGGTCACGAGGTCGTCAAGGACGAGCGGTACGTGAAGGCGGGCGGCGACTGGGCCTCCGGGTACACCAAGCTGCAGTGTCCCGACGGGAAGTTCGTGTCCGGCTACAGCGTGCGGGGTGCGGCCGTCTCGTCCGCGCTGTGCACGGCCGCCCCGGCCGGGGTGATCACGGGTACGAGTGGCCGTACGGTCTGGTTCGACCGGGGGGACGACCGGGGCGCGTCCCCCAAGGGGGGTGACTTCGCCACGGGCCGCTACAAGGGGCAGTGCGCGGACGACGAGTACGTGGCCGGCATCGCCTACACGGGGCGCGTGGGCTCGTCCCGCACCCCGGACGCCCTCTTCTGCCGAAAGCTCCGCTGACTGCGCTGGTCGGGGGGCGCCCCGCGGGGGGGGGGCCGGGGGGGGGTCCCCCCCCCCCCGGTAGTGGGGGGGGGGGGGGCGGGGCCCGCCCCCCCCCCCCCCCCCCCCCCCCCCCCCCCCCCCC